>NZ_JBJODA010000016.1:0-130493 GCF_045899875.1 Clostridioides sp. GD02377
CTAAAAGAAGGATTAAGACTAATAACAGTTTAAAATAAATAACTTATGTAAGAACCGTAGGAACTACGGGGATAGCCTGTGGAGAATTGGTAAGACATATTTTAGTATGCAAAATTCTATGAAGCAGGAATCCTGTGACTTTAGTCATGGGAGGTTCAGATGGACATAAAGTCAAGTGATAAAGAGGGTACTTACATAATGATTAAAATTCCTATTGAAAATTGTAAGGAATATGAATAGAGCTTGTTTAAAGTTAATGAGTTTTATAAATGTTAAGAAATATATTAGATGTTTTTATGTTGTTTTATATATCTTACTTTTTTATATTATTAAGCTAAAAGGGAGGAATTCTCATGAGAAGAGCACTAATAATAGATGATGAAGAAGCTGTTTTAAAAATAATAACACATTTTATAGAAATGAAAGATATGCCGATAAAGATTGTTGGTAAAGCAACATCTGGTGATGAAGCAGTAGATAAAATAATTGATTTAGAGCCAGACATAGTGTTTATAGATATTCAGATGCCCATATATAATGGGTTAGAAGTAATAGAAAAAACATCTCACCTATCTAAAAAAATAAACTTTGTGGTAATAACTGCTTTTGATTATTTTGAATATGCGCAAAAAGCCTTGAGATTAAATGTGAAAGATATACTTCTTAAACCATTAGACATGGACGAGTTTAATAAGACTATAGAAAATATTATTGGCTATCAATATACTAATAATAATTTATTAAATGAGATACTAGAGTATATAAATTTAAATTATAGTAAGGATTTAAAACTAAATGATTGTGCTAAGTTATTTTTAACTAATCCATCTAATATATCTAGGATTTTTAAAAGTAATTTGAATACAACTTTTATATCATATCTAAATCATATAAGAATAGAGAAGTCAATTGAGTTACTTGAAAATACTACAAAAAGTATAAATGAGATTGCAGAAATGGTTGGTTATAATAGTCTAAATAATTTCTATAAAAATTTTAAGATAGAAAAAGGAATGACTCCAAAGGTCTATAAATTAAATACTAAAAATTGAAATTGATAAATAAAAAGTCAATATAGATAATTGTTTGAGAGTGTCTGAATAAGTATACTTTAATTATAGTAAAAATTAAAGCGCTTTAAACATATTTAATAATATTAAACCTTATAAAAGCTATACCTATTTATATAAAAAAATATATATAAATAAAAAAAAAGATATATAAAATAAGAAAGTAAATCAAATACTGTTCCGAAAAGACAGAATTTTCATTTAATTTACTAAGGATTTATATTTGTTGAAGAAGGTAACTTTATAATGGAGGTAATTTAATATGTCAGACAAAGTGAATGTGAAAAATATTATCTGTATTGCAGGAGCTTATTTAGCAACGGCAATTGGTTCTGGATTTGCAACAGGTCAAGAAATACTCCAATTTTTTGCCTCTCAAGGGTATATGGGTCTAGTTGGAGCATTAATATCAATGGTATTATTTTCATTTCTTGGTGCTGAAGTTATAACTAGAGGTAGAGAGTTAAAACTTAAGGAACCAACTAGAATTTACACTTTTTATTGTGGAAAAATTTTAGGAAAATTTTATGAATGGTTTAGCCCAATATTTTTATTTGGAATTCTTATAGTAATGATTTCAGGTGCAGGTTCAACTTTAACTGAATACTATGGCATAAATCCTTATTTGGGAAGAGTTTTAATGGCAGTAGCTACATTAATTACAGTATCTATGGGTCTAGAAAAATTAGTAGGTATACTTGGTCGTATTGGACCAGTAATAGCAGTATTTACAATTGCTGTTGGGTTAATAAGCTTATTCAAACATTTCGATGGGTTATCTATGGTTGGAGAAGCTATGAAGAATATTGAAGTTACAAAAGCATCAGGAAGTCCAATAGTTTCAGGTGTAATATATAATACATTAAATATTATTGTAATGATTGTTTTTTTAACAGGTATGGGGGCTTCTATTGAAAGTAAAAAGGATGCTTTCTGGGGAGGTCTATTAGGTGGAGTAGTATTTATGACTGCTGGAATTGTTATGTATTTAGCTATGATTTCAGATATAGGAAATCTATATATGAAAGAAATACCATCACTTTATTTAGCAGATAATATATCCCCTATTGTGGGTGTGCTTTTCTCAGTTGCACTTATATTAGGTATTTATACAACAGCTGTTCCACTTTTATGGTCTGTAACTAATAGAATAGTTGAAGATGAACACCCTAAATTTAAACTTGTAACAACAGTAATAGCTATTTTGGCTTGTATAGGTGGTTTTTTACCATTTGGTAAACTTGTAAATATTTTATATCCATATACAGGTTATATGGGACTTTTGATTTTAGTTTGTATGGTATATAAAGCAGTCACATGTAGAGAAAAATCAACACAAAGTCAGGAATAGAGGCACTAATGAATAGTTTCTAGTTAAAGAAATTTTTATATAATCTAAACTTAAAAAGTCAAAATAGTTAAATAAATTGCAAGATATGATAATATATTTAATTTAAATAATGTAGTAAAATATAAATATAAACAAAGTTAAATTAAATTTATAAAAATAATTAAATTAAAAAGGGGTGTTATTATGTTAAAAACAACAAAAATTTCAGACCCAGAGTTATATAACATTGTGGCTGGGGAGTTAGTTAGACAAGAGCATAATATTGAAATGATAGCTTCTGAAAGCACAGCACCAACAGAAGTACTTGAATTAAGTGGATGTGTATTTACAAATAAAACTGAAGAAGGTTATCCAGGTGCTCGTTTTCAAGCAGGTTCTGAAGAAGCAGATAAACTTGAAACTCTAGCAATCAAACGTGCAAAAGAAGTATTTGGAGCAGAACATGTAAATGTACAGCCATATTCAGGCTCTACAGCCAATTATTGTGTATATTCATCAATATTAAAACCAAATGATACTGTTTTAAGTATGCGTCTTGACCAAGGTGGACACTTAACACATGGTAGTACAGTTAACTTTTTACATGATATTTATAAATATGAGTTTTATGGAGTAGACCCAGGTACTGGACGTATAGATTATGATGCTCTTGAAGCAAAGGCAAAAGAATGTAAACCAAAGTTGATAATTGCAGGAGCAAGTTCATATCCAAGATTAATAGACTATGAAAGAATATCAAAGGTTGCAAAAGAAGTAGGGGCTTACTTTATGGTAGATATGGCACATGTTGCAGGATTGGTAGCTGCAAAAGTAATTCCTAGTCCTGTACCTTATGCAGATTTTGTTTCTTCATCTACAACAAAAACTTTCTGTGGACCAAGAAGTGGTATTGTACTTTGCAAAGCTGAACATGCAAAGAAACTTGATAAAGGTGTTTTTCCAGGAACATTAGGTTCTATACATCTTAATACAGTTGCAGCGAAAGCCTTTTCACTATTATACTTGAGTACAGATAAATTTAAACAAATAATGGAACAAGTGGTAGTAAATGCTCAAACCTTAGCATCTGAACTTATTTCACATGGTTTTAGCATTGTAAGTGGAGGAACTGATAACCATATAGTTATGGTTGATTTAAGAAGCAAAAATCTTACAGGAAAACAATTTGAAAAAGCTCTTGAATATGTAGGAATAACAGTTAATAAAAATGTTATACCTGATGACCCACAGTCACCATTTGTAACTAGTGGTGTTCGTATAGGTCTTACATCAATATCTCAAAGAGGCCTTAAAGAGAAAGAAGTTATACAGATAGCAGGAATAATGAATAAGGTAGCAGAAAATATTGATAATAAAGAAGTATTAGATGATTGTAAAGAGGAAGCTCAGGAGCTTATATCTAAGTTCCCATTATATCCAGAAGGGTATTTTGAAGATTAAGTATATTGATTTATATAACCCACAACTTATAAAGCCTATAACATAAAACCTAATAATATATAATTACTATAAGGGGATGCCTCAAAATAAAATTTGAATCATCTCCTTTTTTTGTATAAAATTTGTACAAAAAATAAAAACATGCTTATTGATTACTTTTAATTTATGTGATACTTGCTCTGTAAAAAAGCAAAAACTAGATTATAATTGTGGCAAATAAAGGTATTATAAACACATGGTACTATAATTATAAACTAAAATAATTATTATACCAATACAGTTCTTATAAGAATCTATAAGTTATTGATATCTAAGGCAAAAAAGGTATATTAATTACTACAAGAGATAATCATATATCTGTTTAATACTTATGAGACACAAATTGATATCTCATTGTGGAAAGCTATGCTTGCGTGTTATAATGTTATAAAAAATGAATTTGGAGTAATGTCATGATTGAAAACTATACTTTGTGTGAAATTGAGGAATTAAAGAGAAAAATACATGAAAACATTAATGTAAACGATGATGTTGTTTGTGGGCTTTGTGATAAACTGATTTCGCTTGCAAAAGAAAGTAAAGATTGGCAAAGTGTGGCTTTTGGATATATATGGCGTGCCGATTATTATTTCTATGTAGAATCAAATATGAAATGTGTATCAAAAGAATTGGAGTATGCACAAGAGTATATCAATGAAAAGAATCCAAGTGAGTTATTAGAAAAGTTTTATTCATTATATAGTTTACTTTTTTCAAATTCATATGATAAACAATCTGCATTTAAATACACTTTAAAAGCTCTGGATGTTTCTGAAAAATTAGATATCAAATACCGAATTGGTATGAATTATGGAAATATTAGTGCTCATTATTTGGACTATGAACTATATGATGAAGCATTGCTTTATTTAGATAAAGCGATGGAAGTATTACGTTCTTTGCCAAATACAAAACCACGCTTTCTGAGAATACTATTAATTAATTTCATTAATGTATATTTAAAATTAGGTAAACTTGAACTTATGAAATCAACTATTGAAGAATTGAGTTCACTTCCCTTTGAAGATAAAGATTTAAAATTATATGTTGATTATGCATATTTGCTTTATTATTCAGAGATAAAGGATGAAGAAAAGAGTTTATATTATTTACAGGAAATGTTCAATGATGGAATTATGACTTTTCCAAATCGAATTTATATCATAGAGTTTTTGATGAATGCATTGGAATCAATGATACATATTAAAAATCAAATCAAATCAAGTGAATTATTACAAGCCTTACGAGAGCTAATAAAAGAAGATGAGCCAGAGCCTTTATTGAAGTTGTGTAAGTTGAATATTCAGTACTCACAGAGGTTTGAGACAAAACAAGAACTATATTACCATTATCGTGAGTACTACGATTTATATTTAAAAGCACAGGCTCAAGTAAATCTATTAAAAATCGAAGGTTTAGTTGCAAAAATTGAATTAAATGATACCTATACTAAGTATAATCAATCAAAAAAAGTATTAAAAGAATTGTATGACCTTGTAAATTATGATGAATTGACTAATATATATAATCGTTATTATTTTAATATTAAGCAAGATGAAATTATCAATAGCAATAAATATACAAATATCGGTCTTGCAATATTTGATATTGATTACTTTAAAGAATACAATGATTATTATGGGCATTTAGCAGGAGATGAAATATTAAAACAAGTAGCTAGTACCTTAAAAGAGAAGGCAAATGAACAAATGGCCATCTTTCGCTATGGTGGTGACGAATTTATCTGCCTTAGTTGGGATTTGAACTTTGAACAAATGGATGAATATGTGAATCAAATAAAAGAAGCAATAAAAGAAAAAAATATTGAACATATACATTCACGATGTTCAAAAATAATAACATTGTCAATTGGCTATGGAAATAAGACCGTTTCAACTAAAGTGGATTTACTTAATTTATTTGATGAAGTGGACAAAGCACTATATGTTGTAAAGAATAATGGTAGAAATAACTCTAAATCAATAATTTCTATGGAAGGGGTGCATAATGAATAACTATAATGTACTATTTGAACAAATTCAATTGATAATTGAGCGAATTCAGCACCGTTTCGAACATAGTCTTAGATTTAATAAACATGATTGTGATAGATTATTGACGATATCAGAACAGTTAAACTGTTTCTATGGACAAGCATTAGCTCATGTGTATTTAGCACAATATTTTCAAATGAAATGGGATGTAGATGCTTATAATTTTCATTCAGAGAAGGCAAGAGAACTCGCTGAGAATAAAAACTATTTTGATGTTTTAATTGAATATTTTAAAATAGAGGGTTTGCGAAATATTACTATTTGTGATGAAATAGCAGCACTTACTATATATTTAAAAGGTATTCAAACTGCTTATAAAATTAAAGATAAAAAATCATGTGCTATTTTCTATAACAATATTGCAGACATACTTTACACAAGTGGTGTATATACAGTTGCAGAACAATTCTATACAAGAGCATTAGATGTTATAAAAGAGGTTCCTATGAAAAATGTGGTCTTTTATTATAAATCTATACTTGTCAACCTATTACATCTTTATTGTGTCCAAGGAGAATTGGATAAAGCTAGAAAATATCATGAGGAATGTTTAAGTGTAAAATGTGAAGTTGGCATTTTACCTTTGTTATTTATGGAAGGGGAAATACGTCTCTTATTATTAGAAAATAAGGAAATAGAAGCATTACATAAAATAGATAATTTGATAAAAAAGTTGATTAAAAGTAAAGAGGATGCGTTTTTACTGAAATCTATTTATTTAAATCTGATGGAATTTTTACTTTTGTTGAAGAGAGAAGAAAATGCAACATGGTGTTTAAAACAATTAGATACACTGTATAAAAATGCAGATCAGGATATAATGATAAAGATTCAAGAATTACATGTCCAATATGCAATTTTATTTGGTCATGAAACTGATGAACTTTATGAAACTTTTTACGAGACTATATTAAAAGGGGAAATGGCAAGTAAAATATCAACAAGAGAAAGCTTTAAAAGCCTTATTTCTCTATATGAAACAGAAAAAGAACAGAATCTCATGTTGAAAAAGCAAGCTAGTTTACAAGTAGTAGCAGATATAGATGAACTTACAAAAATTTATAATCGAAGATACAGCAGTAAAGTTATCAGTAAATTAATCCAAGATGATGGGACTTTATCTATTGGATATGTTATGGTTGATATAGATTTTTTTAAAGAATATAATGACTACTATGGTCATTCAAAAGGCGATGAGGTAATAAAAGAAGTTGCTAATTTATTAAAGAAGAACTTGCCAGACAATGCTTTTACTGCACGATATGGAGGAGATGAATTCACATGCATATTTGTAGATAGAAGTGATGATGAAATTATTACATTTGTTAAGTCAGTTCAAAAAGAACTGAAAGACAAAAACATTGTACATTTAAAAAGTAAAAATTCCAAACAACTTACTTTATCTTTTGGGATATATAATGAGATGCATGTGCATGGTTGTGATGAATTAACTCTTATTAAAAAAGCTGACTTAGCTTTATACCAATCTAAAAAGAAGGGAAGAAATGTATATACAATTTATAAACAAAGGAGTTAATCGTGATGGAAATGGAAAATAATATCACCTTAAAATATGATACTTCATATATTTTGGAAAAATATTGTGATATAAAAGGTAGCGAGGAAAAATATGCATTAATACAACTAAACATTAAAAATTTTCGTTATTTTAATACAAATTATGGAAGTAAAGCAGGAGATGAAATCCTGACATTGGTCTTTCAAAAAATAATGATGTTTTTGGAAGAAAAAGAATATACTGGATACCTATATGCAGATAACTTTGTTCTTTTGTTAAAGTGCGATGATTCTAATTATCTTATATATGAACGATTGATACCACTAATAGACATATTGTACCGCATAGATGATGAGCGAATTTATAGAAATCTTTTTATGTCTATGGGGGTTTATGTGATTGTTGACCCAAAAGTCACATTTTATGATGCATTAAATTATGCAAATCTGTGTAGAAAAGAAAGTGAAACTTTATTTAATAGAAGTTCCTGTGTAGAACTTTATGAGGAATCTTTTTATAAGAGTTATATGAATCGTATGAAACTGGAAATAGATACAGCCAATGCATATAAAGATTATGAATTTGTTACATATCTACAACCAAAAGTTAGTTTAATAAGTGGAGAAGTCATAGGTGCGGAGGCACTACTTCGTTGGTTTGATAAGGATGGAAATAGTATTCCATTATATAAATTTCTTCCTATTTTGAACCAAAATAGCTACATTATATTAATTGATATTGATACTTTTGAACAGATGTGTCAGTATCTGGATACAAGAATAAAAAACAATCAGAAGGTTGTGCCAATAAGTTTTAATATTTCAAAGTCACACTTTTATGATCCAAGGATTGTTAAAGACTACATTGATGTGTTTGAAAAATATAATATTCCAAAGAAATATATTGAAATCGAATTTATGGAGTCAATTTCTTTAAATGATACTGAGCGTTTGAAAAAAATAGTATCAGATTTCAAGGAATATGGGTTTACATGTTCACTAGATGATTTTGGAGATGGATATTCTTCTTTTAATGTATTGCTTAATGCTCGTTTTGATATTATCAAGATGGACCGTCAGTTTTTTTTAAACAACTTAAATGGTAATAGCAGTTTAGTAATAAAGACCATTATAGATTTAATTCATTCTTTAAATATGAAAGTTATTGCTGAAGGTGTAGAGTCTGAAGAACATATAGAGTGTTTAAAAGAATATGGGTGTGATATGGTTCAAGGCTATTATTACTATAAACCTATGTCAATTGATTCATTCAATATGATATTGGATTCATAGAGTGACTTTAAGGAATTATAAAAATTAATTATTTGTGAGGGGGAGAAATATGAGATTCAAAAAGATTATAACTCTATTAGTAGTAGCTATGCTTGCACTTAATTTGGCTGCATGTGCTACATCTAAGCCAGGAGATACAACACAAGGTTCAGTGTTTCAGGGGACTCAAGGAAAGGATATGGTAACATTAAATGTTACATCAGAGCCTACAGAATTGAATCCAATGAGAATGAGTGATACTATTGCCCAAAGTATTCTCTATCATTGTATGTCTGGGTTTACAAAGTTGAATGACAAGGATGAGCCAGTAGCTGATTTAGCAGAAAGTTGGGATATAAATGATACTGATACAACTTATACAATGCACTTGAAAAAAGATGCAAAATGGTCAAATGGAGACTCAGTAACTGCAAACGATTTTTACTATTCTTGGATTACACAGATGAAACCTTCTACTGGAAGCATATTTGCTGCATATCTATATAAGAATATTAAAAATGGAGAAGCTTTCTATAAAGGAGAGGTTGACGAATCACAGCTTGGATTAAAGGTGCTAGATGACTATACATTAGAAATTCAATGGTCTCATCCAATGCCTAATGGTTTGTTTTATTTGTCACAGCCATACTTCTTGCCAATAAATCAGAAGGCATATGAGAAAATTGGTGATAAACAGTATGCTAAGGACGCTGATAAAATGGTGACAAATGGAGCATATAAAATAACAGAATGGGTACATGATGACCATATTACAATGGAAAAATCTGAGGAATATTATAATGCATCAAAAATTAATATTCCTAAAATGAAGTTGGTTATGATAGGAGATGCAAATACTAGTTTGAATGCATTTACTGCTGGAGAAATTGACCTTTGTAGCCTATATAATGAGCAAATTAAACTTGTGAAAGAAAAAAGTAAAGATGCTGTTCAATCATATATAGATGGAGGGTCTTGGTATTTAAGCTTTAATACACAAGATAAGTATCTCTCTAACATAAATTTAAGAAAAGCACTTTCATATTCTGTTGATGTACAGAGTCTGCTTGATAATGTAATTAATGACGGTTCCATAGCAGCTGATGGTTTTGTACCAGATGTTATAAAAGGTGTCGAGGGCACAAGTTATGCAGAAAAACGTGGTAGCCTATTTAAGTACGATAAAGGTAAAGCAAATGAACACCTTAATAAGGCATTACAAGAACTTGGTAAAGATAAAAAAGATATTAAACTTGTATTTTGGGCATCAGATACAACATATAATCAGAATCAGGCTGCCTATCTGCAACAACAATGGAAGGAAAATCTTGGGCTGGATGTAGAACTTAAATTTACAGCAGTGAAAGCTTTGTCTGAAGCAATGACAAATGGTGATTATAGCTTTGCGATGGATGGATGGGGACCTTCTGAAAATGATGCAATTACATTTTTGGAAAACTATACAACAGAAAATATGAATAATCATGTAAAGTATTCCAATCCAAAGTATGATAAGTTGATTGAGGATTCTATTAATGAGAGTGACCCTAGAAAACGTCAAGAGATACTGATACAGGCAGAAAAAATTCTAATAGATGATATGGTTATAGGACCAATGTATTTTACATGTACTACTTATGCTGTTTCTGATAAATTAGTTGGTCTAGTACGTACACCATTTCAATTCTTTAACGTTTTGAATGCACATATTAAATAAAAAATGGGACAGGAGTAGACAATATGTCTTTACAGATGAGATATATCGGTAAGCGCCTTCTTTATTCGGTACTTACTGTTTGGGTTTTAATTTCCATTACATTTTTACTGATGCAGATGCTTCCAGGAGACCCTTTCTCTGGGGTTAAGGTACTTAATCCTGATGTAAAAGCTGCTTTAGCTACAAAGTATGGTTTAGATAAGCCTATATTGGAGCAGTATGGAATATATGTGAACAACTTGATACATGGAGACCTTGGTTCCTCAATTGTATCTGGTCGTCAAGTAACAGATATCATAGCCCAGGCATTCCCAGTTTCTTTGGAACTGGGAATACGGGCTTTGATTTTTGCAATCATTTTGGGTATTTTGTCAGGGATAGCAGCAGCTTTGAAGCATAGAACAAAGTGGGACACGTTGACGATGATTTTGGTACTTCTTGGAGTGTCTGTTCCATCATTTATTATGGGTGCGCTATTACAATATTTTTTTGGAATCGTGTTATTTCAATTTACAGGTATTCGTTTTTTTGCAATTATAGGATGGGGAAGTGAAAATAGTAAGATTTTACCTGCATTTGCGCTAGCTTTTGGCTCTATGGCGAGTATTGGAAGATTAATGCGTTCTAGTATGCTTGATGTACTTAGTCAAGACTATATTCGTACAGCAAAGGTGAAAGGAATTAAGAAAAAAGATATTGTTCTTCATCATTGTTTACGTAATGCATTAATGCCAGTAATAACAGTTCTTGGTCCTATGACAGCAGTCCTATTGACTGGGACATTTGCTGTGGAGTATGTATTTTCTATTCCAGGTCTTGGAAAATACTTTGTAGACTCAGTGCAGGCCAATGACTATCCAGTAATTATAGGAACAACATTGTTCTTTGGTGTGTTTCTTGTGTTGTGTAACCTAATCGTGGATATTTTAAATAGTTATATAGACCCCCGTGTGAAATTAGGAGGTGAGGAAAATAGATAGTAATAAAAGAATACTTGTTAATGAAGATTTTGCTTTTGCTGATGGTTGCAATTCAGATATGGGTAATAACAAGCTGGTACGCCCATCTATGAGCTTTGCAAGAGAGACTATATTCATATTGTGTCACAATAAAATTGCAGTAGTATCGTTTATAATGATGCTTATTTTGATTATAGGTTCAGTGTGTATTACGATATTTTGTAATTTTGATTTTGCATCTCAGAATGTGGCATATGCAAATAAACCTTTTTTTAGCAAAGACCCAACTAGTGGTCTTACTCATATCTTTGGTACAGATAATCTCGGGCGTGATATTTTTGTACGTATTTGGTATGGGACACGAGTATCACTTTTAGTAGCAGGAGTTGTAGTTATTATAGATGGAATAGTAGGAGTAGTATATGGTAGTATTTCTGGATATATAGGTGGAACTGTTGATAATGTAATGATGCGTATATTGGAAATCATTAGTGGGATTCCATATCTTGTTGTTGTTCTTTTACTTATGGCAGTGCTTCCACAAGGAATTGGAACCTTGATTATAGCCTATACACTTGTGGGATGGACTAGTATGGCACGATTGGTGAGGGTGCAAGTAGTTTCTCTTATGGAGAGAGAATTTATAATTGCTGCAAAAACTATGGGAGCAAGTATGAGACGAATTATTTTCTGCCATCTAATTCCTAATATGTTAGGGATAATAATTGTCCACATGACATTGAGTATTCCAGAAATTATATTTACAGAAGCATTCTTATCAATGTTGGGAATGGGAGTTCCACCACCATATCCATCACTGGGAATCATGGCAAATGAAGGTGTTGCTGTTTTTCAGACTTATCCAGTAAGGTTTGCAGTGCCAGGACTCTTCATTTGTTTGATAATGCTTTCTTTTAATCTCTTAGGAGACCAACTTCAAGATGCCATAAATCCTAGATTAAGGAGATTTGCTGATTATGGACGATATTCTAAGAATTAGGAATTTAAATGTATCTTTTGAGATATATAATGGAACAGTAAGTGCAGTTCGAGGTGTTTCACTTACTATGAATAGAGGAGAGATTCTTGCATTGGTGGGTGAAAGTGGTTGTGGTAAGAGTGTAATGGCACAATCCATTTTGAAGTTGAATCCTTCACCACCAGCTAAGATTATGGGTGAAGAATTGAAACTTATGAACTTTGATATTTTGAATGCATCAGAAAAAGATATGGAGCAAATAAGAGGTAACTTAGCAAGTATGGTTTTTCAAGACCCTTTAACTTGTTTGAATCCTACTATGAAAGTAGGTAAGCAGATTACTGAATCTCTATACCGAAAAGAAAAAATGTCATTATCTGATTGCAAGCAAGAGGCAGTTAGATTACTTGAAATGGTACAGATACCAAAGGCCGCTCTACAAGCAGAACAGTATCCTCATCAATTTTCAGGAGGAATGCGACAACGTGTGATGATTGCTATGGCTTTGGCATGTAATCCTAAACTACTTATCGCAGATGAACCTACAACAGCCCTTGATGTTACCACACAACTGCAAATCTTGAAACTTATTGCAAAAATTAGAAAAGAGATGGGAACAGCTGTGCTTTTGATTACTCATGACTTTGGAGTTGTGGCAAATTTAGCAGAACGTGTAGCAGTAATGTATGCTGGAAAGATTGTGGAAGAAGGTAATGTAAAAGATATTTTCAATAGAGCAACACATCCATATACACAGGCATTATTAAGAACACTTCCTACATCAGGAGATATAGGTAAAAGGATATCTATATTGGGAAGTCCACCTAATTTATCTGATTTGCCAGTAGGCTGTTCTTTTTCAAAGAGATGTCCATATTGTATGCAGATTTGTTTAAAAGAAGAGCCACCTTTGTTTAAAGTGTCAAATAGCCATAGTGCTTCTTGTTGGCGTCTGCATGAAAGTTTTCCAAAGGAGGTATTGGGTGATGGAAAAATTACTTGAATTAAATAATGTATCCAAGAGCTTCTCTTTAGGAAAAAAGCGCAAGAATATTGTTGTTAATCATGTGAACCTAACTATTTATAAAGGTGAGACTTTAGGTCTTGTTGGAGAATCTGGTTGTGGGAAATCAACTCTTGCAAGAATCATTATGGGTGTATATCCGTCAAGTGAAGGTGAAATATTATTTCAAGGCAAAAAGCTAGAACTACATCGACAGAGTGCAAGAAAAGAATTTGCACAACATACACAAATGATATTTCAAGACCCATACATGTCTTTAGACCCATATATGACCATAGAATCTATTATTGCAGAGAATTTGAAAGTTCATGGCATGCTGGATAAAAATGCAAGGACACAAAAAGTATATGAATTGTTAGAAATGACTGGGCTTTCACGAGAATATGCAGGACGTTTTCTACATGAATTTTCAGGAGGGCAAAGACAAAGGATTAGTATAGCACGTGCACTTGTAGTTCAGCCGAATTTCATTATATGTGATGAACCAGTGTCAGCGCTTGATAATTCTATTCAGAGTCAGATTATAAATCTTTTATATAAACTAAAGATGGAGCTTGGTCTTACTTATCTATTTATTTCACATGACCTGAGCATGGTACGTTACATTTCTGATAGGATTGCTGTGATGTATGCTGGTAGAATTGTGGAAATTGGAAATGCTGAGGAGGTTTACAATACACCTTTACATCCATATACACAGATGCTCTTGCGTGCAGTTTTGACTACGAATCCTAATAATAGAAATATACTAGAGGAAGAAATGGATGTACAAGATGAAGTTGAAAGTTTTTCAAGTTGTGAAAAAGGATGTCCTTTTGTGAAACGTTGTAAAGTATCAACAGAACGTTGTGGGAAAGAAATGCCAGAATTATTTGAACACAAGAAGAATCATCTAGTTGCTTGTCACATGACAAGTGAATGATTTAGCTATTATAAAGAAGTAATAAAGAATAACATATGAAAATTTAAAAGAGGAGTTGAACTTAAAATTTGATTAGAAAAAATCAATTTTAAGACAACTCCTTATTTTTTTTGAGAAGTAATATACAAGCTATCATAAGCATATAATTCTCTATAGATAATTAACAAGGGGGATAAAGTTATGAGGTATTATAATAAACCTACCAAAGAAGTATTAAAATACTTAAAGACAAATCCAGAAGTTGGACTTGATGATAATGAGGTGGAAGAGAGGAAGCTTAGATATGGATTAAATGAATTTACAATAAAGGAAGGCCGAACATTTTGGGACGAGTTGGGGGAAAGTCTGACAGAACCTATGATATTAATTCTTATAGGAGCAGCAGTGATAAGTTCATTTGTGGGAGAATTGCATGATGCATTAGGTATCTTAGGAGCTATCTTTATTGGTATTTCCATAGGTATAATAACTGAAGGGAAATCTAAAAAAGCTGCTCATGCTCTATCAAAATTAACAGAGAATATAGAGGTAAAGGTACTTAGAAATGGAAAGATAGTTAAAATATCAAAAAATGATTTAGTACCAGGAGATATTGTATATATAGAAACAGGAGATATGATACCAGCAGATGGAAGGCTTATACAATCTATAAATCTAAAACTTAGAGAAGATATGTTAACAGGAGAATCTGATGATGTAGCTAAAAATGCTGATGCTATATTGGATATGGAGGTAGTTTATTCTAAAACAGAAATAATCGAACAAGATACAATACCTGCAAAACAAATCAATATGGTATTTGGTGGAACTCTTGTAGCATATGGTAGAGGGATAATGGTTGTTACTCACATTGGTGATAAGACAGAAATGGGTAAGATAGCACAGAACTTATCGAATGATGACCAGCAAACTCCACTTCAAATTAAATTGGGTAAGTTAGGTGCTAAAATAGCAGGAATATCAGGGGTAATAGCTACTTTATTGTGTATGTTTATGATTATACAAATGCAAAGAAAAGGACTGTTAATTTTGGATACAAGCAGTATCTTGTCCTTTTTACAATCATTAGAACCTGCTAAGAATGCGTATATGGTTTGTATTGCTTTAATAGTTGCTACTGTTCCAGAGGGTCTGCCAACCATGATAAATATTACTTTAGCTATAACAATGCAAAAGATGGCAAAGATAAATGCTTTAGTAACTAAGAAAGAGGCTTGTGAAACTATAGGTTCTGTTTCTGTAATATGTTCTGATAAGACAGGTACTTTAACACAAAATAAGATGATGGTAGAAGTAGCATATGTTGATGGTAAATATATAAGTAGTGGAGAATATCAGAGCAATAGTTATTTTGAACAAAACTGTATAGTAAATTCAACAGCAGATATAGAAAAGGAAGACAATTCATTTAAATATATTGGAAGTGCAACAGAGTGTGCATTACTTTTATATCATAACGATAAAAACTATAATGAAATGAGAAAACAAACTTATTTAATATCACAAATCCCCTTTAGCTCAGAGGAAAAGAAAATGTCAACATTAATTCGTCAAGAGGATTCGGATATACTGCTTTCAAAAGGAGCTCCAGAAGTATTATTAAAGAGATGTTCTTATGTACAACAAGGAAAAAGTATTGTCCCAATAACTCCCAAAATAGAAAAAGGTATTCTCGATGAAATTAAAAAACTACAAATTAAATCTATGAGAACATTGGGGTTTGCTTATAAAAAGATGACTAAATCTAGAACAGAAGTTGCAATAACCTCAGAAGGAGAATTGAATTTAATCGGAAACCCAAGAGGGTATGAGAAGGAAGAAAATTTAGTGTTTAGTGGATTTGTAGGAATAGTAGACCCATTGAGAGCAGGAGTTAAAGAGTCTATTGATAAGGCATTTAATGCAGGTGTAGATGTAAAAATGCTTACAGGTGATAATATCAATACAGCAACTGCTATTGGAGATGAATTAGGATTATTGAATGATGGCAAGAAGGCAGTTGAAGCAACCTATATAGATGTGCTGACAGATGAAGAGTTAAGAGAAGAAATAAAAGGAATATCTATTGTAGCAAGAAGTAAACCAGATACAAAGATGAGAATAGTTTCTGCACTTCAAAAAAGTGGTGAGGTTGTAGCCGTAACAGGTGATGGTATAAATGATGCTCCAGCTCTTAGTCAAGCAGATGTTGGTATTGCTATGGGAATCTCAGGTACAGAAGTATCTAAAAATGCAGCAGATATAATATTGACTGATGATAGTTTTAGTACAATAGTAGAGGGAATAAAATGGGGAAGAGGTATTTATGAAAACTTCCAAAGATTTATACAGTTCCAGCTTACTGTAAATATAGTAGCATTTATAATTGCTATAATATCTCAACTTACTGGTAAAGATATGCCATTTACTACGATACAATTATTATGGGTAAATATAATAATGGATGGTCCTCCAGCTCTTGCATTAGGATTAGAACCTGTTAGAGATTATGTGTTGAAAAGAAAACCAATAAATAGACACTCTGGAATAATAGCTAGGTCTATGTCTATAAACATTATTATAAATGCTATCCTTATAATTACAATTGTATTTACACAATCAGCTTTTAATATATTGGGAGCCACACCAGATGAACAAGGTACTGTTATATTTTCTTTATTTGCATTCAGTGCCCTTTTTAATGCATTGAATTGTAGGGAGTTTGGCTTTAATAGTACAATACCTAATTTCTTTAAGAATAAGTTGGCATTACAAATAATAGTCGTTACAGGTATAATCCAGATAATATTTACACAAGTGTTCCAGAGTTTCTTTAACTCTGTTTCTTTAGATTTTAATATGTGGATAAAAATAATACTATTTGCATCAACTATTTTAATATCGAATGAATTTGTAAAATTAGTCCTTAGAACGCTAAAAAATAGCAGAACTAGGAATCTTAGTATCAAAAGTTAATTTTATAAGACCGCAAAGTAGAATATATCATGACTTTGCGGTTTTGTGTTTTATACAAGTATCTTTCTTTAATGTTTCTTTATATTACAATTCAATTATAGATGGTGTATGACATACAAAAGGTAAAAAATCGTGAATGACTTGATTTGTTTTAATTTTCATATAACTAGTAGTAGTCCCATCACTACATCCATACCATTCTTCATTGACAACATCCTTATCAAAAACAATTTGTATAATATTATCATTGTCAAGTATAGCACTGAAAATAGTAGCTGCGCCAATTTTAGTACCTAACATCTTTTCCATCAATTCAGCAGGAGCAAAAGAAACTCTAGATACTCCTAATGCATTGCTAAAATTAGCTGACTTAAAGGGTTTATCACCTGGCATAATAAATAGATAAAAAGCTGTTTTTTGTCTATTGCAAAGAAATAGAGTCTTTACCATCTTCATATCTAATTTTTTATCAATCTGAATACAATCCTCCATTGTAATTGCTTCATCTGTGTCAACACGTTCAAATTCAATATTCAAATTTTGTAATATTTTATATACCTCTTTTTGTAATGGAGTATCAAATTTAATAGGTGCTTCTGTATAAATATCACTTACAAAAAACATGATTTATTTCATTCCTTTCCGTTTAAAATCCTATGTGCATAGTGTATCATAAGGTTATAAATTATAAAAGCGAATGTTTATCATATAAAATATGATAAAATCAGATGGAGGTGAGGTGTACATAGTATGGATATGAATATTCAAAAATATATGACATTTGTTAAGACTTCCAATACTTACAGAGTTTGAGACTATTTTTTTAGAACAAGATAAATTATCAGAATAAAATATAAAAACAATTAGTTGAAAAAATACTTATAAAAAGATACTTATTCAAAGTTTTAAATTAAAATATATTATAAATAAAAAATCATATTATAAATAATACTTGGGAAAAATAATATCATAATTCTAAATAGTATGTACAAAGCTTGATATAAATGTATTAACTTGTTTATAAATACAAATTTAGATTAATGTTACTATTAATATGGTGTATAGTGATAAACAAATTAAACATAATAAATAAAAAGAATGTAAGTAATAAGTTTTTATTTTAATATAATAAGCTTTATTATTTATAAGCATGTTGAAGGAGAAATATTATGAAAAATTTGGTTATAATATTATCTATAGTTATAATTATGTCCATCAGTAATTTTTCATATGCTTTTTATGATACAAATTTAGAATATGAAAAAAATAATTCAAAAATAAGTGAAAATACAAGTAAGTATTATGAAGGTAAAATTGAACATATATTTGTACATCCATTAATCGTATATCCAGAAATGGCATTTGATGGTGATTATGAATCTAAAACATTTTCTAAATGGTTTGTTACTACAAAAGAATTTAAAAAAATATTGGATAACTTATATCAAAGGAACTTTATACTTGTATCATACAAAGATGTATATGAGGAAAAAGAAGTTGGTGGTAAGAAGTTAACAGTAAGAAAAAAATTATTGTTACCAGAAGGAAAAAGACCAATTATTATATCTATAGATGATATAAATTATAATCAATATATGTTAGGTAATGGAATAACAGAAAAAATTGTTCTAGATAGAAATAATGAGTTAGCTGGATATATTAAAAAACCAAATGGTAAATATCTTATTAGTACAGAAACAGAAATGGTTCCTTTAATTGAAGATTTTGTAAAACTACATCCTGATTTTTCTCATAATAATGCAAAGGGAGTTTTAGCAGTAACTGGATTTGAAGGTATTTTGGGTTATAGAATTCAAAGAGATTATCCAAATAGAAATGAAGAATTAAAACAATGTAAGAGAGTAGTCTATAAGCTAAAAGAAAATGGATGGGAATTTGCTAGCCATAGTTATGGACATCCAAATCTCAAAAAAATTTCTCTAGAAAAGCTTAGAGATGATACTATTAAATGGGAAAAAGAAGTTCAGTCAGTCGTTGGAAAAACAAAAATATATATACCTCCATATGGTGAGTTTCCTAATGAGTCATCTAAAGGGTTGGAGTATCTTCAGTCAAAAGGATTTACGATTTTTGCAGGTGTAGGTCCAATATCATATGAAAAAATTTATAAGGATAAAAATTTAGTTATTACTGATAGAAGAAACATAGATGGTATTACTCTACTAAATAAGAAAGAAAAATTTTTAGATTTATACAATGCAGATAAGGTTATAGATTATAATGCTAGAAAGGTTAATAATATAAGTATGAAGGTAGAAAGAAAGTTTACTAGAAATCCAATAAATAGTATTTAAACAGATATGATAGAAAGGAATAAATTTATGAAATCGAAAAAATGGATTAGTATGATTTTATCTATAGCAGTAATAAGTGCTCTTTTTGTAGGTTGTACAAGTAATTCTAATTCTAGTGTAGTTTCAAATGAAAAAATAACATATGAGATAAAGTCGACAAAAAATAATGACAACGAAATTGAATCTAATAAGTTTAGTTTGGGAACATCAGAAATGGTTGTAAGGGGGAAGACCATACCTTTTAAGATAGAAGGTATAATATCAGCTCCTAAAGATATAAAAGAAAAAGCACCTATAGTGTTAATTTTTCATGGGCAACATGGAGATGGAGAAAATGATTTTGAAAATGGATTTAAATATCTTACTGAGGATTTAGCTAAAAATGGTATTATAGGAGTGTCTATTGATACTTCAGTAAACTATACTTTTCAGTATGGAGAACCTGTAGAAAATGAAAGGATAACATATCTGACTCAAGCTTATATAAAAGCTTTTCAAGATGCATATGATGGCAGTAAAAATGGATTTGGAATATATCTTAAAGACAAAGTTGATTTAGATAATATTGGTCTTATAGGTCATTCTGTAGCTGGTTCTGGGGTATTAAAAATAGCACAAGACCAAATACAAAAAGGATTTAAAGGGATAAAAGGAATTATATCACTTACACCAGCCTATAATAGTCCAATAGAAAAGTTTCCAGATGTACCAACAGCAATAATAGTATCAGAGTATGATGGAGATGTTATCCATAGTGGGGATGATGTTTTTTATGATATATCCTTCGATAAAAATAGAAAAAGTCCACTAGGACTAACTTATTTAGTAGGTGGAAATCACAATGCATATAACTCAGTTTTAGGAGAAAAAGAATTTTCTCCACCACGAGATACAGATGGCACTTATCCTGAAAAATTAGGAAAAGAAGAACATAGAGAGTTCTTTTCTAATTATGCAGTTGACTATATGAAATCTATTTTTGATTTTGATGATAGTGAATCTCCTATTTTTAGTAAAAATGGATTGCCATCTAAAATGTATGGGTATCAGACATTAAATAAAGTTAAATATAGCGGTTCTTTAGAATTATTCAACAAAAAGTCATTTGAAAATATAGACTCAAGTAATGTTGATACAAAAGAGTTAGTTGAGTCAGAACGATTAGATAAAGATACTGCAAAACTTTTTAGTAATATAAGTTCAAGTGAAAATTTAGATTTATTGCAAGTTGATTGGAAATCTAAAGATGGAAAAATAGAATTGCCCTTAAATAATAAAAATTTAAAAGATTATTCTGCATTAAAATTTAGATGGGCGTTAAATTCTCCTAGTGAGTTAAATAGTAAAGATAAAATAGTTTCATTTAAACTTAGCTTAGTCGATTCTAAAGGAAAAGAAAGTAGTGTGACTTTGGATAATGATAAAGTGTCTGCTATGAAGTATTTTGAGGGTAAAGCTGTGAGAGACGAATATGTAGAAGGTAAATTTATGGAGTTTTGGTCAAGGTATACTCCAATAAGTGATACAATAATACCTATTGATAAGTTTAAAAATATAGATTTATCTAATATAAAGGGTGTTAAAATTGAATTTGAAAATCCAGAAACAGGTTCGATTATGTTAAATAAAATAGTTGGTATAAAATAGTAATACAAGTCCTAGATGAAATTATAAAATATCTAGGACTAGTTTTATTAGAATCCAATAATTTAAGCTAAGAATACATTGCATTTATAATAAATGTATAAAATTAGTAATATCTTATTGATATATGAACTTTTAAGAATTTTATAGACGAATTATGTTATCATAAATAAAGATATAAATTCTAAAATTTGTCAGTAAAACAGAAGACAAGGAGGTAAATTTTATGTTTTCAAAAATCCTGGTCAAAACATTTATCAAAGATAGTGAAAACGTTCAAAATAAAGATGTTAGAAATAAGTATGGGTATGTAGCTGGAGTAGTAGGTATATTATCTAATTTACTTTTATTTGTAGTAAAAGTGTCTATAGGTATGCTTACATCAAGTATAGCTATAATGGCTGATGCATTTAACAATCTTTCTGATATGGCATCCTCAGCGATAACTATGATAGGTTTTAAATTAGCAAGTAAGCCAGCTGATAAAGAGCATCCTTTTGGACATGGAAGAATAGAATATTTATCGGCGTTAATTGTGGCGTTCATGGTAATGTTGGTAGGACTTCAATTTATAAAGTCATCTGTGGAAAGGATAGTAAATCCAGTACCTATAAAATTTGAAGTAATACCACTTATACTTTTAATTGCATCTATAATGATTAAAATTTGGTTAAGTAAATTTAATAAATTTATGGGAAATAAAATTGACTCCTCAGCCTTAAAAGCAGTTTCACTTGATGCTTTAGGAGATGTATTTACATCGAGTTGCGTAGTTATATCATTTGTCATAGCTAGATTTACTAGTTTACCTATAGATGGATATGTTGGTATTGTAGTATCACTAGTAATACTTTATGCTGGATTTTCTCTTGTAAAAGATACTATAAATCCTCTTCTAGGAGAAGCACCAGATGAAGAAATGGTAAAATCTATTATAGAATCATTATTATCTTATGAACATATTATAGGTACACATGATTTAATAATTCATAACTATGGAGTTGGACGATGTATAGCATCTATACATGCAGAAATTCCATCAAATATAGATATAATGGAGATTCATGAAATTATAGATAATGCTGAGAGAGAAATATCTGAAAAATTAGATATGTATTTAGTAATTCATATGGACCCTATATGTCTCGAAGATGAAGAAGTTATGTCAGCAAAAAAAGAACTTGAAGAAATACTTAAGAAAAATAGTCTTGTAAAATCTATGCATGATTTCAGAATAGTTGGAAAGGGAAGTAAGAAAAATTTAGTGTTTGATATAGTAGTTAATCCTTCTGAATTCTCTAAGAATATGTCAGAGGAAGAATTAAAAGAAGATATAACTAAATTGGTTAAGGAGATGAATCCTGAATATAATTGTGTAATTGTTGTAGATAAGGATTTTATTTAATGATTAATTAAAATTATTGTAAGGAAAAAAATGTAAAATATATAGACAGGAAGATGTTGGCATAATATAATATAGATATGTAATTGTATCTAGTATGAATATAACAATTTTAATTGTTTTTTATAAAATATTATAGAGATGTTGATGTATGTTCTATCATTGGGCACCTTATGGACATACTGAGTCAGTGGTGCAACCGGCTATGGATATAAATTTATTTATTTTCATGGCTTTTTTTATATAATTTTTTGCTTAGAATTAATTTTAATGGGATATAAATAGAAGTTTATAAATTATAGATAGCGTAGAGGGGAGAAATCTATATGGGGAAGAAGAATAAAAAGGCATTATTAATAAGTTTAATTATGATTTTAAGTATGGTAGTATCTACAATCTATCCAACCTTATCTTATGCTTCAGAATTAGGAGATAACAGTCAGATTCAAAATAATTCAACTAGTTCATCAAGTGGAGAAGAGAAGCCATCAGATAACAAAAAACCAGAGCAGACTCCATCAGACAACAAAAAACCAGAGCAGACTCCAGAAGAGGAGAAGCCATCAGACAACAAAAAACCAGAGCAGATTCCAGAAGAGGAGAAGCCATCAGACAACAAAAAACCAGAACAGACTCCAGAAGGAGAGAAGCCATCAGATAACAAAAAACCAGAGCAGACTCCAGAAGAGGAAAAGCCACTAGATAATAAAAATATAGAGCAGACTCCAAAAGAAGAAAAGCTGCTAGAAGATGAGAATTTGCTGAAAACGTTAGAAGAAGAACTTAATGAAGAGAATGAAGATTATGGATTTATTATAAAAATTAATAATAGTACAATAGAAACTGAATCAATGAAAAAGATATCATTTAATTTAACTTATACTCCAACATCAAAGGGAATACAAGCAGGTGATTCAATAACTTTCAAGGTGCCAGATGTATTTAATAAAGTTAATTTAGATTATACAAGTGAATGTTTCGACAAAACAGAAAGTAATGGAGAATATACACTTACATTTAGAGAACTTCCTAATGGTCAAAGTGTAATGCAAGGAAAAATAGGTCTAGAAGCATACGTTAAAAGGGTTGATGAAGAGACAAATACAAAAATTCATATTGAGACTACTGGAAAAATAGAAAGTGGAAGTGGAGATGTGGATGTAGAAATAAAGCCTGGAGATAAGGGCGAGGAAGAAGAGTCTAAAGGAACACTTAAGAAACTTGTTGAAGGAAAAAAATCAACTACAGTATTTATGCCAGTTAAAAATAAAGATATAAATTATAGCATACTAGTAAATGAGAAACAGGAAGAATTGAAGGATATTACTTTGTATGATGAGCTTCCTGAAGGATTGACACTAGTAAATGATTCTGTAAGTGTAGTAACAAGTGATGGGAAAGAAGTAAGTGATTTTAATATTGAACAAAGTGCAAATTCTATATCAGTTAATTTTGGAAATATAGATAAAGCATATACTGTTAAATACAAAGCTAGAATTAGTGATGAAAATGCAAAACATGATAATAAATATAAAAATGTAGCTAGGATAGAATCTGATGGTAAGAAGGTACAAGAAGATGATGCTACTGTAAGTATCTTTGATAGAGGTAGCGATTATCTTTTGACTAAAGGGCATTCAGGAGTAACAAATATTACTCAAGTTGGCCAAGTAATAAACTATCAGATTTCAGTAAATGATGATAAGTCGCTAATAAGTAATGTTGTTATAACAGATAATATACCAGAGGGTATGAGATTAACTACAGCAGGAGAAGCTGGACATGATTTTAGAGTAGTAGAAATTCCAATGAATGGTAACTGGACTCCTTGGAGTAAAGAAAAAATCGCAAACAATATTTCATATAAAATAGAAGAGAAAAGAAATGAAAGCGGTCAAGTAGATAAAGTTATAACTGGATTTACGATTAATCTTAGTAAAGAAGAAGTAGAATCAAAGTTTTATATAGCTTATACATTAAAGGTTATTAGTATTGAAGATAGTTATACAAATAGAGCTGTTCTTGATGCAAATAACAGTCAAGTTGATAAAAGTGATGAGATAAGTTTTAAGAAAAACTCTGGATTAATAAGTGCAAAAAAAGAAGTTGATAAAAAAGTTTTAAATAACAATGATAGTCAAATTGTTAAATACAAAATAAATATGTCAACTTATGGAGTTTATGATGCAGGGCAAGTAAATCTTTTAGATGAAGTAAACCCAGCTCTAAAAATATCTAATATAAAATATTCTGATAACCTTGAGCTTAAAAAAGAAGCTGGAGATGGAGAAAATACTATAAGATTAGTGAATAAATATGAATTTAAGCAGATAAAAGAAGGCGAACCTGTACAAAGTTGGGTTACATTCGATGCAGATTTTACAGATGTAAAAGTTGGAGAGACTATACAAAATGTAGCTCAGATTAATGGCTCAAGTCCTCCTGGAGTAGAAACTACTAAGCAAGGTTATGCTTTTGAAGCTAAAAAAGTAGATTCTTTAGATAAAAAGGCACTTTCAGGTGCTAAGTTTAATTTAGAAGATGTATATGGAAATGTAGTAGTTAAAGATTTAGTTAGTGATGAAGATGGTATAATTCAGTCTAGTGTAAAAAAACCAGGAACATATTATTTAGTGGAAATAATAGCTCCAAGTGGATATGAAAAACTAAAGGATAAAGTCAAAGTTAATATTGATAAGAAAGATATTGGTAGTATTGTGGATATTGGAAATATAGAAAATATAAAACAAGAAAATCCACCAGTAAATCCACCAACACCACCGAATCCAGATAAACCAGTAGTAAATCCACCAGTACCACCAAACACAGATAAACCAAAAAAACCATCAAAACCATCTGACACAGATGAAATAGTAGTAAATCCACCAGTACCACCATCAGATGAGGTAGTAAATCCACCAATACCAGAGGTAGTAAATCCACCAATACCACCATCAGATGAGGTAATAGAAAATCCTGTTAAACCAATTGTTCCAATACCAGAAGTAGTAAAACCATCAGTATCAGAAGAAAAGAATAATAAAGTGAAAGATGACGCTGTAGTAAATCCTCCAGTACCACCAAAGACAGGAGATAACACTACAATTACTGGAGAAATACTATTAGGTTTAGGAGCTATTGTGGGGCTTATTATATTAAGAAGAAACAAAAACACAAATTAGACCCTAACATTATTAAAATATAAGTAATATTAAAAAATATCTTCTAAAACAATATTTAAGAGTGAAAATATTGTTAGAAGATATTTTTTTTTGAAAGATTATGTAAAAAAATAATAATGTTTTAGAAAAAAAATCCAAAAAACTATAGACAATTAGAAATATATAAGCTATAATATAAATATAAAATTAAATGAGGCAAAACTAGGGAAACCTAGTCACGCAAAGCTATAGGGGCTAAAGTTTAGTAAACTACGCCAGCCAGTTGCCGAAAAGAGTAAAAATTTCTTTTTGTATATACAAAGATACTCTTGGGTATCTTTTTTATTTTGAAATTTATTACTCCCGGCCTAACTCAAAGGAGGGAATAATATGAAAACAAGTAAAAAGTTATTAATCGCTATAATGTCAATATTCTTAATAAGTTCAGTTCCAGTAAGTGCACATGCAGATAATGTAAATGTACAAAAAAATAAAGAAACACTTAATCAAATAGTGGTTCTTCCAGCTGGAAATTACAATAAAAATGAAGCTAACGCTATGGTAAGTAGATTAGCAAATATAGATGGAAAATATTTAAGTGCTTTAAAACAAGATAATTTAAAAATAAAATTATTAAGTGGAAAGTTAACAGATGAAAAAGAATACGCTTATTTAAAAGGTGTAGTTCCTAAGGGTTGGGAAGGCACTGGAAAAACTTGGGATGATGTTCCTGGTTTAGGTGGAAGTTCAGTAGCTCTTAGAATAGGATTTAGTAACAAAGGTAAAGGTCATGATGCAATAAACTTAGAATTACATGAAACAGCACATGCAGTAGACCATATAGCATTAAATGATATTTCTAAATCAGCACAATTTAAACAAATATTTGCTAAAGAAGGACGTTCTTTAGGTAATGTAAATTACTTAGGCGTATATCCAGAAGAATTCTTCGCAGAAGCATTTGCATATTATTATTTAAATCAAGATACAAATAGTAAATTAAAAGCAGCTTGTCCACAAACTTATAGTTTTTTACAAAACTTAGCTAAATAGAGAATTTAAAAAATTTAAAATAAATATAAATTAAGAGATGCTATTATGATAGCATCTCTTTTATATTTCGTTTAAGACTAATAAATTTGTCTTATGTATATTATGATAGATTATAAGTTACTACTCCTTATACAAGGCTTCAACGTGCTTATTATGTGCTTGAGTAATTATCGTAGGTATAATAGAAATTATTGAACCAATTACTATCAACAAAATTCCTATAATCATGTTAATGGGGATAATTTCTTTAAGTATTAATAATGCTAGTATTGGAGAGATTACTGGCTTAAAGAAGAATACTAAAGACGTAAGACTAGTAGATGTAGCCTCCATTGCCATAAAGTAAAGTGCATAACCAACACCTGTGACGAATACAAATACATAAATCATAATAGGCATATTGTGTAAAGTATAGCCACTAAAAATAGGGATATTTGCAAATACATGGAGTTTATTTTTATTTAAAATATCTGCTATAAAATTAATTTTAGTAAGCAAAACTAATATTAACATTTCTAAACTTCCAAATATAAAACTAAAGCAAGTTACAACTATCCCACCAAATTTTAACGTTTTCCTTTTACCAAATACAGTATACATTGAAAAAATGATAGCAGAAGATAATGTCAGGAATATTCCACTAAGAGTTAATTTTGTATGCAATGGATTTATGATAACTATAATTCCAAGCACTTCTAATATAAGTGAAATTACATTGTGCCTATATATTTTTTCCTTTAAAATTAAGTAAGCTAAAAGCATTACAAATACTGGATTACAACTAAACAAAACAGCAACTACAGATGCTTTTGTGTTTAGAACAGCCAGCTGGTACAATGACATACTCACAACTACACACATAAAACCTAGAAATGCAAAGTATTTTAGGTCTGATTTTGTAATAGAAAGATTAAGAGATTTTAATCTTTTTATGGCAAAAGGTAGTAAGACTAAACCACCAACAAAAAATCTTGATAAAGTTATTTGTAAGGGATTAAAGTCATTAGTAACAGTTTTTAGACTAATTTCCATTGAACTAAAAAATAGGGTAGTCAGTATGATATAAACATAACCTTTTTTCAAGTCAAACACCTCCTTGTAATTTATATTAGTACTATAGATTACAATATTCAAGTATATTGGTATAATATGGTATATAAAATATAGTACATAAAATTATAAACTACCTTAGTATAGAATACTTAGATTCTAAACTAAGGTAGTTAATTATTTGAATTACCTTATTTAATTATTTTAAATTATAAAGTTTAGCTAATTTTTCAAATGCTGGCAAAGAGCTTTTAACTTTGTCATAAGACACACAATATGATACTCTAAAGTGGCCTGGACAACCAAAAGAAGAACCTGGTACTAATAATAAATTAAACTGTTTTGCATCATTGCAGAATTTTTTATCATCTTCAATTGGAGCTTTTGGGAATAAATAGAATGTACCACTAGGTTTAACACAAGAAAATCCCATATCTATTAAGCTATTATATAAAAGGTCAAAATTCTTTTTATAAATATTTACATCAACTTCAGCATCTAAACTTCTTGCAATAACTCTTTGGAAAAGAGAAGGAGCATTTACAAATCCAAGTATTCTATTTGCAACATTTAATGAAGACATAACATCATCAAAATCATCCATTTGTCCATTAGCAACAATATATCCAATACGTTCACCAGGTAGAGATAATGATTTACTATAAGAGTATCCTATAAATGAATTTCTATAGTATTTTAGTACACAAGGTACTTTAGCACCATCATAAATTATTTCTCTATATGGTTCATCAGAGATTAGATATATGTTTGTATTTAATTCTTTTTGCTTTGAGTCTAATAGTTCTCCAAGGTCTTTTAATAATTCTTCAGAATAGATAACACCAGTAGGATTATTTGGAGTGTTTATTATTAAAGCTCTTGTTTTTGAAGTAATGGCATTTTTCAACGCATCTAAATCTGGTTCAAAAGTTTCTATATTTGTAGGTACTTCTATTAATTTTCCATCATAGTTCTCTGTATAGTTTTTATACTCACCAAAATATGGAGCAAAAGCAATAACTTCATCATCAGGATTCAAAAGAGTTTTTAAAATAATATTTAGACCACCAGCAGCACCACAAGTCATAATTAAATTTTCTCTTGTAAGGTTTAACCCGTCTTTTTTATTTATATGTTCAGCAATAGCATCTCTTACATCTTCATATCCTGAATTATTCATGTATCCATGAACTAGATTTGGAGATTCTTCATTTAAAATATCATTTATAACTGCTTTAATAGTTTCTGGAGGTTCAACACTTGGATTTCCTATACTAAAATCAAAAACATTTTCTTCTCCATAAATATCAGAAAGTTTTTTTCCTTCTTCAAACATAGCTCTTATAACAGAGCTATTTGCAACTAAAGTTTGCATTTTATTAGATATCATATGTAACACTCCTTTTTATAGATTTATATTGCCTATGTATATAGTACCATATTTTTACAGAATTTAGACAATTTTCGAAAAATTATTTATTTGAAAATATAAACTTTTATATAAAATATATTTATGTGTGCTAAGTATTAAAAATTCCAGTTTCAACTTAATCATAATTATTTAGCAAAAGAGTTTTATAAAAAATTAATAAAAGTTATGTTAATAAAGTAAAATATTCTTGACTAGATTAATTGTTTAATATAATATAGTTGATATAGTCAAATAAATTGAAATTATAGAGGGGAAATTTAAGATGGATTTTAGGAATTTACAGTATGAAAGTTTATCGTATGTTATATGTAATTTACAAAAAAACTTTAAACTTTATTGTGAGAAATGTTTAAAGCCATACAAACTTACGAATGGTTTGTATTTCTATTTAATTTATATCAATAAGAATAGAAACTGCTCTTTGAATGATATTTCAACAGAATTTGAAGTTGACAAAGCGCATACAACAAGAACTATATCTAGATTAGAGCAAGATGGATACATAGAAAAAATCCAAAATCCCAATGATAGCAGAGCTTTTCAGCTGAGAGTAACAGATAAGGGTGAGGAAGTCTTAGGAGATATAAAAAATATATTTTCAAAATGGGATAATAATATAAAAAAAGAATTTTCGGATGAAGAGTATAGAGAATTAGTTAAGAAATTACATATAGTAAAGGATATAAAGACAACAGTGGAGGAAGAATAGGATGTATTGCAATCTTTTAAAGCCAATTAAAATTGGAAATTTGGAATTAAAAAATAGAGTATCATTTGCACCTACAAGTATGAGTCTTAAATTTGAAGAAAAAATTAAAAAACTTTGTGATATTGCCAAATCAGGTGTAGCTCTGATTACTTTGGGAGATGTATCTGTTAGACCTAGCTTTCATAAGATGGCTTTGAGTTTATCAGATGAAGAAGGAGTAATGAAGTATAAGAAAATTGTGGATGAAATACACAATTCTGGTGCAAAGGTATCTGCACAGTTGTTTTGTTCAGATTATGATATTAATTTAATTAAAGATACTATGAAGACAGGAATTACTTCACATGATGATATTAAAAGAATAATGAGTGATGGAGTAAAAGATTACATAACAAATATGTCAAAAGAAGAAATTAAGAATATTATAGATTTGTTTAAAGTAGCAGCATTGAATGCAAAAAAAGCTGGTTTTGATATGATTCAGATTCATGGAGATAGATTGATAGGAAGTTTTTCTTCAAGTATATTTAATAATAGAAACGATGAATATGGTGGGACATGTGATAATAGAAGTAGACTTGCAAGTGAGATAATCAGGAGTATACGAAATGAGATTAAGGATATTCCAATAGACTACAAACTTGCAATAAGACAAGAAAGCCCTCATTATGGTAATGCAGGAGTGCTACTTTCAGAGGTTGAGTATTTTGTGAAGAAATTTGAATCATCAGGCGTAAATAGTTTTCATGTAACACTTGCAAATCATTCAAAATTAGAAGATACTATACCAACTAAGAATCATCCTTATTTTAAAGATGAAGGATGTTTTTTATATTTGGCTGATGAAGTAAAAAAACATACAAATCTTCCAGTGTGTGGAGTTGGAAAATTATCTAGTCCAGATTTTATAGAAAATATTATCTCAAATGATAGGGTAGATATGGTTTCTATGTCAAGACAATTATTGGCAGATAGTAAGTGGTTACAAAAAGTAAAAGATGGAAGAGTAGAGGATATTAAAAAATGCTGTTATTGTAATAAAAAATGTGCAGATGCATTACAAACACGTTCCCAGTTTGGATGTATATTAGATTAGACTATGTTTATAGAAATTAAAAAACATATTCATAATTAATATGTTTTCGCTAAGATGAGATAAGTGTATAGATAAAGAGGAGGATATATCATGAAAAGTTTAATTTTATATTCAAGTTTAACTGGAAATACTAAAAAAATTGCTTATTCTATATATGATGCAATACAAGGAGAAAAAGACATTAAAAACATAAGTGAATTAGTTGATGAGAGTATTAACTATGAAAATTATGATATAGTATTCCTAGGGTATTGGGTGGATAAAGGAATTTGTGATAAAAATTCAAAACAGGTACTTGAAAATATTCATAACAAAAAGATAGCTCTATTTGGAACAATGGGAGCTAGTACAAAGGGAAGTTATGGTGCTAGTATTATAGAAAAGGTTGAATCAATCGTTTCAAAAGATAATGAAAATTTAGGTTCATTTATATGCCAAGGGAAGATAGCAAAAGAGTTAAAAGTAAAATATGAAGAGCTGTTAAAGCTTCATCCTGAGAATGAGCATATTCGTGAACAGTTAAATAATCATGAAGAGTCTCAAAGTCATCCAGATGAGCAAGAGATAAGTGAAGCTATCATATTTGCAAAAGATGTGATGAGTAAGGTTAATACTATTATGTAATAGTTACACTCTAAGTTTATAGAATCTATAGTCTAATAAAAAAGCATGGCAAATGATTTGTTATGCTTTTTTTTATGAAATCAAAAAAATAATAAAAATATTTGACTATAAACCTTGTTTATAGAGTACTTTATAGAAAATAATATAGTTTTAAATATAGAAAAATAGAGTATTGTATAAAAATTTATAGTAGATAAGGAACTTGCTTTTAAGATATCATAAATACTTCTACATAAAAAATGAATGGATATAAAACTAGAGTATAGTTATAGTTTAGCAGAATAGGAAGGAGATGTTTAAAAATGACAATTAAAGAAGTTGAAGAAAAAACAGGATTGGCTCGTTCTAATATTCGTTTTTATGAGAAAGAGTTTTTAATTAAACCAATTCGTAATGAAAATAATGGATATAGGGAATATTCAGATGAAAATGTGGAGGACATCAAAAAAATTGCATATTTACGTACATTGGGAATCTCTATTGAGGATATCCGTAATATTATATTACAGAAAGTATCTTTATATGAAGTTCTTGAAAAACAAGAGCAAGTTCTTAAAACTCAAATATCCGATTTAGAAAATGCTAAGAGTATGTGTGAGAAAATGTTAAAGTCTGAGGAATTAACTTATTTAAATTTAAAAGTAGAAGAATACATAACTAAGTTGCCAGAATACTGGAATAAAAACAGACCTATTTTCAAACTAGATTCTGTAAGCTTCTTATATATGTGGGGAGGAAAATTTACATGGGGAGTTATTACTCTTGCATGTTTGCTGATTGCAATAATAGTATTTCCAAAGTTGCCATCCCAGATTCCTGTGCAATGGAATAATGGAGTGGCTAATTATGTAGATAAAAAATTTATTTATGCATATCCTGTTGTTTGTGTTGTGTTTAGATTTCTTTTACGTCCATTTATATGGAGATGGTTACAAATGCATACTTTTCATATTGATATTATTGCAGATTATTTAACGAATTTTGTGTGTTTTGTAGCTTTGTCTGTAGAAGTATTCTCTATACTTTTTATATATAATATTGTCGAACATGTTACAGTAATTCTCTTTATAGATGCACTTGTATTTATTGTTCTACTGATAATAGGATGGTATAAACTGTTTAAAAAAAATAATTAAATTTAAAAAATTAGTAACAAGTAATGATATAAAAAATAGCCACTACAAATTATAGTTTGTAGTGGCTATTTTTTATTAACTAAATTAAATATCTACATATTATTTAAAAAAGACAAGAAGTCAATTTTATATATTTTTTTTGGTCTTCCTCTTTGGTTATCAAGTTTTGTATTTACAATAGTAGCAATTCCAGCTTTATATAAGATATTCAATATTCTATTTGCACTTCTAAGGGTTATATTCATATAGTCTGATAGTATTTCTGCTGAGACATTATTTGAATTTCTATCATTAATCATGCACATAATTTTAGATACATTAGTATTAGATAGAGGTATAAAAGAAGCAACCTTATTAGCTAATGAGCTTTCTTCAATATCATGATAATTCTTATTTGAATATAAAGGTCCTATTGTATTATTAGTATCATTTACTATAAAAGTACAGTTTCCACCTAAAGAAGAAGATTTACCATTAGCTTGACGAGCATTCTGTTCTGCATGAATATTTGTATTTCCAATACCCCAACCAATATTTAAGCTATACTTAATTTCTTTTAAATCTTCTGAAATAAAAAAGTCTGTATAATTATTGGTCATATTATTTAACATTTCTTTAGTGGTATGTATCTCTATTTTCATATCATTTTTTTTGACTTGAACACCGTAAAAACCATTTCTTGATAGCGAATCTAAGATAGTGTTATATATTTGGTTTTGTATCTCATCATTTTTAAATATCAAATCTTCATTTATATACTCTGAACTGTTTACTGTAACTATGCAAGTTGCAGATTTATTTTTGTCTAAGTTCTGTAATGTTATTTCGTTTACTAAAGATTTAAATGTATTTAAGATTGATTCTGTAGATGGAACCATATAAATACAATCGTGTCCAAGTTTATTAAGTTCACAACTAATGATGTAATTTCTAGTAAAAGAAAGGTTAATCTTATTATTTTTCAATAAATCCAAGTGTATCTCCAGTAACTTATCATTTAATTTCTTAAAGTCATACACAGGTTGAGGGATTTTAAAATCTTTAATTGTATATGGACATTTATTAGAATCTATTAATGAATAGATATCATAATAATTATTGTCTTCTCTTAAAAAATCCATGAATGATTTTGTAAAATCAATATCTTTATGGCTATTTAATAGCTTAAATAAGTATTTATAAAAATCTCTTTCATCAAGTTTTAAAAAGTTCAATGGTACTTTTATGTCCTTTATGTTTATTACAAGTTCACTATATGGAACTATACCACTACATACAAATCCATCGAAATTGTCTACTTGCTCATTGTATATATTAGGTAAATTACTAAAAGGATTTTCTCCTTTGAGTTCAATAAATGTAATTTCACAAATATTTTTTAGTTCTTTAAGAGCTTGTTTGTACTTGTCTGACATAAAATAAGATGTTGTTAAAAATCCAATTTTATATTTCATAAAACCTCCTTTAAGATTTTGAGAGTATTATAATCAATCAATTTATATCCTCATTTTATAATAGTAGATAAAACGCGTCAATTTATTTTACAAAACGAAAATTGAAAGAAAAATCAGAAAATATAAAAAATACAGAAAAAATGTTGACTGATAAAAATAATTGTGATATTTTGTATTTAAGGACTAGTCTTTTAAAATTTCCTAAAATAAGCTTAGTTTTAGGAAATAAGTATATTTTATTAAAGAATGAAGGAGATTATTATGAATACATATTTAAATGAGATTTCTGAGTTTGTTGATGAGAATAAAGAAGAAATAGTTTCAATATGGAAAGAGATTGTCAATATGGAAAGCTATACACATTGCAAAGAAAGCGTAAATAAGTTGGCTGATAGATTAAAGCTTGAGTTTGAAAAGGAAGGTTTAGATTGTGAGCTAGTGGATGTTGGAGATAATGGTAGCACACTTATAGGAACACTTGGTTCTAATATAGATAAAAAGCCAATAATTTTTTCAGGACATATGGACACTGTGTTTGAAACAGGTACATTTGGTAAAAATCCATTTAAAATAATAGAGGGAAAAGCATATGGACCAGGTGTCTTAGATATGAAAGGTGGAATAATAATTGCTTTATATGTTATCAAAGCTTTAAATAAAATAGGGTATAAAGAAAGACCAATAAAAATAGTATTTTCTGGGGATGAAGAGATAGGACATAAGTATTCAACTGGTGGGGAAGTTATATTAAAAGAAGCAAAAGGTGGTCTTTGTGCTTTTAATATGGAAACTGGATTAGTAGACAATAGCTTGTGTGTAGGTAGAAAAGGAAGAATAGGATGTAATATACATGTAAAAGGTGTAGAGACACATGCAGGTAATGACTTTGAAGGTGGAAGAAATGCCATAGAAGAAATGGCAAATAAGATATTATGCATACAGAAATTGACCAATCTTGAGGTTGGAACTACAGCAAGTGTAAGTGTAATTAAAGGAGGAAGAGTGTCAAACTCTATTCCAGAAGATTGTAATATAGAAGTAGACCTTAGATTTGAAAAAGTGGAAGAAATGGAGAATGTTAAAGAAAGAATTAGAGAAATATGTAAAGAAACTTATATAGATGGAACTTCTACAGAAGTTGACTTTATAAGCGAAATGATGGCATTTGAGACTACAGAAGATGTTATGAGATTTCATAAATTTGTAAATACAGTATCTAAAGAAAATGGGTTTGGAGAATTAAATGCTAAGAGACTTGGAGGTAGTTCAGATGCTAGTTATTTGACAATTGCAAACGTTCCCACAATCTGCTCTTTTGGTGTAAGAGGAGAATGGAATCATACATCAAGAGAATACGCATTAGTAAATTCGATGTTTGAGAGGGTGAAATTAATTTCTACAATTATTTTAAATTTAGATAAATTTGAGGTATAAAGGGGGATTTTATATGGATAAAACAACTGGAGATAATAAGGTAACATGGAAAGGGTATCTGTCTTTATTTATATTGATAGTATTATTTTCAGGAATATTTAAGGATAGTCAAGGATTTCTTAAAGCACTAGATTTTGCAAATCTTACAGGTTCATTTGGTACTATCTCAGATGGTGTAGATTTTATGGGGAAAGGAGGAACTGGAGCAAAAGATGGATTCTTATTTGCACTGACTTTAATACCAACTGTCTGTTTTGCTGTAGGTCTTATAGATGTAGTTGAATCTATGGGAGGAATGAAAGCAGCATCAAAAATATTCAATCCATTGCTTAGACCTATACTTGGTATATCTGGTATAGCAGGTATAGCATTTGTATCTTCATTTACTAGTTCAGATGTTGCTTCAATAATGACAAAAGAATTGTATGAAAGTGGAGAAATAACTGATGATGAAAGAACTATATTTGTAGCATATCAATATGCTGGTTCAGCTGTTATATTAAACACAATAAATACTCAAGCTCCACTTTTACCAATAGCATTATTGGCATTAGGCCCAATAATCCTTATAGAGATATTCTGTAAGATACTTGGTGCCAATCTAGTTAGATTAATTATAAGTATAAAAAATAAAAAGACTAAGACTAAGGAGGCTGTGTAGTATGAGTCAACAAACTAATGGAAATGCAATTGTAAATAGTAAACCTAAGAAAACTGCTGTTGAAACATTTATGGGGGGAGCAAAAAAAGGTTTCTACATAGGTGTTGAACAAATATTACCAGCTATGATAATGGGTTATGTAATAGTACAGTTTTTACAATTAACTGGACTAGTTGATATTTTAGGAAGTGTTTTTGGACCAGTAATGGGTATTTTTGGACTACCTGGAGAATCAGTTGTAGTTTTGATAGCAGCGTTTTTTGCTAAGGCAGCAGGAGCAGCTACAGCAGCAAACTTATTTGCACAAGGTCTAATTACTGCACCACAAGCAACTATATTAATTATGCCATGTATGTTAATGGGTACTCTAGTTGGTCATTATGCAAGAATAGTACTTGTAGCAAATGCTAGTACTAAGTATAGAGTGTTATTGCTGGCAGTTCCAATATTTGATGCAGTAGTGGGAATGTTGATAGTAAGAGTTTTACTTACTGTTATGGGATTAATGTAGATAAAATAAAATTATAACCTAATTATAAAGTATGTATGAGAATCTATATATGCAGAAATTGACAAATATAGTAATTATATACTAATTAAAAAAGAAGAGGTTATCTCAAAATAGAGATAAACCTCTTCTTCATTGTTGAAATGATGAAAACATATTTTCTTTTTACATTTTTAATGACGATATTATAATAAATACATTTTGAAATTAATATAAATATGTTTTTAAAGTAGAATTTGTTGTGAATTTCCACGTATATCCACTTTGATAACTTTTTCTATTGTATCTCCTCTAAAACCTAGCAAATTACTTGTCAAGTTTGCAGTAGAACAAGAATGATTAGGTATGATTCTTATTCTATCACCAATTTTTATATTAGTTTCACCATTTACTTTAATTTTTCCAACTTCTTCTGAAAGTGAATCAATAGTAAGTTCTGGATGTCCACAAACTCTGCCATAGCCAACAATACTACTATTTCCATGTGCACCTTTATCAAGTCCAAGACACTTGCTTCCACAATCTACTAAATAATATCCACTGCTATTTTTTGAGATTACAGTGCACATAACAGTAAGAGCACACATATCTTCAGTAGCACAACCTAGACCTATTTGTATAGCATCGTAGTATACATAGTTTCCAGGTCTTACAGCAGTTATAGTTTTAGAAGCAGCTTCAGCTTCAACTGTTGGAGTACTACCAGAAGCTACAATTTCTACATTGAATCCATTATCAGTTAAAGCCTTGCATGCTTTCTCTAAAGAAGAATCTTCTTGAATACACACATCTGGAACTCCTTCTGGGGAACTACAGCCATAGACTTGTCCTGGATGTGAGCTTATACCAACGATTTTTATGTTTTCTAGTTTTGAAATTGCAGTAGCAAGTTCAACTACTTTTTCTGGCTCAATTCCAAAACGATGTAAGCCACAATCTACGATAATAAGTAATTTACATTCAACTTTAGCCTTAGAAAAAGCTTCACTGTAAGCTTTAGCACACTCTAGATTATCTGTAGCACATATTAAATTTATTTTTGATGCCATAGATAAGATTCTATTTATATTTGCATCTCCCATGTAAGGGTAAGCCAACATAATATCTTCAAGGCCAGATTTCATTAAACATTCAGCCTCATCAAGTGTTCCAACTAGAAATCCAGTGGCTCCTGCATCTTTTTGAAGTTTTGCAATATAGGTACTTTTATGCGTCTTAAGCATAGGCCAAAGTTGCTTATTATTCTTTGAACAAATTTGTTGAACTGTATCAATATTCTTTTCTAACTGGTCTAAATCTAGTAAAAAACTTGGAGTAGCAATTTCTGAAATTTTCATGTCATTTACCACCTTTCAACAAAAGTAAAATTAACTATAAGTATTAAAGTCATTATGTTAAAATAATAGCTTTACAATATTAATAGCTTATAATTATATTATAGAACCAGTATTAAGTGAGAGCAATGTTTATTTAGACTAATTGGAATTTTCAATAAATTATTGCGTTTTTAAATTATTTATATAATAATTTTTAAAATTAATGCCAACTTTATTTAAATTTGTTTTAGGAAATATTAATAGGGTATCATTGAATGAGTAAAAAAGTGATATTTACATAGAATAATCACACTATAAATATTGGAGGTATTAAATATGAGAAAAGTAGTACTTTACATTGCAATGAGTTTAGATGGATATATAGCTGAGGAAAATGGTAGTGTAGGTTTTTTAGATGAGATATATCCAGATTTTCAACAGGAGGAAGATTATAATACTTTCTACAATACAATTGATACTATTATTATGGGAAATTCAACATATACACAGATTGTAAATGAACTTAGTCCTGCTCAGTGGTATTATAAAGGTAAAGAATGTTATGTATACTCAAATACAGTTAATGGAACAACTGAAAATGTAAAGTATACAAATTTAGAACCCCAAAAACTAATTGAGCAACTTGGGAAAGAGAATAATAAAAAAGATATTTGGATAGTTGGAGGAAGTGACATAGTAAAATTATTTATGAAAGATAATCTAATTGATGATTATTATATCTATATAATGCCAATAATATTGGGTAAAGGGATTCCATTGTTTAAATCTGGTATAAACAAGACGAATTTAAACTTTAAGAGACTTAGTAATATTGGAGAACTTGTAAAATTAGAGTACAGTAAAAAATAAGAATAAAGTGCATGCCAATTTGTTATAACGTTATGAAATAAAGCATTTAAAAGACTTTTGGCTATATGAATTGACATTACTTGCCAAATGTGTTAACATATAAGCGACTTGTCGGAGGGTGTATTAAAAAGAATATGCTGGAGAAGAGAGTGCGTTAACTCTTTTCTCCTTTTTTTATAAAATTAAGTATTTATAAATTTGGTATTATTATGTAATTACACTACCTCAAAAACTAAGAAAGGAGAAACATATGAAATTAATTTTAAGTTATTTAAAGAATTATAAGTTGTTAATAGTATTAAATATACTGGCTATATTTAGTTTTGCATTAGTTGAATTGGGTATTCCAACAATAATAGCTAAAATAATTGATAATGGTATAGCAAATCAAAATATAGCTTACATAAAACAAATGGGAATAGTGATTGTTATTATTTCTGTTATAGGAGTTGTGGGTAGTATATTGTTGGGTTATTGTTCTGCAAAGGTGTCAACAAGTGTAACTAGAGATATAAGAAATGACATATTTAAAAAATCACAAGAATTTTCACATACTGAATATAATAAGTTTGGAGTTTCTTCAATGATTACAAGAACAACAAACGATGCATTTCAAATTCAGCAATTTGTGAATATACTACTAAGAACCGCTTTATTAACACCAGTCATGTTTATTATAAGTATAATAATGACTATTAGAACAAGTGTAGAACTTTCAATGGTATTAGCTATATCAGTACCTTTTATAATTATTGGGGTAGCAATAATAGCAAAGGTATCTCAAGCTATATCTTTAAAACAACAAAAAGGATTGGATAAATTAAACCTTATATCAAGGGAAAATTTAACAGGAATAAGAGTAATTAGAGCTTTTGGAAATGATGATTATGAAACAGAAAGGTTTGAAAAAACAAATACATATTATGCTAATGTTTCTAAAAAATTATTCAAGCTTATGTCAATTACTCAACCAGCATTCTTTTTACTATTAAATATAGCCGTTTTGGTTGTATTTTGGATTTCAAGTGAGAAGATAAATATTGGAGAACTTCAAGTTGGACAATTGGTTGCATTTTTGGAATATCTTTTTCATGCTATGTTTTCAATTATGCTTTTCTCGATGGTATTTATTATGTATCCAAGAGCAGAAGTGTCTGCAAATAGAATAAAGGAACTTTTAAATGAGGAACCACTTATAAAAAATCCTGAAAATGGAATAAAAGATACTGAAAATAAAGGCATTATAGAATTTGATGATGTAACTTTTACTTATCCAGATGGAGAGGCTTCAGTACTTAAGGATATTTCATTTACTGCAAAAACAGGTGAAACAGTTGCTTTTATAGGAAGTACTGGTAGTGGAAAAAGTACTCTTATTAACTTGATACCTAGATTTTATGATGTAACAGAAGGTAGTATTAGGATAAATGGAGTAGATATAAGAGAATATGATTTGAAGGCTTTAAGAAAGAAGATAGGATTTATACCTCAAAAATCATTACTATTTACTGGTAGTATAGCAAACAATATTAGATTTGGTAAACATAAGGCAGGAGAATCAGAACTAGAATATTCAGCAAAAGTTGCGCAAGCATATGAATTTATATCAAAAAAACCTAGAAAATTCGATGAATTAATTAGTGAAGGTGGAGCAAATGTATCAGGAGGTCAAAAACAGAGACTTTCTATTGCAAGAGCTATTATAAGAAGACCTGAAATATATATTTTTGATGATAGTTTTTCTGCACTTGATTTTAAAACTGATGCGATACTTCGTTCTAAGTTAAAGAAAGAAACAAAAGAGGCAATTGTATTGATTGTTGCACAGAGAATTAGTTCTATTATTGATGCTGATAAGATTATAGTACTCAATGAGGGGCAAGTTGTCGGAATGGGAACTCATAAGGAACTATTAAAGAATTGTGAAATATACTATGAAATTGCAACATCTCAGTTGAAAAAGGAGGAATTGGAATAATGAAAAAGTCTAAAGGTTTTAAAAAAACAATTGGTAGACTTCTTCCATTTGTAAAACGATATAAATTTTCCTTTATTATAGCTATTATATGTATAATTTCAGCAGCCACTATGAATGCAATTGCTCCTAAAACAGAGGGATTAATAATAACACAATTAACTAAAGACGTAATTCGTATAGCGAAAGGAATACCTGGAGCATCTGTAAATTTTAATTATGTAATAAAAATATTGGTGCTTTTAGCATGTATATATGTTGCCAATGCAATTTTCACTTATGTTTCAAGTTTTTTACTTACAAATGCTATCCAAAATACGATGAGAGATTTAAGAAATGAAGTAGAAAATAAGATAAGAAGATTGCCAATTAGTTACTTTGATAGTAATAGCTTTGGAGATGTGTTAAGCCGTATATCAAACGACGTAGATACAATATCAAATGCCCTACAACAGAGCTTCATGCAAATTGTAAATTCAATCTTAGTAATAATCTTAGCACTTTCAATGATGTTTACAATTAACACATATATGGCAATTATAGCTCTTTTTATAATTCCAATTAGTTATTTTGTATCCAAGTTTATAGTGAAAAAATCACAAAATAGGTTTTCATTACAACAAAATGCTCTTGGAAAATTAAATGGAAAAGTACAAGAAATGTATACAGGGTTTAATGAGATAAAATTATATGGAAAAGAAGAAGACTCTATAAAAGAATTTAAAAAAGTAAATCAAGAACTTTGTGAAAATGGATTTAAGGCTCAATTTATATCAAGTATGATGAATCCAATGGTTTCATTAGTAACTTATTTTGGAACTGCAGCAGTAGCAGTTGTTGGTTCTATATATGCAGTAAGTGGAGGAATAACAGTCGGAAATTTACAGGCATTTGTACGTTATATATGGCAGATAAATCAGCCTCTTTCACAAATGACACAATTGTCCACTGTAATACAATCTTCTTTTGCAGCAATAGAGCGTGTGTTTGAAATCTTGGATGAAGAAGAGGAAATACCAGATGCTGAAAATTCAATTAAGATAGAAGATGTAAAAGGTAATGTTACATTTGAGCATGTCAATTTTGGTTATGGAGAAGATGCAACCTTAATAGAAGATTTAAATGCAGAAATAAAAAGTGGTCAGATGGTAGCTATTGTTGGACCTACTGGAGCAGGTAAAACAACATTAATAAACTTATTGATGAGGTTTTATGATGTTAAGAAGGGGGCTATTAAAATTGATGGGGTAGACATAAGGGATATGAAACGTAAAGATTTACGTTCGATGTTTGGTATGGTACTTCAAGATACATGGCTATTTAATGGAACCATTTTTGAAAATATAGAATATGGTAGATTTGGAGCTACTAAAGAAGAAATTATACAGGCAGCAAAAGTAGCAAATGTGCATCATTTTATAACTACTCTTCCAGATGGATATAATATGTTCTTAAATGAAGAAGCATCTAATATATCTTTGGGAGAAAAACAGCTTTTAACCATAGCTAGAGCTTTTATATCAGACCCTTCAATATTGATACTTGATGAAGCTACTAGTTCTGTTGATACTAGATTAGAACTTATGCTTCAAAAAGCAATGAGAAATCTTATGAATGGTAGAACTAGTTTTGTTATAGCACATAGACTTTCTACGATTCGTAATGCTGACTTGATTTTAGTTATGAATAATGGAAGTATTATAGAGCAGGGGAATCATGAAGAACTTATGGAAAAAGGTGGATTTTATGAGAAGCTTTATAATAGTCAATTTGCAGATACAGAATCTGAATAGATAGCATAAAAATTTTTATAGAATTTTGTAATAAATTTAAATATTAATAATATAATTAAAAAGAGTATCAGTAAGTTATTTTGTAAATTTACTGATACTCTTTGGTTTTAAGACTAAAGGTACTTATAATTCACAACTAGTCTTGCTACATCTGATAACCAGAATTACAGTACTTTTCTTTTTTACCTTTTTGTTCTCTGACATATAATAATTCGCTTAACTTATCAATGTAATAACAATCATCACTTATGCGAATTAAACTAGTCAGATAATAACCATCTTTACTTCTAGGAATCTTTTTATTTATTGCTAAATCAATAGCTGTCTTTGCTGCTTCAAAATGCTTTAAATGTGTGTGACCTTCTTCAAAACTCTTTCTAGTATTATAAACTACATAACCTTTTTTAACTTGAAAAACTATAAATTCTTTCTTTTCATATATTTTATTAAACATTCAATCAGCCCTTCTCAAGATAGTTTTATAGCATAACATTAGAAGCTCCTAAAAAATTTTACAAAGAACATAAATATTTTATAAATTATAAAACTAAAACTATAATTTATAAAGATAATTTTCTTATTACTTATATGATAATACATATAGATTAAAATTAAATTATCTTTAAGTTAAACCAAAGTAAAATAAAAGACTAGTTATAATATTTATATGAAAAAGTACAAAATATAGTATAAGAATATAGAAAATTTAATTTATTTATTTACAATTTTTATTTCCATATGTGTACTTACCTTCAGATACCTTATCATCATGGAAATATATTCTTTCACAGCTTTTATCTCCCCATAGAATGTTTTTTGTTATTTTGTGGGATGTATCTCCTGTAAATACTTCAGCGACAGTAGTATCTGTAACATCACAATAAAGAGATGCAAATTTTTTAAACCAAGGATTTTCCTCAAATCTTGAAAGCCAGGAAGCACCATAAGGGCAATGCAACTCTTCAAATTCAGGAACCCAGCCTAAGAATGGAACATCAGTTGTGCTAATAATATTGTCTGCAATTAATTCCTCTCCATTTTCATGAGCTCTTTCTCTCATAGCAATAGCTCTTTCTTCAGACCTTTCAAACAAAACTTTCTTTAATATTTCGCTAGTTTTATCTTCTCCAAGCTCTTCAAATAACACTTTGGAAAAATAAAAATATAAGTCACCAAAATGCTTACATGCCATACGAACTTCTTCAATGGCATAATCTTTGTCGATTGTTTCATTAGTTACAACATCTTCGTTCAAAAAAATCACTCCTTAAAATAATATTAGTTACACTATAATTATAGATTATTTTTTATAACTAGGAAATTAATTTAATATAAATATAATTTTACCAAAGATGATATTAAAATATTTTATTGTTGCAGAAATCTTCTAAATTAATGTATTTAGGAGTTTCCATATGAACGATTGTCGTTCTGTAAACATCTTCAATACATCCATTCGCTATATTATTAAAAATATCTGTATGCTCTTTTAATGTTGTTTCAAGTCTTCCGTCATGTGACAATGAGTCAAGAGCTAGTTTTTTTATTCTGTACATATAACTGTTAAACATCTTATCAAATTCAGTATTTTGAGCATATGAGACTATTGTTGTGTGAAATAATGTATCGTATTCAGCAAATGAATTTAAGTTTTTATCACCTAATAAAATATCTTTTTGTTTATCTAAAAGAAATTTTAATTTACTTATAGTTTCAATTGCTCTAGGTTCTTTGTATTGACTTGTAATTAAAAAAGTACAAAATCCTTCTATCGCAGAGCGTATTTGGAATATCTCTACAATTTCATTTGCTGTAATTTGATGAATTCTAAAACCTTTACTTGGAATTATATCTATAAATCCATCTTGGCTAAGTCTTTGAAGAGCATCTCTTATTGGCGTTCTGGAGATACCTATTTCACTAGCAAGCTTTGTCTCAGAATATATTTCATTTTCTACTATTTCTCCAGACAGTATCAATTCTTTTAAGTAGTCATATGCTTGTTCTTGTAATCTTTTAAATGTAGCCATATATAATACCCCCTAAACAATATAAAAATACAAAAACTTATATAATTTTAAGCATACAACATAGTAAAAATAAGGTCAATCTTTTGAAATCTAAATTACATATAAGATGACAAAATATGAAAAATTGTTGGATAGTGATATATGATTTATATTAGAACTAGATTAACTTAAATATATAAATTATATGAGAAGTAGAGTGTAGTATTTTAAATTAATAGTGTGTATTAAATATTATATAGAATAACTAAATACAATATAAATGTATAAAAAATACAATTTATTGTTAAAATAAATACTTTTAGAATTTATATTGACCGGTATACTGGTGTGTAGTATACTCTAAATCATAAAAAATCGTTTTCAAAAATGTGAAGATATGGAGGAAGATAAAATGAAGTTAGGATTTATTGGATTAGGAATAATGGGAAAACCAATGGCAAAAAATTTATTGAAAGATGGATGTAATCTTTTTGTGTATGATATTAATAAATCTGCTGTGGATGAACTTATATCATGTGGAGCAAAATATGCAAGTGTTTTAGAAATGGGTAAAGAGTGTGAGATAGTATTTACAATTCTTCCAAATGGAGCTATTGTACAAGATGTATTATTTGGAGTAGATGGTTTGACAAAGACTCTAAAAGAAGGAAGTATAATAGTGGATATGAGTTCAGTTACTCCTAGAGAATCTGTTTTATGTGCAAATAAGTTAAAAGAAATGAACTTCGAATTTATAGATTCTCCAGTAAGTGGAGGAGAGCCAAAAGCAATTGATGGTACACTTGCTTTTATGGCTGGTGGCAAGGAAGAAATCTATAAAAAAGTAGAGCCATTTTTTAATATAATGGGGAGTTCATCTATTTTAATTGGAGATAATGGAAGTGGAAGTGTTACAAAACTTACAAATCAAGTAATAGTTAATTTGACAATAGCAGCAGTATCTGAGGCATTTGTACTTGCAGCAAAAGCAGGAGCAGACCCAGAAAAAGTCTATAAGGCAATAAGAGGAGGTCTAGCTGGCAGTACAATATTGGATGCAAAGATACCAATGATTATGAATCGTGACTTTAAACCAGGTGGTAAAATATCTATTAATCTAAAAGATATTAAGAATGTAATGCAGACAGCACACAATTTAGATGTGCCACTACCTATGACAAGTCAACTATTAGAAATCATGCAGTCACTAAAAGTACATGGACATTTAGAAGATGACCATGGTGCAATAGCACAGTATTTTGAAAAATTAGCAGATGTTGAAATAAAGAAACATAATAATTAATTTTAAATACATTGATGTAGTAGTAAATACATATTATTAAGATTAGATTATATAAATACAGTAAAGTTAAGTTATCATAGTAAAGAAAAAATAAGATTGATAAAATAATAAAGTAGAATGATAAAGGGGTAAAAATTATGATTACAGGATATGGACTTTTGATAGCATTTGTTATATCTATAGGAATTTTACTTGTATCGATTATTAAGTTTAAAGTAAATCCATTTTTAGCATTACTTATAACATCGATAATTACAGGCTTTATGGTTAGAATGCCTATAAATGAAATTTCAACTACAATATCGACTGGGTTTGGGAATACATTAGGAAGTATAGGTATTGTAATTGGACTTGGAATAATATTTGGAAATATTCTTTCAGAGTCAAGAGCTACAGAATCTATCGCAAAAGGTTTGTTAGCTAAAACAGGAGAAAAAAATAGTGCATTAGCTGTAACTACAGCAGGATTTTTAATCTCAATTCCAGTTTTTATGGATGCAGCTTTCGTTATAATGATGCCTATAATTAAGTATGTTTCAAGGGTAACTAAGAAATCTCTAATGGTCTTTGTATGTGCATTAGGGGTTGGGACTATAGTAGGACATGCACTTGTAATACCTACACCAGGACCTTTGGCAGTTGCAGCAAATGTAAATGCGAATGTGGGTAGTTTTATACTTTATTCTATAATTGTTGCTTTTCCAGCTGCTCTTGTAGGTGGATGGCTTTATGGAAAACGTTTTGAGAAATATCCGTCCTATGCAATTGATGAGAATGATAGAGAAAAAAATTTAGAACAGGGAGAAGATAGCATTAAGCTTGAAAATGATAACTCTTCTGAAGTACCAGGTTTTGGAATTTCTATGTTCTCTTTATTATTTCCAATACTTCTTATACTTGTATCAAATGTGTTTAGTATGTTTGTGGAAAAAGGTTCTAAAATTAGTGGAATACTTGCATTTATAGGAGATAAAAACATAGCAATACTTCTTGGGATATTAGTAGCAATAGTATTTTTAAAGAAATATATAAGTAAACCTATGGGAGACGTTGTTATCGAGGCTGCTGATTCAGCTGGTTTAATACTATTAATAACAGGCTCAGGGGGAGCATTTGGTAGTGTTATAAATGCAAGTGGTATAGGTAATTTCTTAGTTGATACTATGTCTGGTCTTAGTATATCAGTTATAGTACTTGGGTTCTTGTTAAGTGCACTACTTAGGATTTCTCAAGGTTCTGCTACTGTAGCCCTAGTAACGACATCGTCAATTTTAGGGCCTACGATTTTGGCAACTGGTATGTCACCAGTTTTAGTAGGGCTTGCTATATGTGCTGGAGGCGTTGGTTTTTCTCTTCCAAATGATTCTGGGTTCTGGGTACTCTCAAGATTTAGTGGGTTATCAGTTAAAGATACTTTAAATTCTTGGACAATTGGAGGGACTATTGCTGGAGTTGTAGCATTTATAATGGTTCTATTACTTAGTGTTATAAATGGAATTATACCACTTCCAGGATTATAAATAATAAACTATTGAGTTATATTATATAGGTTATATTCAGATTATATAAATTACATAAAGGGGCGTTTTAAATGAGAGAAGTAAAACCAATTAGCATAGATATACTTAATACTTTTAAAGAAGTAGATGAGGATAAATTAAATGAACTTCTTGCAACTGAACTTAAAAATTTAGATAGAAAGATAATCGTATTAGATGATGACCCAACAGGTGTGCAGACTGTTCATGATATTTCTGTTTATACTGATTGGGACAAAGATAGTATAGAACAAGGTTTTAATGAAGAAAATAGTATGTTTTTTATACTTACTAATTCAAGGGGATTTACTGTTAATCAAACAACAGAAGTACATAGAGAAATATCAAAAAATATTGTCGATGTATCTAAAAAAACTAATAAGGATTTTATAATTATAAGTCGTAGTGATTCTACAATGAGAGGACACTATCCTCTTGAAACAGATTTGTTAAAAAGTGAAGTAGATAAATTATCAAGAAAGACGTATGATGGTGAAATAATAATGCCATTTTTTAAAGAAGGTGGCAGATTCACTATAGATAATATACATTATGTTAAAGAAGAAGAAATGCTTATACCAGCAGGGATGACTGAATTTGCAAAAGACAAGTCTTTTGGTTATAAAGCTTCTGATATAGGTGAGTGGTGTGAAGAAAAGACAAATGGAAAGTACAAGTCTAATGATATGATATACATTTCTTCTGAAGAGCTTAGAGGACTAAAGATTGAAGCTATAACAGAAAAACTTAAAATGGTTAAAGATTTCAATAAAGTCATCGTAAATGCAACTGACTATGTAGACGTAAAGGTATTTGCAATTGCATTTATACGTGCAGTAAATAGTGGGAAAGAGTTTATGTTTAGAAGTGCTGCTGCTATAACAAAGGTTCTTGGAGGAGTGAGTGATAAGGCATTACTTACTAAAGATGAGTTAGTTTCAAAAGATAATACTAATGGAGGGATTATACTTGTTGGTTCACATGTAAATAAGACCACTCAGCAATTAGAAGAACTTAAAAATTGTAAATATCCGATAGAATTTATAGAGTTTAATCAACATTTAGTTCTACAGGAAAATGGTCTAAAAAATGAAGTGAAAAGAGTTATACAAGTAGTAGAAGAAAAAATAAGTAGTGGAAAAACTGTTGCTGTTTATACTAGGCGAGAGCGTTTTGATTTAGATACAAATGATAAAGATAAACAACTTATGATTTCTGTAGAGATATCAGATGCTGTTACTAGTATAATTGGTATGCTTAATGTAAGACCTAATTTCATTATAGCTAAAGGTGGGATTACGTCTAGTGATGTTGGTACTAAAGCACTTAAAGTAAAAAAAGCTACAGTAATGGGGCAAATAAAACCTGGTATACCAGTATGGATGACAGGTAAAGAAAGTAAATTTCCTAATATGCCATATATAATTTTCCCTGGTAATGTTGGAGAGGTTAGTACACTTAAAGAATCTGTTGAGATACTGATGGATTAGAATATCAATGGATTAGAGTATTTTATAAAAAATACTCTAATCCTTACTATTATGTATTAATATTTTTATTATTGAATTTATATTATGTTTATTAAACTATTTATCTTTTTTTATTGATTTAATGTCTTCTTTGATTTTATTCAAAATATCTTTATGTTTATTAGATCTAATATTAGGGAATGCTTTGATAATACGTCTATGAAGTAATTTGTGGTTAGACAATAAATTATTAAGTTTATTTTTAAGCTCATCAATACGGTTTCTAACATAACGATAGTTTTCTTTTTCCTTAAGTATTTCAAATCTATCTTCTAAAGTCTCAAGTCTATTTTCAATCAAAGACTCAAGTTTGTTTTCAATAGTTTCCTGTGTAATAAGTTTGTAGTATTCTTTTTTATCTTTTAATTCTTTAATTATAAGATTGATTTGTTTTAATTTGCCATTTAATTGTAAGATTGTATGTACTGTAATTACTAAATCTAAAATAAAGTAAACTTCTATACATATAGCCAGTATAAATAGTATATTTTTAGGGATAGAGTTAATTAAATCAACTACAATAGGATGTACTATAAGCATTACAATTAATGATAATACACCAAACATAAGTGAATTTTCTAGACAAACTCTGCCATGAATATTAAATTTGTGCTTAGAATAATCCCACCAGGTCATATTAAATATTTTTTCTAATGTAAAGCTTGTAAGATATTCCATTATACTAGTTATAATTATACTAAATAAAAACAACAAGGGAATATTGTGTACAAAAGGAGTTAATGTAGCAACTATCGCTAATGCTCCAAAGCCGTATATAGGACAAAATGGTCCATTTAAAAAACCTCTATTTACAAATTGCTTTTGTAAAATTGAACAATATGTAGTCTCACAACACCATCCTATAAAACTATAAATTACAAAATAAAGAAATTGAATGTAAAATATACTCATAAGCACCTCATTTCTAGTTAATATAACACTATATACTCGATATTTTATTTTTATGACTAATTTATTTAAAATTCAATTTACATATTGATTATACCAATTTATAGAAATTTATCAAATTTAATTACAGTTATAATATTATATATGATTATAATAATGAGATTTTATTCAAAATAAATAAGGGTGTCAAGTATAATCAAACTAATAGTTGTAGATACTCTACACTATGTTAGTTTAGTCATATTTGACACCCTTATATTTATTTATATTGTGATTATTTACATTTAAAGCTAGAACAACATGTTTCAACATAAAGATTTACTCTATCAGTTTCAGGAGCAACCAATATATTGTCAAGTGTACATAAACTACCATCTTTATTGTATTCACAGTTTTTTACACTACAAACTAATTCTTCACAATTTCTATTATTAACATTACTTGATAGATTGCTATAAATAGACTCATCTAAAAATGAACTACAACAAGTATGTCTATCATTGTGAGCTTTTTCACCATTTATAAAAATTTTATCTGCATAACATATATGGCTATTATTATGTGAGCAGTTAGTTACATTACAATTTATTCTTTCCAAAGTTATTACCTCCTAAACGATTATTTATTATAAATTATGTCCATATAATTACAAGAATATAACCTTTAAGAGAAAACTCTCTTTTATAAAATATCTATTCTTAGAGTAGTTTGAAATGTAAATATATTTTCTTCTAAAATTTACCTAAATTGTATAAAAACTTACAGCTTGGAGAAAATAATAGAAAAAGGAGGCGTAATCAATGTTTGAAAAGAAGAAAAAAGAATTATTTCCTTGGAAAATATCTGCCTTAATACTAGTAGGAGTATTTGTATTAAGTAGTGGAGTTTATATAGGGACAAGATTAAAACATAATGGAGTTCAAACTGGTGAAGTTGTAAGTACTAGTGCGAATATGAATGAAAAGTCAAAAGAAGCTTTTGGATTAAATAAAAATTGTGAAGTTTGGCTTCAAAGTGAAGGCGAAAATGAAACTAATTATAAGAGAACACTTACAATGGCTGGGATAGTTCCAGAATCATTATTAGATAAGACAAAATCAGAAATAGTATCATATTTTAAAAAAGAGTATCCAAGTAAAGAAATAAAGAGTATGGATAAAAATGAAATCGTACTAGTAGAATCTAAATATAGTGACACTAAAGATGTACAAGCAATGAATGCCACTATAAAAGGTAAATATACGATTGAAAATGATAATGGAAATATAGCATTATATAAATATGATAATAGTGGAAATAAAACCTTAGTAGAAAAAACAAAAATAAGAATAGATTCACTTCCTAAGACAGTTCAAGATGAAATCAAAAAAGGAGTAGTTATGGATACTGAAGAAGATGCTTATTCAAGATTAGAAGACTTTGCAAGTTAATACTAAGTAAGTTAATATTAAAATTGTAGTCACATTTAATTCCTATAAAATACCATAATTTATTTGTACTAAATATAAAAGTTATACTGAAGTAAAATCTTGCTTTGGTATGACTTTTTTATTTTATTTTATATTTTACATATACCATTTTATGATTTGTTAATATTATTTATGGTATAATAATTTAGAACATAAGTTTTTATGAGAAATACATTTTGGTATTTCTTTTATTTTTAGGGGGAATTTAAAAAAATGATAATATTGGGGATTGACCCAGGTATAGCTATAGTTGGATATGGTATAGTTGAATACAAAAATAGCAAGTTTAAGGTAATAGATTATGGAGCAGTGACAACACCTGCACACATGAATATATCGAGAAGATTGGAACTTGTATATAAAGGAATTGATACAATCGTAAAGAATTACAATATAGATGAAGTTGGAATGGAAGAATTATTCTTTAACAAGAATGTAAAAACAGCTATAACAGTTGCACAAGCTAGAGGTGTTACTATGCTTGCATGTGCTCATAATGGGAAGCCAGTGTATGAATACACTCCACTTCAAGTAAAACAAGGTGTAGTTGGATATGGAAGAGCAGATAAGGCACAAGTTCAACAGATGGTAACTTCATTTTTGAGTTTAAAAAAGGTTCCAAAACCAGATGATGTTGCAGATGCCTTAGCTGTGGCTATTTGCCATGCTCATTCAAATAAGCTTGAAAAAACTCTAAAGAATATAGGTGGTAAATATGTATAGTTATATAAAAGGTACAATAGAAGAGATTTATATAGATAATATAGTTATTGAAAATAATGGTATAGGATATAAGGTAAATGTATCATCCAATACAATCATGAATTTACAAGTGGGAGAAGCTGCAAAAATATATACTAAACTAATTGTGAGAGAAGATGATATGAGCCTTTGTGGTTTTGTAAGTAGGGAGGAACTTAAGATGTTTGAGTTACTTACATCTGTATCTAAGATAGGGCCTAAGGTGGCACTTTCAATACTATCATTTGCATCACCAGCACAGTTAGGAGCGTATATTTTAAGTGAAGATATTGGAAAATTATCCAAAGCTCCTGGTGTTGGGAAAAAGACAGCAGAAAGAATTGTCTTAGAACTTAAAGACAAGGTAGACAAAAACAACATAGAATTTGAACCAACATTATTATCACAAAAACCTACCTTAATATCTCAAGATGAGTCTGTGGATGCACTTGTAGCCTTAGGTTATACATTATCAGAGTCAAAAGATGCAGTTCAAAAGTGTAAAAAGGATGGCATGGATACAGAAGCCATTATAAAGAAAGCACTTACATATATAATGAGTAAATCTTTGAAATAACATTTACATCTTAAAATAATATTTAAAGTATGCATGTAGATTTCAAAATATCGAAGTAGATTTCCAAAAGTACGAGAGGAGGGGTATAAATGCAAGGTTTTGAAGATGAAAATAGAATAATAACTTCTACAATGAAGACAGAAGATATAGATATAGAAAATAGTCTAAGACCAAAGACTCTAGAAGATTATTTAGGTCAAGAAAAATCCAAAGAGCAACTTAGCATATTTATAGAGGCAGCTAAATCAAGAAATGAGCAGTTAGACCATGTGCTTTTATATGGACCACCAGGTCTTGGAAAGACTACTCTAGCTAGCATAATAGCTAATGAGATGGGTGTAAATTTAAGGATTACATCAGGTCCTGCAATAGAAAGAGCTGGAGATTTGGCAGCCATACTTACAAACTTAAATGAAAATGATGTCTTATTTATAGATGAGATACACAGAATCAACAGAAGTGTTGAAGAAGTTTTGTATCCAGCGATGGAAGACTTTTGTTTAGATATAATAATAGGAAAAGGGCCATCTGCAAGGAGTATAAGGCTTGACCTTCCTAAATTCACGCTTATTGGGGCTACAACAAGAGCTGGTATGCTTACAAATCCACTTAGAGATAGATTTGGTGTTATTTGTAAATTGGATTACTATACAGTTGATGAGCTTTCAAAAATAGTCCTTAGGTCATCACATATCTTAGATGCAGAAATACAATCTAATGGTGCTTTAGAGCTTGCAAAACGTTCAAGAGGGACTCCAAGAATAGCAAATAGATTATTAAAAAGAGTTAGGGATTTTGCACAAGTTAGAGCTGATGGAAAAATAACTGATGAGGTAGCAAAAGATGCACTAGAACTTTTAGGTGTTGATAATTTAGGGCTTGATTTTGTAGATGAGAAGCTTCTTATGACTATAATAGAAAAATTTAGAGGGGGACCAGTTGGTCTTGATACATTAGCAGCTTCTATTGGTGAAGATAGAAATACTATAGAAGATGTATATGAGCCATATTTGCTTCAGCTGGGCTTTATAAATAGAGGGCCTAGAGGGAGAGTAGCTATGCCATTAGCATATGAACACCTAAAAATTCCATATCCTAATGAAAAATAAAAATAGATTATATAAATACTTATAAAATAGAATAGTCATTAAATTTAAATATTTCTAAAATGGGTAAAAATTCAAACATATCCACAAAATGGTAATTACACCTGTAGATACTGTGGATAAATACACTGAAAATTGTGTGTACTGCATCTATATATTGTGGATAAGACGTGTATATCGTGGAAAAATATCTATATATTGTGGATATAATGTATGCTAAAAAGAGTAATTTCTTGATAGATTATGGTAATATTGTGGAAAATAAGTTGTTTTTTTGATATTATTGTAGCTAGAGAAATTTTAAGAGAGGAAGTTTAACATTGAAAACAAGTGATTTTAAATTTGACTTACCACAGGAACTTATAGCTCAAGTTCCTATAGAAGATAGAGCTAGTTCAAGATTGATGGTACTGGATAAAGAGACAGGAGATATTGAGCATAAAGTCTTTAGAGATGTAATAGAATATTTAAATCCAGGGGATTGTTTAGTTCTAAATAATACTAGAGTTATACCAGCTAGATTGATAGGTGAGAAGCTTGAAACTGGAGGAAAAATTGAGTTTCTATTATTAAAAAGGACTGAGGAAGATACTTGGCAAGCTCTAGTAAAACCAGGGAAAAGAGCAAAAGTAGGTACTAAGTTTTCTTTTGGAAATGGAAAGTTAATTGGAGAAGTTGTGGATTTATCAGATGAAGGCTCAAGAATTATAAAGTTCCATTATGATGGGATTTTTGAAGAAATCTTGGATGAACTTGGAAACATGCCACTACCTCCATATATAACTGCTAGATTGGATGAAAAAGAGAGATATCAAACTGTTTATTCAAAACATAATGGTTCAGCAGCAGCACCTACAGCAGGATTACACTTTACAGAAGAACTATTAAGCAAAATAAAAGAAAAAGGTGTGGATATAGCCTTTGTAACTTTACATGTTGGTTTAGGTACTTTTAGACCAGTAAAAGTAGATGATGTTTTAAATCATAAGATGCATTCAGAATATTATATGGTTAGTCAGGAAGCAGCTGACAAAATAAATAGAGCAAAAGAAAATGGAAATAATGTAATCTGTGTTGGAACTACTAGTTGTAGAACTATAGAGTCAGCCTGTAATGAAGATGGAAAGATGGAAGAAACTAGTGGATGGACAGAGATATTTATATATCCAGGTTATAAGTTTAAAGTTCTAGATAAGCTTATTACTAATTTTCATTTGCCAGAGTCTACATTGATAATGCTAGTAAGTGCTATTTGTGGAAAAGATAATGTTTTAAATGCATATAATGAGGCAGTAAAAGAAAGATATAGATTCTTCAGTTTTGGAGATGCTATGATTATAAAGTAGGGAGGTAATTGATGCATAGTTTACAAAAACAAAAAAAGAATAACCCTATATTAAAGATTGCTTTTATATTTGAACGTGTGTTAGCAGTGGTAGTTTTAATAGCTGTATTTCTAGGGACTGTAGATGTATTAAGACTTATGTGGGGAGCATATATAGTTGACTTTCAAAATCCGGTACAATACAGTCAGCTTAATGACTTCTTAGCACAAATATTACTTTTAGTGATAGGTGTTGAACTTGTAGTAATGCTATCACTTCATATACCAGGAGCATTTATTGAGGCACTACTTTATGCTATAGCTAGAAAAATGTTGTTACTTCCTAAAAATGAAGGAATGATAGATGTTTTAATAGGTGTTATAGCTATTGCAGGACTTTTTGCTATAAAAAAGTTTTTAGTAACAAAAGACAAGAGTGCTCTTAATATAACGAGTATACATGACGAAGAAGCAATTAAAGAACAACAAGAAAAAGAGGATAAAGATAAATCTATTTAGAAAATGTACTAGATAAATAGATTATTACAAGAATATATTAAAAAATAATGAGAAATAAATATTACTAAGGAGAACTTTATGTACGCAGTAAGATACGAATTGATAAAAACTTGCAAACAGAGTGGTGCAAGGTTAGGAAGATTACACACTCCACATGGAATAATAGAAACACCAATATTTATGCCAGTTGGGACTCAAGCAACTGTCAAATCTATGACACCAGAAGAACTAAAAGAGATTGGCTCACAAATAATACTTAGTAACACATACCATTTATATATGAGACCAGGTCATGAGCTTATAAAAAGAGCAGGTGGACTTCATAAGTTTATGAACTGGGATAAGCCAATACTTACAGATAGTGGTGGGTTCCAAGTATTTAGTTTAGGGCCTCTAAGAAAGATAAAAGAAGAAGGGGTAGAATTTAGGTCACATTTAGATGGTTCAAAACATTTTCTAACTCCAGAAAAGGCTATGGAAATACAAAATGCGTTGGGGTCAGATATAATGATGGCATTTGATGAGTGCGCACCATACCCAGCAGATAGAGAATATGTAAAAAATTCGTTAGAAAGAACAACAAGATGGTTAAAAAGATGTAAAGATGCCCATAATAATACAGATAAGCAAGCTTTATTTGGTATAATACAAGGTGGAATGTATAAAGATTTAAGAGAGCAATCAGCAAAAGAGATAACTAGCATTGATTTACCAGGATATGCTATTGGTGGACTTAGTGTTGGAGAGCCAAAGCCACTTATGTATGATGTACTAGAACATACAACTCCATTTATGCCAAAAGATAAACCAAGATATCTAATGGGAGTTGGTAGCCCAGATGATTTAGTGGAAGGTGTTATAAGAGGAGTAGACATGTTTGATTGTGTTTTACCTACTCGTATAGCTAGAAATGGGACTGCAATGACTAGTCAAGGTAAAGTAGTAGTAAGAAATGCAACTTATGCTGAAGACTTTACACCACTTGACCCAGAGTGTGATTGTTATGCTTGTAAAAACTATTCAAGAGCTTATATAAGACATCTTATAAAAGCAAATGAAATATTAGGAGCTAGATTAATAACTACTCATAATCTTCATTTTTTACTAAATTTAATGAAGCAAATAAGACAAGCGATAATGGAAGATAGATTACTGGATTTTAGAAATGAATTTTTTGCAAAATATGGCTATGAAATATAGAGTTTGGACTATTAATTATAATCATTTTAATATATAATATTCAATAGTACTCAAAACTAAAAAAGTAAATACTTATATAGATATTTACAGTGTTTTACAAAAGAGTATAATTTATGAAGGAGTGAAAAATTAATGCCACAGCAACAAATAATGATGAGTATAGGTCTATGGGTAGTAGTAATAGCAATCTTTTATTTCCTAATGATTAGACCTCAAAAGAAAAAAGACAAACAATTAAAAGAAATGAGAGGTAGCCTAAGTGTAGGAGACAAGGTCGTTACAATAGGTGGAATAGTAGCTAATGTAGCTAAAGTTGAAGATGATGTTGTAATACTAGAGTTAGGACCAAATAGAACTAAAGTTCCATTTGAAAAATGGGCTATAGGTACAGTTAAATCTAAAAAAGAAGAAATAGAAGAAGAGTAAATTAGTAATTTAAAAGCCTTTTCTCGAATATATATTAATTTGAGAGGAGGTTTTTTTTATGGGAAAATCTAATTATATTTTTAAAGGTCTAGGGTATGCGTATATAATAACTTTGGCTGTTTTATTAGTGTATAACTTATTTTTGACATTTACAGATATTGGTGGGGATAATATAACCATGGTTTCATCATTTATAACTACCATTTCTGCAGCTATAGGTGGTTTTTATACTTCAAAACACATGAAAGAAAAAGGTCTTATATATGGACTTTTGGTTGGACTTTTGTACATAGTATGTATTTTTTTAACTGTGTTTTTAGCACAAGAAAAGTTTGTGTTTGAAGTAGGAATGATTTATAAGTTATTGTTAATATCAGCAGCGGGAGGTATTGGAGGCGTATTGGGTGTCAACTTTAAATAGAGTTTATATTAGAGTAGTTTTATGATATAATCAATAGGAAACAATTAGAAATGGAGGCGTTGAAAATGGAAAATAAACATGTAAAAACTTTATCTCAAGCTACTTTAAAGCAAAGTGCTGCAAAAGGTGGATGTGGAGAGTGTCAAACTTCTTGTCAATCAGCTTGTAAAACTTCTTGTACAGTTGCAAATCAAGAGTGTGAAAGATAGAAAATTATTGACTTAGTTATTTTCAAGAGGGTACTTCAAAATGATTCTATTATCATTGAGAGGTATCCTCTTTTGTTTTACAATACTTCTTATAATAAATAGTAGTCTTAAACTTTGCAAAATAGTTTAAATTAGTGATGTATATTTAATTTAAATAAAGAGGATTAGTTAGTAAAAATTGATATGATAACGTGCTTAAAATATGGATTTTTATACAATTATTTTAAAACTTATACTAGTAAATTATGTAAACTTATAAAATGTATTGATAAATAATATTATATATAATATTATTTATATGTGGGAAATACGAATATAAAAAAATTAAAAAACAATATTCGGAGGACATAAATATGTTGAGCAACAAGAAGAGAAGTATGGCAATAGTAATGGCAGGAGCCACAGTTATGAGTGCAGCAGCACCAATATTCGCAGATAACACTGTGTCAGAAAATGTTGATAAAAGTTACACAGTAAGTGCGAAAGATTCTACTAAATTAATTGAAGAAGTTAGAAAAGCATTAGAAATTAAGTTTGAAGAGACAAAAGCAGGAGCAAATGTAAATGACAGAGTTTACGATATAAAAGTAGACAATGTAACTTTAACTAATGCAACTCAATTACAAAACAAAATAAACGCATTAGTAGAAGGACAAAGTTTAAAAGTTACAATACAAGACAAAGGTCATCAAACTCTAGGTGGAAAAGTAGTTGACTATAAAATTGAAAACTACAAAACAGCCCAAGAAATAGTAGATGCAGTTAATGCTTTCAATGCAACTTTAGCAGAAGATTCTGATAGCAAATTAACAGCAACAATAAAATCTACAAGCTCAGTTGAAGTAAAAAGAGCAAAAGATTCAAAAAATGTTATTACTATAAATGTGGGAGACCAACACTTAGATTTCTCAAAACAAATAATATCAGAAGAAAGTACTTTTGAAGGCTATGAAAAGAAATATAGTGATATAGAATCAAAAGAATTACATACAATAACAGTTAAAAATGCAGATTTACAAGATGTATCAGCAGAAGATTTATTCGATGGAGTTAGATTGACTACATCAGGAAGAGAAATAGTTAATAAAGTTAAAAATGGATATTCTTTAACATTTGAAAATGTAGCTATACTTACTCAAGAGCAAGAAGATAGTGATGATAAAGATAAGCCAGAAAAATCAAGCTTTGATATGATTTTAAGCAAGACAAATGAAAAGCCAGAAACAATAAGTATATCAAGTAAAAATCATAAGTTAGTAAGAGATTTACACAAAGTATTAACTGATGTTAAAGATGGAAAAGAATTAAAAGTAGAAGTTTTATCTGGAGATTCAAGATTTACAACAGCAGTAGAGGTTAGCAAAGAGAGATTTAATGATGGAGCAGCAGAAGCAATAATCTTAGTTGGAGAAGATGCTATAGTTGATGGATTGGCATCAGCACCACTTGCATCTCAAAAAAATGCACCAATACTATTATCAAAGAAAGATTCATTACCATCAGAAATAGAAGCTGAGATATTAAGAGTACTTGGAAGCAACTTATCTTCTAAGAAGATATATATAGTAGGTGGAGAATCTAAAATATCAAAAGAAACTGAAGAAAAACTTGCTAAGTTAGGTGTAAGTAAAGTTGAAAGAGTTTCTGGGGAAGATAGATTTGAGACTTCTTTAGAAATAGCAAAACAATTAAAAGATACATTTAAAACTGCTTTCGTAGTAGGTGGAAATGGAGAAGCAGATGCTATGAGTATATCTGCTAGAGCTGCTCAATTTGGTGCTCCAATAATAGTTACAGGTAACGAATTGGATGCTAAAGCTGAGAAGTTATTAAATGGAAAAGAATTAGAAATAGTTGGTGGAGAGAACTCTGTATCAAAAGATGTTGAAAACAAATTAGTTGAAATAGATTTAAATAATAAAGTTGAAAGATTAGCAGGAGAAAACAGAAAAGACACTAATGCTAAAGTAATCAACAAGTACTATGCAGGAGCAACTAAAGCATATGTTGCAAAAGATGGTTATGTAGGTGGAAATGGACAATTAGTTGATGCACTTACAGCAGCACCACTTGCAGCTAGTGCAAAAGCACCAATAATATTAACTACAGAAGAACTTTCTAAGTCACAAGAAGAAGTAGTTGAATTAAGACTTAAGAATACTACTAAGTTAGTACAAATAGGTGAAGGAATAGCTAAAAATGCTATTGAGAAAATAGCAGAAAAAATAAACTTATTTACTAGAAACTAATAGTATATAAAATTTAAATTTGTAAGTTTATTTAGATAATGTTTAGCTAAGTAAGATATAATATAGATAATAAATAAGTATAAACAATTAAAATAGAAACAATGAAAAGATGGTATCTTAAAATAAGTTAGGATACCATCTTTTTATTGTTTTTTGATTATTATATCTTGTAGTCACTGTATCTTAAAATATCGATTTTAAAAACTTTATATAGAAGACAGTTTATAGAAAATAAATACTTATTAAATTATATTGTTTTAAGTGTATAACTTAATAAAACTTTTGAGCCTATCACTTAATTAAAGAAAATAAGTTATAATGTTTTGAATTTATGAATAATAAAAACTTTAATTATATTGTTTGAGTTAGATGGATAACTATGGTATCATATATAAAATATGGTAACAAAATTGTAACTTTTTATTAAGTCTAAGTAAAATCAATATAACAAAATTATAAAAACTAATATTGGGGGTAAAAAAATATGAAGAATAGTAGAAAGATATTTGCTATAGGACTTACACTATTTTTAGTAATGGTAAATACTCCTAGAGTAAATGCACTCACATCAGTTGAACAAATAAAAGGAATTGATAGATATGAGACAGCAGCAAAAATAGCAGACAAACAAAACTATAATACAGCAATACTAATCAATTCGGATAATAGCTTGTCAGATGGCTTGAGCGCAAGTGGTTTAGCAGGAGCATTAAACGCGCCTATTTTAATGACAAAACAAAATCAAATCCCAAATACTACAATGGAAAGATTAAATAAAGCAAAGAATGTATATATAATAGGTTCAGAATCAACTATCAGTAAAGGTATAGAAAATCAATTGATATCTAAAAATAAGGTTGTAGAGAGAATATTTGGCGAAAATAGATTTGATACAAGTGTAAAGATAGCTGAAAAAATCAAAGAAATTAAACCAATCGATAAGGTAATTATAGCTAATGGAATCACAGGAGAAGCAGATGCAATAAGTGCATCGCCAGTAGCAGCAAGAGATGGAGTACCTATAATACTTACAGATGGAAGCAGTGTAGGATTTGATACAACAGGATTAAAGAGTTATGCACTTGGTTCTAGCGAGATAATAAGTGATGAACTGGTTAAGAGTACAAATTCTGTTAGATTGGGTGGAACGGATAGATTTGACACAAATAAAAGAGTTATACAAGAATTTTATAAAGACAGTAAAGAATTTTATTTAAGTAAAGGTATGCAACTAACTGATGCATTGGTAGCTTCTACAATAGCAAAAAATGCACCTGTGGTTTTAGTTGAAAATGGTAGCAATAAGAGTATTTTAAGTGGTGCAGATAAATTAACTGTACTAGGAGGAATAAATCAGAATGTCATCAAGCAATGTATAAATCAAGCCTCTCCAAATCAACAAGGATTATACTATAATCCAAATGATAAAGTATTTAAGGATAGAATAAAGGGAAAAATATATGCTCTTACAAAACAATACAGAAAAGAAAATGGAGTAAGAGAGTTATCTGTGGCAAGTAGATTAGAAGGTTTAGCAAATGACTGGTCTAATTTAATGGCAAATAAAAAGACTTTATCTCATACTATAAATGGTAAAAATTCGTATTCTACTTTTTTGAAATACTTAGATTGGAGTGAGATTAAGCCTGGATACATTTCTGTTCAAGGGGAAAATATAATTAAGTATAAAATCCAAGATAAGCCTGTATATACAAATAGGGATGCAGATGATATAGGAAACTTTATTTTTAATGAGTGGAAGACCAATCCTGAGGAAGGTACAAATATGTTGCATAAGGGATATGAGATAATGGGATTTGGATTAACTATGACAGGTGATAAGACTATATATGCAACACATGAGTTTTATGGAAGATATAAAGAATAAGTATTTACCAAGATTTAGATATTTTGATAAGAATAATATATAAGTGTTGGAAATATGTAATAAGATAATAATTAGAAAATAACGTATAAGTAATGTATTTATAATGAGAAAGAATATTTATATTAACATAATAATATAAATATTCTTTTTTTGGATTTTAACATAAAAAATTTGTATTAAAAAGTTTAAATATAGTATAAAATGGGTATAAAAGCATTGAAAATTAAATGGCAAAATTAGGGAAATCTAATGACGCAAAACTATAGGGATTAAAGCTTATAAAGCCATATCAGCCAGTTGCTAAAAAGAGCAAATTCTTTTTATTCATAATAAAGATTCTCTTTGAGTGTCTTTTTTTATTGTCTGAAACTATAGCATTTAAATTCATGGAAAATTAAAGATTTATTGAGGGAGGATTGTTATTTCATGAAAAAGGCAATATCTTGTGTACTAGCAGTATCTATGTGTAGTGCACCATTGAATGTTTTTGCAGAGCCTATATTAGAGGGAAAACTAAGGGCAGTTGAAAAATCAGTTACAGAAAAGCTAAAGGGGAATCTAGAAGTGGATTTAAATTTTTCACTTCCAATCAAAAATAATGAATCAGAAAGTATAACTGATATACAGCTACAATTAAAAGATGGTAATAATAATAGTGGGATAATAAAACTTGGAGGTAAAAATTTAGGAAGTATAAATATAGGAACAGATACTATAGACTATACTATCAAAAAATTATCTGCCAATAGAAGTGAAGTAAAAGATAAAGATGAAAATATATCATATTATAATATTATGTTCAGCAATTTACCTGTTGGAAAATACAAGGTAGAAGTCTCTGGAAGTGGATTTAAGAGTAAAGAAGTTAAAGATATTGATATATCAAATTATTCTCAAAGGGTTTTATTAAGTAATAGAGCAAGTGTAGATAATAAAAATAAACCTTTAAACTATGAACTATTCTTAATGGGTGATGTAAATGGAGACGGCAAAGTAGATAAAAATGATTATAATGAAGTTCTAGAAAATATAGATTCAAATAAAAAAGAATATGATTTAAATAGAGATGGAAAGGTAGATATTGCTGACCTAGACTATGTACATAAAAATCTAGGACAAAATGAAAATGCAAATAGTCTAGAAAGTATAGTACCTACCAATCCTATAGTAGATACAAGCAAAGTAATATTAGAAAAAAATACTGATACAGATATTCAAGGTACTGTAGAAGATTTATTTAGTGGAGAAAGTAGTGGAGTTACAATATCTCCAGCAAATAAAGAGGATAAGATATCAGAAGAAAAACCAGCAGTACTGGATATAGCTTTATCAGAAGCTCTTGATATGGAAGTTATAAATATTAAAGCTCCTGAAGGGAGTGCTCCAGCAAAAGGAATAGTTGAGGTTACAGATAAAGATGGTAATGTTCAAGAGATTCCTTATGAAAACAAAGAGTATGTAAAAACTTTAAAAGAGGAACAACAAGAAGAAGTAAATAATAAAGAAGAAAATACAGAGCAACCTGATAATAACTTAGATAATACTCAAGAAGAAAAGAATGATAAAGAAGAATCAAATTCTAATACAAATGAACAAGAAAACAATAATAAGGAAAGTAATGATAAAGAAAGTTCATCAACAGATAAATCTGATTTAGACAAAGATACACCAAAAGAAGATAATAATATTAGTAAAGATGATAACTCTACAACATCTACATATAGTAGGTCAGCTTTAGAAACATATGCAGATGTTCAAAATAGCGATATAGTGATAAATCTTGGAAAACAAGTAGCAGTGAAAAAGATAACTATAAAAATAACAGCTACAACAGCCAATGATAGAAATCTTGCAGAAATATCTAAAGTTGAATTTTTAAATAATGTTTATAAAGAAATACCAAAGCCAGATATGAATATACCTAAAATTAATAAAATAACAACTAGTACTGCTGTTGGAAATGAAAAGGTATCTTTTTATTGGAACAATGAAGTTAATGTGTCTGCATATGAACTTATATTAGATACGATTGATAGTAAAGGAAAAGTATTATCAACTAAAAAATTACAAACTAGCAAAAATTCTATAGAGGTTAGAGATATAGATGCATATGGTCTATATAGAGTTAGCATACAGTCTCTAAATGGCGATTGGTCTAGTGGATATAAAGAAGCTTCACCAAGCAATTTAGATGGAGTACCAGAAAATGTGGACTCAAACTATAAGCCTATACAATTTAGCTCAGACAGTATAATAGAATTTCAAGTTGTTCCAGATACAAGACCAGAGCCACCAGAAGGCATAAGCATTAAAGGTAGATTTAAAGCTCTTGATGTAAGTTGGAAAAATCATAAACAAGCTAAAGATTTTGACTTATATTACAGAGAAAAAGGTTCTAATGGCTCTTGGATAAAATACAATGATAAACTTATTCGAGGAACAAGTTCAAAAATAGAAGGGCTTAAAGATAATACAACGTATGAAGTTAGAATGACAGCTACCAATCACTTAGGTACTAGTGGAATGTCTAAGATATATCTAGGCACAACTGAAAGTGTAGATGCACCAACAACACCTAACTACAGATTGATTAATACTCCTAAATCTGATGCCGGATTTGGAATACCAACTAATCATATAATAGATGTTACTTATCCAGCTGGATATGATACAAGTGAATATAGTGATAAAAATCCATTTGATAAATTTAATGTAGTAGATGGAGACTTCACAACACATTGGACATTCCCAAAATATAATGCAGCTGAAGGAACGAATAGAGGACCAATCATAACTTTCGATAAAGCTTATACTATGGATACTTTTATGGCTACACCTAGATTTGATATTTCTGATAAGACTATAAATGACTTTGAGATACAGTATTGGGATGAAAATGGTCAATTACATAATTTAGGCGATGCACCTTTTGAAACAAAGACAGACCCTGTAAATAATAATAAATACGTGATGGTTAGATTAAAAGAACCAATAAATGCGACTAAGATACAAGTTAGTGTTTGCTCGTCTTATTCATATAAATCTAATATATCAGAGCTTAAATTCTATGAGTATGACAGTATAGAAAAAGAGGTAAGAGACTTATTTACAGACGATTTACAAGTTGAATTAAAAGAAGGTATAACTCAAGAAAAAATTACAGAACTAAAAGATAGACTTAATACTCCAGATACAGCAAGTGGAGAATATCATCCATATAAAACGGTTATAGAAAGAGAATTAAAATTAGCTCAAGACTTATATAATGATAGAGCAAAACTTACTGATGTGACTACTGTCAATCAAGATATAAATGTATCAGGAAAATATAAAGACAAGAGTGGAAACTATACTGTTAAGTCGAATAACTTAGGTATGGGAAATGACTGGCAGGCATTGGGAGTAGCTGCTAGAGCTGGAGATGAAATCACGATATATGTTGGAAGTAAAAGTGGTAAGACTCCTAAGTTAATCTATACACAATACTATGGAGAGTCTGGAGCATATAAGAGTGGAGAAATAAACCTTAACACTGGTAAAAATGTAATTCAGTTGAGTAAGCTTCACAGCTTAGATGCAGAACGTGGAGGAAGCTTATATATAAGATACCCTTATGATACTCCGAGTGGTGGAGATATAAAAGTGCGTGTAGCAGGAGCTACTAAGATACCACATCTTAACTTAAATGGAATGATAAACGACAATAGCCCTGAGGGGGTTTCTAAATCTAAAGAAAAAATAAAAACTTATATAGAAGAATTAGCTAAATATAAGAATGAGATAAAAGGAGAACCATACTATCCAGGAACAAATATTGGTAATTCATATGGATATTCAGAAACAACAGGTGTATTAAATACTACTGACATTGAAAGTGACAAAGTAACATTAAACGTTCCAGCAACAGCTGTATATCAAGGAATATCAAAAGGAAATTCTGATTTAAACACACAAGTAGATAGACTATATAACAGTATGCTTGCATGGGAACAAATTATGGATTTAATATACTCTGAAAGAGGCGTATTTAAGACACAAGATTTAGATGGTAATGGAACTATAGACGATAATGAGTTTAATATAACTAAAAATGATATGGCTCCAAAATCTCGTATGAACATAAAATATCAAAGAATGTTTATTGGAGCATTTATGTATGCTTCTGGTCTACATGTAGGAGTGGAATACGGCTCAGTTCCAGGGCTTATGAATGGAGTACCTTTCCAAATAGATGCTAATGGAAAAGCTAGTGGAGGAAGTTTATTTGGATGGGGAATAGGTCATGAGATAGGGCATGTTACAGATATAGGTAAGATGACATACAGTGAGACTAGTAACAATGTACTTGCACTACTTGCTCAGACATTTGATGATGAGACACATTCAAGACTTGAAGGTTCTACAATGGATAAGATATATGAACATGTTACTTCAAATAGTTTGGGAATACCAAGTAACGTATTTGAAAGACTTGGAATGTTATGGCAATTACATTTAGCATATGACGATGATTTTACTGGTTCAATGTTAAAGAATAATTCAGATGCTGATTTAGGTAATGATTCATTCTATGCTAAAATTTCTAGAAAATATAGAGCACTTTCAAGTGATGACCCAATAAATAACTTGCCAAAAGACCAAATGCTAGTTGCTATGGCATCAAGTGTCGTTGAAAAAGATTTAAGAGATTACTTTAAGGCATGGGGAGTAGAGATTACACCAGAGCTAAACAGTATAATGGATGGTAAGAAGTTTGAAAAAGAGACTAGAAAGATACAGTATGTAAATGATGAGGCTAGAAGAAAGATTTTAAATGAAAACATATCTAACATGGCAGAAGATACTAAGGTAAGTGCTAGTTTTGCTGATGGAGTGCAAAGTGGCTCTTTAGTTAAATCTAATAAGATATCTATAGATTTAGATGTTGATAAAGATAAAGATAAAATATTGGGATATGAAATAATAAGAAGTGATGGAAACTACTTAGATGGTGAAAATGAAACTCAAGTAAAATACAGAACAGTAGGTTTTGTGGATGCAAAAGGAAATAGTAAAGCTCAATTTATTGACAATATATCTCCTCTTAATAACAGAGCGTTTACATATAAAGTAGTTGCATATGACTATCACTTAAATCCAACAGACGAGTTTGAAGTTGGTACTGTAAAATTATCAGATGAAGGAAAAATTAATAAGTCAGCATGGTCATTTATAACAAATACTGTTTCTGATGGCGATGTTAGAAGTGAAAATGACTCACATGGACCACTACAAAATCCTGAAATTGATAATATAAAGGATAATGATGCAAGCACTACTTATAAAGGAAAGAGAATTAGTAAAGCTGAATGGAACAAAGACCCACAAAAAGACCCAGATATAAATGTAGAAGAAAATCCATATATAATAGTAGATATGAAAGAGACATTACCTATAGTTGGATTAAAGTATACAAAACCAAAGACAGAAGCTAGAAAGTTTTCACTAAAAGGACTGTTTAGTCTTAGAAAGGATACTAGCACAACATATAGTCCATTGACTACTTACAAGATACAAGTAAGTAATGATAAAAAGACTTGGGAAGATGTGAGTCAAGGAACTTTTGAATATGGACAAGACTTAGTTGGTGGAGGAAAAGACCAAGACAATGAAGCTAGAGTTACATTTAATAAAGATGGTAAGCTTTGGACATATCAAGCTAGATATGTAAAATTAATATCTAACAATAAGTCTAATATAGAAGTTGCAGAGTTAGATATAATAGGACCTCCAGGCGACAATATAGAGATTGGGACAGTGAATAGTGTAGACCAAGCTCGTACTAATGGAATTGGAAAGTTAGCAGAAGATTATATATATCAAAGCGATGACCCTAATACAAATGAAGATGAAACAGCTAAAATTCCATCAGGTTCAATAGTAATTACAGGAGAATATAGTGGAAATCCAGCATTTAACTTACCATTACTTGTAGATAAAAATAATAAAACTATCTCTGGAGAAGCTCTTTTATTTGCAGAGGTGCCAAAAAATGGACAATTAGGCGAGATAAGCAAAGGCACATGGGTTTATTATATGCCAAAAGAAGACTTCAACTCTTTAAGTGATAAGGTTAAGGCAGAACTTTATAGATACAATGACCTTCAGGGAGATACTCCAGTAGGTCAAAGATTTGTAAGTGATACAATGTATGTACCTGTGGGAGCTACAACTTATGATGAGTTAAAGACAATAAGTCTTACTGATAGTAATAGTAAAGCTAGAAAGGCTACAAGAAGTACTGTCGATGTAAGTAATAAGAAGGTAATTACTGTAAATAATAAAGTAAAGAGTAATATTGTCAGAGATAAATAGTATGTGAAAGTCTGAAAAGACTAAGATATCAGTGTGATATTGGGCATTTTGTTTGAGTAGTGGATGAAAAAGTTTTAAAAAAGCAATTTGTCAAAAATAAAGCATATAAAGCATATATAATGTAACTATAAATTTAGGGTAATTTATAAATTAAATATAAGAAGCTAGATGGATAAAGGATTTTATTCATCTAGCTGATGATAGATAAGGACGGGTGTTAATGAGTAAAGGAAAATCTTTTATAAGAACTATCGCAGTGTCGAGTATGGCAGTGGCTATAACTGGAAGTGCGACATGTGCATATGCTGCTCCAGTGTTGCAGGGAACAAAGACGTATGAAAAGGTGAATACTATAGATATTTCTGTGGAGTCAGTAGAGAATATAGTGTATTCGTTTCAAGCTAGTATAAAGGTGCAAGGTGAGGTTGAATTAATAGATAATGAACCAGGTCAAAAGATTAAGTGGTCTGATAATATATCAAAGCAGATAAAAAATGGAAATGCTAATGCAACTTGTAGAGCAGATTATAATAAAGGAAATAATACAACTACACTAGATATATATGTTACATCAAGTGAAGATTTACTAGATGGAGATACATTAAGCATAGGAGGGATTTCTGTAAAGAAATCTGGTGGTAATTCAAATGCTGAGTATAAAGTCTTAGGAAATGGGACAAATGTTAAGCCAGCTTTAAAAGTTGTTACATATAATAATAAGTCTGTAGACTTTGAAAGTATAAGTTCTAGTGAAGGCTTAGTATTCACTCTTGTTAATGAAAATGAAGTAAAACCAATTGGTGGAAGTGGTACTAGCAAAAATGACCCTGAAAAATATAAGGTTGAAAAGAGTGAAGCATTAGAATACTTATTAAATAATATTAGAATAAACTATTCTGTTGTTAGTAAAGAAACAGAGGAAAGTGGTTCAAATATAGTATTAAAGCTTGGATTATCTCAAAAATCAAGTAAAGGAAGAAAGGCTACAATAAGTAAGTATATTGAAGTTACACTTCCAAAAAGTTTAGAGTATGTAGTTGATAATGAGCTAGCTAAACCAGATGAGTTACCACCAGATGGTTCGGATGACAATAATAATGGTGGAAATAATAATTCAGGTGGTTCATCTGGAGGTGGTAGTTCTAGTGGAGGAAGTTCAAGTGACTCTACTTCTAATGTTACAGTAAAAAAATTAAAAGGTGCAGATAGATTTGAAACTGCTGTTAAAATATCTCAAAGTGGCTGGACAAAATCAGATACAGTTGTAATAGTAAATGGAGAAGACAGAAGTATGGTGGATGGGCTTACTGCTACACCACTTGCTAGTGTAAAAAATTCACCTATTCTTTTATCTTCAAATGATAAGCTTCCTCAAAAAACAGTAGAAGAAATAAAAAGATTAAATCCATCAAAAGTGGTTGTAATAGGTGGAAATAATTCTATGCCAAATGCAGTAGTTGAAGCAATTAAGGCTATAAATTCAAAAATATCAGTACAAAGAATAGGTGGAGATACAAGATATCAGACTTCTATTAATATAGCAAGAGAAATTGATAAGACAAATAGTGTAAGCAAGTTATATATAGGGGCAGGAAATGGAGAAGCTGATTCATTATCAATAGCATCATTAGCTGGAAAGGAAAAAACTCCAATAGTACTCACACAAAAAGATGGTGTAGACAATGAAGCTGAACAATTTATCAAATCTAATAAAGTATCGAATGTATACTTTGTTGGTGGAGTAGAAAAGATATCTAACAAGGCTATTGAGCAAGTTGGAAAAATAACGAATAAAGATGTATCAAAAAATAGAGTTGCAGGTCAAAATAGACAAGAGACAAATGCTAAGGTAATAGATAAATTCTATTCTCAATCAAAACTTGATGGAGTTGTAGTTGCTAATCAAGATAAGCTTATAGATGCTTTAGCAGTTGGACCATTAGCAGCTAAAAATAATTCGCCAGTTTTACTTGCTACAAACACGTTAGATAAATCACAAGAAATTTCATTGAAAAATAAAAATTCATCTAAGTTATTTGAGATAGGTGGAGGAATAGCTTCATCTGTAGTAGATAAGATTAAGAGTTTAATTGAATCAAAATAAGTATCAAAGTAAATATAAATAAGTAAACTTAAAATAAGAATGTATTTAGCTATAAATTATATATCTAAGTACGTTCTTATTTTTATTTATATTACCTTAATAATATTATAGTGAGATATGTATCATAATTTAAGTGGAATTAAATTTAACTTATAAAATGATGCAAATTATATTTATTAGTGAAATATATTTTATAAATATTTAAATTATAACTAGAGATGATTTTTGGATTTTTAATAAAATAAAATATTAATATATAGACGGAATATATTTATATAAGATATACTTTATAATATACAAAAAATAACAAAATAATTAAAAAAAGTAAACAGAATATAAATATAAAACATAAAAATCATCAGGGGGATATGAAAATGAATAAAAAAATATTATCATTAGGTCTAGCAGTATCATTAATCTTGGTAAACTTCAAAAGTGTAAATGCATCATCAGTAGTAGAAAAAATATATGGCAAAGATAGATATGAAACAGCAGCAAAGATAGCTGATAGACAAACTTATGAAACAGTAATTTTAGTAAATACAGAAAAATCGCTTGCAGATGGATTAAGTGCAAGTGGGTTGTCAGGTGCCACAAAAGCACCAATATTATTTACACAAAAAAATAAGATACCAACAGAGACAAATAGATGTCTAAAAAATATCAAAAAAGCATACATAATAGGTACAGAAGATACTATAAGTAAATCAGTAGAAAAAGAACTAGATTCTAAACATATAGAAGTAAAAAGAATTGGTGGAGAAGATAGACTAAAAACAAGTTATCTAATAGCTAAAGAAATAGCAACTATAAAAAAAGTGGACAAAGTATTATTAACTAATGCCTATAGTGGAGAAGCAGATGCAATGAGTGTATCATCAGTAGCTACTAGAGATGGAGCTCCAATTATACTTACAGATGGAAAGAGTGTGCCTTTTGATGTAAAAAATGTTCAGTCTTATTGTATAGGGTCAGAGGAGATAATGAGCAGTTCTTTAGTAAAAAACACAAATTCAGTTAGAATAGAAGGAACTGACAGATTTGAAACTAACAAAGAAGTAATAGACTACTTTTATAAAAATGTAGATGGATTCTATATATCGGATGGATATCAGTTAGTAGATGCTATAGCAGCTGCACCCCTGACTAAAGAATGTCCAGTAGTATTAGTAAATGATGGTAGTAATAAATCTGTGTTAGAAGGAGCAAATCATATAACTTCTGTAGGAGAGTTGAGTGACAAGGTGATAGAACAATGTATGAGTGCCTCAAAGTCAAATGGACAATCTCCAACAATTACAATAGGGACAACAAAAATATATAAAGGTGAAAAGTTTGACAGTAGTAAGTTGAATATAGTTGCTAAAGATAATACTGGGAAGGTATTGCCAATAAAAATTGATGGGTTTATAGATACAAATAGAGTAGGTACATACATATTGACATTAAAAGCTACAGATGAGTGGGGAAAAAGTACAGAAAAAAGAGTTCAAATAGAAGTTTTGGATGATAAATCTCATGATTACAATAGCCAAGAATTCAAAAAAATGGTATCTACTGAAATGTATAACTTAATCAATTCTTATAGGAAAGAAAAAGGTAAGGAGCCTTTAGTAGTATCTAGTAAGCTAGAAGGTATGGCAAATGCATGGTCTAAGTATATGATGGATAAAAAAGTTTTTGCACATTATATAGATGGTAAAAATGCGCCACAAGTATTTTCTGAATTTGGAATGAGAAGTGAAGAGAATATAGCATATATTTATATCAACTCTAAGGATGTTCAGACAACTCAAGATGCAAAAGATTTGGCAAAGACTATATTTGAAGCGTGGAAGAAGTCTCCTGAGTACAATGCAAATATGCTTAGTAATGAGTTTTACAGTACTGGGTTTGGAATTTATGTATTGTCTGATGGTCAAGTACATGCTACTCAAGAATTTTTAAATGGCAATGAAGGTAGCTTGTAAAAAATACCAAAAATCTTGTTTTTTTATTAATTTACTGATATTATAAAATGAAAATCACATCTAAAGTACTTTTTGTAATCTGTTTTGTTATTGATTTTATAGATTATGGTATTTTAGGTGTTTTTAATTTTAAAAATTTATAAGTTTAGAGGGAATGACTACTGAGGATGTAATTTATAATGAGTTGAATTATATAAAAAATTAGTAGGAGGGGTTTGATGAAGGTAAATAAGAGAATATTATCGATAGGATTGGCAGTAACATTAATGATGGCAGGTGCATCAAATATTAATGCATTTTCAGGCATAGAAAAGATACAAGGGAAGGATAGATATGAGACTTCTGCATTAATAGCTGACAAACAAATATATGATACAGTTATATTAGTAAACACTGATAATTCTATAGTGGATGGATTAAGTGCAAGTGGATTATCAGGAGTGGTTAAAGCGCCTATAATGTTGGTACAAAAAGATAAGATACCAACAGCTGTTGAAAAGAGATTAAAGGATGTTAAGAATGCTTATGTTATAGGAACAGAAGATACTATAAGTAAATCTGTAGAAACTCAACTTAAGAATAAAGGGATTGAGGTTAAGAGAATTGGTGGAGAAGATAGGATAAAGACTAGTTATCTTATAGCAAAAGAAATATCTACTATTAAACCAGTAAATAAAGGTGATAAGGTATTTCTTGTAAATGGATATACAGGTGAAGCTGATGCAATGAGTGTTTCTTCTGTAGCTGCTAGAGATGGAGTGCCTGTTATACTTACAGATGGAAAAAATTTAGATTTTGATGTTCAAAATTATCAATGCTATGTAGTTGGTTCAGAAGAAATAATAAATATTGAATTAGCTAAAAAAACTAATTCAATAAGAATAGCTGGAAAAGATAGGTTTGAAACTAATAAAAAGGTAATAAAATATTTTTATAAGAAGGAAAAAGCTTTTTATATAACAGAAGGATATAAGTTAATAGATGCGGTTTCAGGTGCTGCAATATCTAAGGAGAATCCAATAGTTCTCATAAGTGATGGCAGTGATAAAAGTATATTGGAAGGTGCAAATAAAATAAGCACTTTGGGAAAAATTTCTGAAAAAATTATTAATCAGTGTAAAGAAGCAATTGATGTAAAAGATTTAGCACCCACAATAACTGCATCAGATATTGAAATTATTAAAGGGCAAAAGTTCAATATATCCATGATGAATATTACAGCTAAAGATAAGAATGGAAAAATTCTTCCTATAGAGATTAAGGGGGAAGTAAATTCAAATAAGACTGGTCTTTATACACTTAATATAACTGCTCAAGATGATAAAAAAAATATAGCCACAAAAAATGTATATGTTAATGTAATAGTTGAAAATATTAATGATCCAAATAGTCAAGATTTTAAAAATATGATTACTAGTGAAGTTTATAAATTAATAAATGAATATAGAATGCAAAATGAAAAGCAAGAATTGGAGAAGTTAGGTTATTTAGAAGATATGGCAAGTGTTTGGTCTAGATATATGTATGAGAAAGGTGTCTATGCACATATTATAGATGGAAAAAATGCCGCTGAAGTTACAAATGGAATGAGAAGTGAAGAAAATATTGCATTTATTTCTATAGAATCTAAAAATGAATATACAAGTAAAGATGCAAAGAACATCGCAAATGATATTGTTACTCTTTGGAAAAAATCTTCTAAATATAAGAATAATATGTTAAATGAAAATTTTAATAATTTTGGATTTGGACTTAATATTTCTAAAATAGGTGATATTCATGCAACAATAGAGTTTTTAAATTAATGAAATGAAATAAAGTTAAATGAAAAATAAAATTAAATCTAAAAAAAAGGTTAAAATAAAATAAAAGAAAAAAAAGTCGAAAAAAAAACGGAGAAATATATATAATTCTATTGCAAATAAATTCTAGATAGAATAGAATGAAAATGTGAGAAATATTGGAACTATGTTAACTTGAAATTTAGTGTACATAATAAGGGATGTAATTAATATAATGTTGGGAGGAATTAAAGAAATGAATAAGAAAAGTTTAGCAATGGCAATGGCAGCTGTTTCTGTAGTAGGGGTAGCAGCTCCAGCATATGCAGCAACTGCAGATGAATTATTAAATTCAACTGAAAAGACAAAATTAGTAGTAAGTAGTAATAAGGCAAGTGATTTAGTTACAGATCTTTTAGATTTACAAAAGGATTTAGATGGAAATAAAAATAAGGTTTATGTTAAAGAGATTTCTTTTACTGATGAAGATAACAAACCTGCTTATACTAAGCAGCCTGGACTTAATGATGGTACAGAAGCTTCAAAGGTTGTAACAGGTGTATCAGCTGACATGAACAATAAGGATTATGTAAAGAAAACTTTAGCTGGATTAGATACAGGAGAATTTGCTACAATAACACTTACTAATAAAGCAACAATAAAAGTTATACCAGCAACTGAAAAAACACAAGTTGTATCAAGTGATGCAAAAGATGTAGCAAAAGATTTAGCTGATAAATATGTATTCAATAGTAATGAATTAACTTCAGCACTAGATTTAATTGATGAAGATGGATTTACTAAAGTTGATAGTTACTATCAAGTTACTTTATATCCAGAAGGTAAGAGATTAAAAAATAACTTATCTCGTTCAGCATCAAAATATCATGATATAGCAGGTTTAGATAGTGATGCTATCGATGGAAATGTTCCAGTAATATTAACTTTAAAATCTACAAGTAAAAGTAATTTAAAAACGGCTCTTGATGAATTGCAAAAGAATAATGATTCTTATTCAAATAGTACTGTTATAGCTGGTGATGATAGAATAGAAACAGCTATAGAATTAAGTAAAGAGTATTATCATAATGGTACTGATGATACAAATGGTACTAAGAAACTAAAAGATGATGTTAAAAATATAGTTCTTGTTGGCTCACAAGCAATAGTAGATGGACTAGTTGCATCTCCTTTAGCAGCAGAAAAAGATGCTCCATTATTATTAACATCTAAAGATAAGTTAGATTCATCAGTAAAAACTGAAATAAAGAGAGTTTTAGATTTAAAATCTTCACAAGCTGTAACAGGTAAAAAAGTTTATATAGCTGGTGGAAAAAATAGTGTATCTGAAGACGTAGTAAAAGAATTAGAAGAAATGGGTCTAAAAGTTGTAAGATTATCTGGAGATGACAGATATGAAACTTCTCTAGCAATAGCAGATGAAATTGGCATAGATGATGATAAAGCATTTGTTGTTGGTGGAACAGGATTAGCAGATGCTATGAGTATAGCTCCAGTTGCTTCATATAATGGTGCAGATGGAGTAGAAAAAGCAACACCAATAATAGTTGTTGACGGAAAAGCTAAAAGTTTAACTGATGAACAAGAAAGTTTCTTAGGAAGTTCTAATGTAGATATAATAGGTGGATTTGCAAGTGTTTCTGAAGATATGGAAGAAGCAATAGCAGATGCAACAGGTCAAAGTGTTGACAGAATAAAAGGTGACGATAGACAAGAAACTAATGCAGAAGTAATAAAAAATTACTTCACTAAAGATAAAACAGATGCTATAGTAAGTGAAGAGGTAAAAAGTTTCTTCCTTGCTAAAGATGGTTCTACTAAAGAAGATCAATTAGTTGATGCATTAGCAGCAGCTTCAATAGCAGGATTCAATCAAGCTCCTATAGTATTAGCTACTGATAGTATATCTTCAGATCAATCAGTTGCAATAAGTAAAGTAGTTTCAGAAAAAGGAACTAAAAACTTAATTCAAGTTGGTAAAGGAATAGCTAACTCAGTTGTTAATAAATTAAAAGATTTATTAGATATGTAATATAAACTTAATTTATAATAAAAAAGGCTTCTATTATAAGAAGTCTTTTTTTTATACTAAAAAAGAGACTATTTTTAGTCTCTTTTTTGTGAGAAATACTTAAATAAGAAAATGTAATTTATTATTTAAGTATGATTATTATACTATAGTTTTAAAAAAAAGTCTACTAATCAATCTTTTTAATGTATAATAGTATATGAAAGTAAAGAAGGAGGAATATAAGATGTCAGTAATAGATAGAATGATTGATAAATCAGATGAATTGGAAATTAAAGTTCTTAATTATATAGTAGATGATATAGAAGCTTTAGAGCCTAAGATGGTAAAAATGTCTAATGAAGAGTTGAAAAATATGACAAAAATATTTAAAGCTAGGTTAAAAAATGGAGAAGAACTAGATGATATACTACAGGAAGCTTTTGCAGTAGTAAGAGAAACATGTAAAAGGGTATTAGGTATGAGACAGTATAGAGTTCAATTAATTGGAGGAATAGTATTGCACCAAGGTAAGATAGCAGAGATGAAAACAGGAGAGGGAAAAACATTAGTTGGAGTAGCTCCTATATATTTAAATGCTCTTTTAGAAAAAGGTGTTCATGTTGTAACTGTGAATGATTATTTAGCTAAACGTGATAAAGAAATTATGCAACCAGTATATGAATTTTTAGGATTAACAGTAGGTGTAATTTTAAATGGACAAACTCCTGAAGAAAGAAGAAGTCAGTATAAGTGTGATATAACCTATGGAACTAACAATGAATATGGATTTGATTATCTAAGAGATAATATGGTAACAAAGAAAACGGATAAAGTACAAAGGGAATTAAATTATGCTATAATAGATGAAGTAGACTCTATACTTATAGATGAAGCTAGGACACCACTTATAATAGCTGCTAATGGAAGTGAGGAAAATAAACTTTATGAGATGTCAGATGCATTTATAAAAACTATAAATGAAGAAGACTATGAAAAAGATGAAAAAGATAAAGTTGTAGCACTTACATCTAGTGGTTTAAAAAAAGCAGAAATATTTTTTGGAATAGAAAATATAACAAATGTTGATAATATAGAAATTTTTCATCATGTAAATCAGTCACTAAGGGCATATACATTAATGGAAAAAGATGTCGAGTATGTTGTAAAAAATGGAGAAGTTCATATAGTAGATGAATTTACAGGGAGAATATTAGAAGGAAGAAGATTTACAGATGGTCTACATCAGGCTATAGAGGCTAAAGAATCTGTAAAAATAAATGATGAATCCAAAACTATGGCAACTGTAACCTTCCAAAACTTCTTTAGAATGTATGAAAAATTATGTGGTATGACAGGGACAGCTAAGACAGAGGAAAGTGAGTTTGAATCTATTTATAAACTAAATGTAGTTCAGATACCAACTAATAAACCTGTAATAAGAGCTGATTTACATGATAAGGTATTTAAAACACAGGAAGAAAAATATGAGGCTATTGTAGAAGAAATAATAAGAATTAATAATACACAACAACCTGTTCTTGTTGGTACAGTATCTGTAGAAAAATCAGAGCGTTTATCTAATATGCTTAAAAAAAGAGGTATAAAACATCAAGTTTTGAATGCTAAACAGAATGATAAGGAAGCAGAAATAATATCAAAGGCAGGTAAACTTGGAATTGTAACCATATCTACAAATATGGCTGGTAGAGGTACTGATATATCCCTTGGAGCTGGAGATAAGAAAGAAGAAGAAGAAGTTAAGTCGCTAGGTGGATTATATGTTATAGGAACAGAAAGACATGAATCTAGAAGAATAGATAATCAGCTTAGAGGACGTTCAGGTAGACAAGGAGATCCTGGAACATCAAGATTTTTTGTTAGTTTGGAAGATGAAGTGATAAAGCTATATGGGGGTAAAGAAATCAAAAAAATATTGAAAAGAATAACTTCTAAAAAAGGTGATTCAATAGAAAGTAAAGCACTATCTAAAGCAATAGAAAGGGCACAAAGAGCTATTGAAGGAAAAAACTTTGAACAAAGAAAAAATGTACTTAAGTATGATAATGTTATTAATGAACAAAGAAAAATTATATATAGCGAGAGAGACAAGGTTTTAGATAATATAGATATATCTGGAGATATACAAAATATGGTAAGAGGAATTATAGAGGATACAGCTCAAACATATTTAAAAAATCAAAGAAATTATTTTGGATATTTTAAATATTTATATAGTACATTTATGCCTGCAAATACATTATTAATACCTGAAATTGATAAAAAAACTATTGAAGATATAGTAGAACATACTTATCAAATTTCAAAAAGAGTATACGATTTAAAAAAGATGGCTTTAGGAATGGATAAGATTTTAGAGTTAGAAAAGAAAACTTTATTACAAGTTGTTGATACTTATTGGGTAGAACATATAGATGCAATGGATCAACTTAGACAATATATAGGGCTTAAGGCATATGCTCAAAAAGATCCAGCTAAAGAATATACTATAGAAGGATATGATATGTTTGAAGCATTAAATAATAAAATAAGAAAGACAACAGTGCAATACTTATATAAGTTCGAATAAACATAAAAATAAGAGTTATTCCTATATAAGTTTTTTAGAAATAGCTCTTATTTTCTACTAAAAATATATTAAAATCAAAAAAGTCTATTCCAAAATTAATATAATTTCAGAATAGACTTTTTCATGTGAGAAATACGAAAAAAAGAGATGTTCGAAATTTCTTTCTTCCTTTTAATATTATACTATAAAGAATATAAAAAGTCTATTAGTTATAATATAGTAATTAAAAAAAAATTACAATTTTGTTACTTTTTATATTGTAACTATTTTATAATATAAAATTTTATATTATGAAATAGTTCAATGTCTTTATTTTCATTTAAATGATAGTCAATCATATTTTAGTTCTGTTGAAATAAACCTAGATTTATAATATAATAAAAATGTACTTAGAAAAAGTTTTATATCTATTAATACAAATAAATCTTTTTAAAAAGATTTATTTAGATATAAGGGATTCCTTGGATATAGGAGTCTTTTTCTATATTTTTTACTTGAGATAATGTTATTAATTTAAAATATATAATAATTTAATTATTATAACAGATTTCTTATCTTTGGTAGTTTTATGGTTAAAAATGAATTTATGGAGGAAAAATTATGAAAGTGAATAAAAAAATAATAGCATTAGTAGTACTATCATCTATATTGGCAAGTTTAAGTATTAAAACATCAAATGCACTAACAAAAGAAACTTTAATTGGAAGTGGTAGATGGGATACAGCTATAAAAATAAGTCAAAATGGCTGGAGTAATTCAAATGAAGCAATACTAGTTAATGATAACTCAATAGCAGATGCTTTATCAGCTACACCATTTGCTAAACTTAAGAATGCTCCAGTGTTATTGACTCAAAGTAATAACTTAGATGAAAGAACAAAAACAGAATTGAAAAGATTAGGGGTAAAGAAAATATATTTAATAGGAGGAGAACATACCTTAAATAAAAGTATAGAAAATAATTTAAAATCAATAGGAATAAGTTCTGAGAGGATTTTTGGGAATAGTAGATATGAAACATCTCTAAAATTAGCACAAAAAATGAAAACTATGGCTAATATATCTGAAATAGCTGTGGTAAATGGAACAAAAGGATTGGCTGATGCAGTAAGTGTGGGGGCAGCGGCGGCCCAGAACAATATTCCTATTATACTTTCTGATACAAATAATGGGATAAATGTATCAAAAGATTTTATAAACAGTATTAAAATTGATAAATCCTATATAATAGGAGGACTAAATTCAGTTTCTAGTTCTGTAGAAAATGGTTTACCATCTCCACAAAGACTATCAGGTGAAAATAGAAATCAGACAAATGCAAAAGTCATAGAACAATTTTATAAGGATGTTGATTTAAGAAATGCATACATAACTAAGGATGGGATGAAAAAGGAAGGAGACTTAATAGATTCTCTTGCAGTTGGAGTATTAGCTGCAAAAAATAGTTCTCCAGTTATTTTGGTAGGAAATAAGTTGGATTCTGTACAAATAAGTGTATTAAATACAAAGTGCTTTGATAAAATAACACAAGTTGGAGGATTAGGTAATGAAAATGCCTTCAATGAAATAAAAAATATACAAGAGGAGACTAAGTATACTGTTGAAACAATTGATGAATTGAAAGTAACTTTAGGTAAAGTTGATGCTAATGATACTATAATGTTCAAGCCAGAAGATAAAATAAATGGTTTAATCGATATTGATACAAAAAAAACAATAAAAATAACTTTTGATGGTATATTTGGAGGTAAAATTACACTAAATATGCCAAATAGTGATGTTAATAATAAAGGGACAATAGAAAAAGAGGTAGAAATAAAAGATTTGAAAAAAGAAACATTAACAAATGAAGGATATATTAATGATATAACAGTTTATGACAATAATGGATTAAAAATAGACAATAGAATTGATGGTGAAATTAATAGATTAACTTTTATAAATGATGCTGAAGATGTACTGGTTGATAATAGTGGAAAAATATATAGAATAACTAATAATGCCAAGAATGTAACTATAAAAAATTCAGGAAGGATAGATATTTTAGATGGTTCAAGATATCCTGCAATGAGTGGAAAATCTCCAGAAGAAGATAATGTAATAGAGGATGATGATGACAAAGCTGATGGAATATCTGTGAGTGTGTATCCATGTACTCCACCTAAAAAAGATAGTGTGATGCTTAAAGTGTCAACAAAACCTAAATCTTCTAGTTATGAAATGTATTATAGAATAGTTAATTCTAGACCATCAGCGATGAATGTTGGTTCAAGTATAAGTAAAAGCTCTTGGAAAAAGGTATCTAATCAAAATTCATTCACTATCAATGTTCAAGATGGAAAATATATAGAGGTAGTTGAAACAAAAACTACTGATAGTAAAGTTAATAGATGGGGTAGGTCTGGAGTAACTAATGATAATATCTCTGATTCAACTACATCACGTTCGACAATAAGATTTTATTATAAATAGAGAGGAGACTTTATATTGAAATTTACAAGTAAATTTGTTTTACTATTGTCTTTTTTAGCAATTGCTAGTTTTGGATTTTCAATGTCGAAAGCATTTGCTCAAATAAATGAAAGAAAATCAGATTATCAAGTATATAATAAATATGCAGCTATTAGAAGTAAAGAGAAAAATACAATAAATATTTCCTTAAGTAAAATTGATGGACTGGAAAAGAAGTATGGTGAAAGTGATGCTTTAAGTTTAGCAAAAATAGAGTTGTATTTACAAAAGGAAGATTATAAAAATTTACAAGAGGAAATGGAAAAAATATATTCAAGATATCCAAGTGTAAGAGAGAATCCGTATCTTTTACTGTTATATGCTGAATCTTCGGCAAATAATGGTGATAAAGAGACAGCAAAAAAAATTATAAATGAATCTATTAAAGTTGGTGCAAATGATGGATATAAAGAGCGAGTTGATGAAGTACTATCAAAAGTTAAATAATAGGAGGGATATATGTCAGGTAAATTAAATAAATATTATAATAGAGGTAAAGTAGAACGAATAAATGAGATTATTTTATGTGTGATTTTATTGATGCTTTGTATAATACCAATAGTAAATCATGTATATAAGTCTACAAATTATAGTCCTATTTTCACATTAGTAACACAATATGCTTCTGGTCAAAAAATGGAAATATTTAATTTTTACAAAACATTTTTATTATATTTGGGAACATTTATAGTATTTATTTTATTTTTATATAAAATTTTGTTTTTGAAAGAAGATTTAAAAAATAAAAAGTTAAATATAATGTTATTGATTTTGACTATTGGAATAATTATTTCTCCACTAGTATCTAAATATAAGGATATAGCTCTATTTGGAAATACTGAAAGATATGAAGGGGCTATTGCTTGGTTTTGTTATGTGATAATTTTCTTTATATTATATAATACAAAAATAAAGGAAAAATATTTTAGTTTGTTTTATTTTGGATTATTTCCATTTTTGTTTATAAATTTATTTTTAGGATTAGCTAATTTTTTTGGATATAATGTTTTAAGTTCAAATATTTTAAATATTGTACTTGGTGGTAAGGCGTTATCAGGAACTTACTGGACAACATTAACTCACTTTAACTATATGAGTGGCATAGCTTCTGTAATTTTTAGTATAAGCCTAACATATTTATTAATTGAAAAGAATAATAAGAAAAAAATAGGAGCTCTTATAGGAAACATAGTTTCTTTTATATTAATTCTTGTATCAAATTCAATAAGTGGTTTCTTAACTTCAATAGTAGTATTACCAATCATATTATTAGCAGTTTACAGTTTAACTGATAAAAAAGATAAAAAAACATTTTTTGTATGGTTCTTAAGTGTTTTTGTGTTAGATGCTATTATATATTTTCTACTTAATGGATACAATAACAATGTATACAAAGAAACATTCTCTGTATTTGCTGATATAAATAATATTTCACCAATCATACTACCAGTTATTGTAATATGTTTTATAATTTTTATATTTATTATAAAGTATAGCAATAAAAAGAAACTGTTCAATATTATTACTATCGTGATAGTAGGAAGTATAACAGTAGGTTCATTATTTTTCTCGATGAGCTTAAATAAACAAAATAGCATACTTGAAACGAATCCAGATGCTAATATAACTAAGATAGAAGATTCAGCAGTATTTAAATCAGTTAATTCTATGAGTACAGACCGTTTAAATATTTGGACTAAAGCAATAGGATATATTAATGATAAACCTATTTTGGGTCATGGATTTGATACATTTCCATATGAAATAATTAGCAAAGATAAAGATGGAGCAACTAGTTCTTATGGTGAAATTATAGATAAACCACATAATTGGTATATTAGTGTTACTTATGGAAGTGGATTAGTTGGATTAGTAGGTTTAGTAGGGATTATAATATGCTTATTAAAGGGTGCATTTTATAAATTTGCAGACAAGATAAATGATAAGTATTTATATATATTTATTTTTGGACTTTTAGCATATGCAATTCAAGCAGTTTTTAATGATAGTTTAGTTGGAAATTCTGTGATATTTTGGGTTATTGGAGGTATAAGTGCAAATAGAATTTTTAATACTGATATTGAAGAAGTATAAACGATATATTTAATATAAAGAAAAAATATTACTAGATGCTTTAATTCTAGTAATATTTTTTTATAATGGATATATAAAGAAAAATAAATTGTTTCAATATAAATATGTAGAACAAAATTTTTAATAAAAGTAAAATATCGAAATGTTCATGCTCAAAGTTATTTTAACAATAAAATAGTTATAATAAAGCTAAGTCATAAAAATTTATTATATTTTATAATTTAAAAAGTGTTATTTAGAAATAAATATTTTAATATGTACAAAAATGATATAATATAGATATATATCAAACAATAGTTTATAAAATACATATAAAAGTTTATAATAAATCTTTTATACTTAAATATAAATAAGAAGTTTAAAGGAGATGTAAATTTGAAGATAAGTGTAATAATACCAACTAGAAATGCTGAAAGATATCTAGAAAATCTTATAAAGTCATTGCTAAATCAAACTGTGAATCCTGATGAAATAATAATTATAGATACAGAATCAAGCGACAGAACTAAACAAATTGCTCAACAATATGATAAAATAGAGTTTGTACAGATAACTCAAAATGAATTTGGTCATGGAAAAACTAGAAATTATGCTGCGAAGCTAGCAACTGGAGATATATTAGTATTTATCACACAAGATGCATGTCCACAAAATAATGGAGTTATGGAAGAACTAATAAAACCACTTGGAAAGAATAACGTTGTTTGTACATATGGAAAGCAAATTCCTAACAAAGATTCTAACATAATAGAAATATTTTCTAGAAATTTTAATTATGGTGATAGTGATATAATAAAATCTAAAGAAGATATCAAAAGGTTAAATATAAAAACTTTTTTCTTTAGTAATGTTTGTTCAGCATATATAAAAGAAGAATTTTTTAGAGTTGGAGGATTTCCAGAAGATGTTATAATGAATGAAGATATGATAATAGCTGCTAAATTCATATTTAATGATAAAAAAACTTATTATGCATCAAATGCAAAAGTTTTTCATTCACATACATATAGTTATGTTCAGCAATTTAAAAGAAATTTTGATATAGGAGTCGTGTTTGTTGACAGTAGTAAGTATTTCTTTGGTATTAAAGCTGAATCTGAAGGAATTAGATTTGTAAAAGAGGCATTAAAGTATCTAGTTAAAAATAATAAGATATGGCTAATTCCAAATCTAATAATGGAGAGTGGGTTTAAATTTATAGGTCATTTATGTGGGAAAAATTATAAGAAATTACCTAAAAAGCTAGTTAAGAAAATGAGTATGCATTCTTTTTACTTTGATATTAAAGAACTTTCTGCAGTAGAAAATAAATCATAAAATCAGTTTAACTATGAGATTAAATTTAATTAAAAATAAAATATTATTACTTAGCTTTCAAGTTATTAGAAGATAAATAAATACACAATTAAGTTACAGGAGCGTAAAAATGAATAAATATTTGATAACATTTAAAAGATATAAACCACTGCTTTATGAGTTTGTTAAAAGAGATATAAAATTAAAATACAGAAATTCTTTTCTAGGTATATTATGGAGTATGATAAATCCTTTAATGACTATGATTGTATTAACATTTATATTTTCAAATATATTCAAAAATTCTATAGTAAATTTTCCTGTATATTGTTTGTCAGGAAGATTATTATATGATTTTTTCTCGCAATCTACAAATCAGTCTATGAAATCAATAACAGGAAAGAGTTCTTTAATAAAGAAAATATATGTTCCAAAGTACATATATCCTCTATCTAAAGTTATGTCAACTTTTATAATATTTATTATATCTTTAATACCTCTATTTTTGGTGATGATTCTTACTGGTGTTAAGTTTAGTTATATGAATTTATTTATTGTGTATCCCTTAGTGACTTTATTCATTATATCATTTGGTATAGGATTAATTTTGGCTACGGTGAATGTATTCTTTAGAGACATGGAACACATATATTCAGTTGTATTACTGATAGTTATGTATATGTCAGCTATATTTTATTCTCCAAATATTGTAGATTCAAGATTTGTTTTTTTTATGAAATTAAATCCAATTTATCCTGCCATATGTATATTTAGAGATTGTATATTAAATGGATATATTACATCCATGACAAATATTATTTTATGTGCTTTTTATAGTTTAATCTATTTAATAATAGGATTATTTATTTTTTACAAGAAACAAGATAAATTTATACTATATATTTAGGAGAGATGTTAAGTATGAGCAATATTACAATAGAGATAAAAGGTGTGTCCATGCACTTTAGAAAAGGAACTCAAAAGATAAACTCAATTAAAGAGTACTTTATAAAAAAAATTAAAAAAGAAGTAAAATATGAAAATTTTATTGCACTAGATAACATTAATTTAGAAGTACACAAAGGCGAAGTTGTTGGATTTGTCGGATTAAATGGAGCTGGAAAAAGTACATTGTTGAAACTTGTTTCTGGTGTGCTAAGGCCAACTATAGGTTCAATAGAAATTAATGGACAAGTATCACCTCTTTTAGAACTTGGAGCTGGGTTTGATAATGAGCTTACTGGTAGGGAAAACATAACATTAAATGGATTAATATTGGGATATAGTAAGAAATTTATAAATGAAAATATAGACAATATAATTGACTTTGCAGAAATAAGAGAATTCATAGATACACCTATTAAAAATTATTCTTCAGGTATGAAAGCTAGACTTGGGTTTGCCATAGCAACAATAAAAACACCAGAAATATTAATTGTTGATGAAGTTTTATCTGTTGGAGATGGCAGATTTAGAAAAAAAAGCGAAGATAAGATGTTAGAGCTTATAAAATCAGATGCCACAGTACTTTTTGTATCACATTCAATAGATCAAATTAGACGTATATGTACTAAGGTAGTTTGGTTAGAAAAAGGAAAAGTAAAGATAGTTGGAGATTCTGAAAAAATCTGTAACATGTATGATGAGTATCTAAATGGATAATTTATTTAACTAGAGGAGATAAGATAAATATGTCATATAAAATAAGTGTTATTATACCCGTGTATAATGTAGAGGACTATATACAGGAATGCTTAGACTCCATAATAAACCAAACCTTAGGAATTGATAATATTGAAGTTATTATTGTGAATGATTGCTCTACAGATAAAAGTTTAGAAATAGTATATGAATATGCTAAGAAATATAAATCAATTAAAATTCTTAATAGGTATGAGAATGGAGGAACTGCTAATTCAAGAAATGATGGTTTGGAATATGTTACAGCAGAGTATATAACTTTTGTTGATTCAGATGACTTTATTTCTTTAAATACATATGAGATGGCTTTAAAAAAGATTAAAGAAAATAAATGTGATTTATTCATGTATGAGTATTTATATTATAGTAAATCTGGTAATACATATGAAAGAAATTTGTCAAGTAAGATATTTGATAAAGAAGGGGTAGTTACCGATATATGTAATATACCTGAAATAATATTTGCAACTTCTGTATGCAATAAAATATTTTCAAAAAAATTGTTCAAAGAATTAAGGTTTCCAATAAATAGCTTTGAAGATGTATTGGTATCAGTACTAACAACTTTTAATGCAAATAAAATATATATTAGTGACAAATGTAAATACTACTACAGAAAAAGAGAAGATGAAAAGAATATTTCTAAGTCTGATAATTATTTACAGAAAAAGAAAAACTATTTTGAGCATTTAGATTTAAATTTAGAATTATATAATTTGATATATAAGTATCCTAAATATAAGTTTATGATAGATTGGTTTAATATGAAAACTTATTTGGTATTTTTATATAATATGCTTAATAAAAGAATTCTTACCAAAAAAGAAAAAAATAAAATATTTAAGCAAAGTAAAGTATTATTTGAGAATTCTTCTAATGAATCAATAGGTAAATTAGATGATACATTTTTAATAGAACTTGTTGAAATTGTGGTGAAAAGTAATAACTTTAATACATTTTTTATAAAGATATTACTTTTAAAATTAAAGAATAAAAATTTATTTCATGTATTTAATAGATTTTTAAATATATTGAATAAATTACTTGTTATATTTGCCTCAGTAATAGTATCTATATTTATGAAAACAAATCCTAAGTATAAAAATGTATGGATAATATCGGAGAGAGGAAATGATGCTAGTGATAATGGATATATATTTTTTAAGTATTTAAGAGAAAATCATCAAAGTATAAATGTATATTACTTAATAAGTAAGGAAAATGAGAAAGATTTTTATAAGGTAAATAAATTAGGAGATGTGATTGAGCCTTATACTATTAAGCATGGAATATTATTCATTTTATCTGAAAAACTTGTAACAGCTCATAAAGGAGCTATAGAACCATGGAATTATAAGATTTATAACAAATATTTTTCAGGCATATTAGGTAGAAAAAAATATATTTTTTTGCAACATGGTATAATCAAAGATGATTTAGTAGATATATTAGGAAGAAAATATACAGAATTTGACTTATTTATTTGTGGTGCAAAACCTGAGTATGATTATGTAAAATCTAAATTTGGATATAAAGATGAAGTTGTATATACAGGTCTTGCTAGGTTTGACAATCTACATGAATTTAAGAATAAGAACCAAATTTTATTAATGCCTACATGGAGAGAGTATTTATCTAAAAAAAATAAACATGATGATAGATTGTTTTTAAATTCTAATTTTTATGATACTTATAATAGTTTCATAAATAATGATAATTTAATTGATTTTTTAGAACTTAATAATTATACTCTTATATTTTATCTTCATCATGAATTTCAAATATATAGATCTTATTTTAACTCAAGAAGTGAAAATATTATTATTGCGAATAGTAGAGAAATTGAATTACAAGATATGATAAAAAGTTCTAAATTATTAATAACTGATTACTCTAGTCTGTATTTTGATTTTGCATATATGAGAAAACCAGTAATATATTATCAATTTGATAGAAAGGATTTTTTTGAAAGACATTATAAAAAAGGATATTTTGATTATTTTGAAAATGGATTTGGTCCTGTCTTAGATAAGGAACTAGATATTATAAATTATCTAAAGCAAATATTTATAAATGGTGATTTTAATTTAGAAATTAAGTATTGTGAAAGGATGGATAAATTTTTTAAAGTACATGACAATAAAAACTGTGAAAGAATATATAATGAAATTGTTAAACTTTAATTAAGATTATGAGTTTATGTGTGAAAAAATGGTATCAATTATAATTAGAACTCATGATAGATATGAGCTTCTTAGAATTGCATTAGAAAGTATTAAGAATCAAGAATACAAAAATATTGAAATTATTATTGTAGAAGATGGTCCAGAAAAATCTAAAGAAAAAATCTATAAAGAGTTTAATGAATTAAATATAAACTATTATTCAACTGTAGAAAAAGTTGGAAGAGTAAAAGCTGCAAATATAGGACTAGAAATATCTAAAGGAGAATATATTAATTTTCTTGATGATGATGATATTCTTTTGCCTAACCATGTTAAACTACTTACTAGTATTTTGGATGAATACATTGAATATGATGTTGTACATTCCAGTTCATATGAACAAAAAATAAAGTACATAGAAGAACAATTAACTTATGTTGCTATAAAAAGAATTGAAAAATATAATGAACCTTTGAATAAAGAAAAGATATTTTTTGAAAATATGTTTCCTATACAAGCTGTTATGTTTAGAAGAGAACTATATGAAAAGTATGGAGGAATGGATGAAAGATTTCATCTATTAGAGGATTGGGAATTATGGATAAAGTATAGTATTAAGTCAGAATTTTACTTTTTGGATGAGGTTACATCTATTTATAATGTACCTAATGATAGAAAAGTGTTGAAGAATAAAAAAGATAGCATGAAAGAATATGAAAACTTAATTTTTGATAAATATAATAGTTATATTGAGAAAAGTACTTATACAAGAAGGTCAAAATTTAGTGTGGCATTTGAATACATAAATAATTATGGAATAAAAAGGTTCATAGAAAGAATAATGTTTAAGATATAGTGACAAATTTTTAGAAAAGGGGTAAAAAGTGTGAGCAATTATGAGTATAAATTTTCAATAGTTATACCTATTTATAATGTTGAAGAATATTTAGATTGTACTATAGACAGTATAATAAATCAAGAAAATATAAATTTTAAAGCTGATATTCAAATAATATTAATTAATGATGGAAGTCCTGACAATTCTGAAGAAATATGTTTAAAGTATAAAGCTTTATATCCAAACAATATCGTGTACATACATAAAGAAAATGGCGGTGTTTCATCTGCTAGAAATGAAGGTCTAAAATTCATAAAAGGAAAATATGTAAATTTTATAGATTCTGATGATAAGTTTGATAAAAATGTATTAGATAAAGTTTATAAATTTTTTGAGTGTCATTATGATGAAATAGATTTTGTTTCTATACCATTGTATTTTTTTGAGTTAGTTGAAGGAGAACACGGATTAAATTATAAGTTTGAAGTAAGTAAAGTTATAGATATATTTGAAGAATATAAATCAATTCAATTACATTCAGGTAGTTCATTTTTTAAAAACGAAATAACAAAAAGATTTGAGTTTGATAAAAATTTAAAATATGCAGAAGATACTAAATTTCTCACAAATATTTTATTAGAAAAGTGCAAGTTTGGAGTTATTTCAGATGCTAAATATTTTTATAGAAGAAGGAAAAATATGTCATCAGCAATTCAAAACGGCAAGAATAGAAAAGAATGGTATAATGAATATATAATTAATTTTTCAAGTTATGTATTAAAATATGCAAAATATAAACTTGGAGTGATTCCAAAATACATACAATATTTGGTGATGTATGATTTACAGTGGAGAGTTAGTGTATCGAACTTAAGTGATGACATTTTTAATGATGAAGAAAAAATAGAGTTTAAGAAAAATTTAAAAACAGTTTTATTAGATGTAGAGGATTCTATAATAATAGAGCAAAAAAATATTTACATAGAACATAAGTTGTTTTGTATAAAGTTAAAGTATGGATCTCAGATAAATATAAGTAAAATAATTAATGCTAATGAAATTTATTATGGAATAAATGAAAAATTTATTTATAAACTGTCTAATTTTAAACCAAGAATAGACTTTTTACATGTACAAGATAATCAATTTGTAATAGAAGGATTTTTAAATTATTTAGATGCTTTCAAAGATGAAGATATATCTGTAATTGCTAAATGTAATTCAGTTATATATACCTCTGAAGTATTAGAAAACGTAGTTTATGATAAATTTTCGCTTGATGAAGTTATATTACAAAGAAAATATTTTTCAATAAAAATTCCTTTATCAAATAATATGGAGAATAGAGTGATTGAATTATTTGTAAAATCAAATGGAATTGAAATAAAAACAAAACCAATATTTAATAAATTTGTTAGATTATATGCTGATATTGAAAAGTCTTATTTTATAGAAAATGGATATTGTGTAGTTTATCATGATTCATTATTTTCTGTTATTAAAGCAAATAATAAATCCAAAATAGGAAGAGAATTTAGATTTATCCAAGAACTTTTAAAAAATAAAAAATATAAAATTACTTTGATAAGAATAATCTCATATTTATTAAAAATTTTAAAACGAAATGAATTGTGGTTATTTATGGATAGAGTTAATGAAGCAGATGATAATGCAGAGGCTTTATTTAAGTATGCTTTGAATAGAAAAGATTCCATAAAAAAATATTTTGTCATAAGTAAAAATTCTAAGGATTATAAAAGAATATCTAAGATAGGTAAAGTTATAAAATTTGGATCTTGTAAACATAAATTATTTTTAATTTTATCTGATAAAATGATTTCATCTCATATTGAAGATAATATAAGATGTGGATTGCAAAGTGGAGGAAAATATTTGAAAAATTTAATTGACTTTAAATTCATATTTTTGCAACATGGAATAACAAAGGATGATTTGTCATCATGGTTGAATAAATATAATAAAAATATTGATTTATTTATAACAGCATCAATACAAGAGTATAATTCTATCTTAGAAGGAAAATATTATTATGATAATAATGTAGTAAAACTTACAGGATTTGCTAGATATGATAATTTGAAAGATTGTAATAAAAAACAGATAGTTATATGTCCGACTTGGAGAAGAAGCTTAGTAAGTGACATAAATGTAGAAAATGGAGAAAGAAATTATAATGAAAATTTTAAAAAAAGCTATTATTTTGAGGTATATAATAAGTTAATAAATGATATAGAACTTATAGAGTGTGCAAGAAGATGTGGATATAAAATTATATTTTTTCCACATCCTAATGTTCATCAACAAATTAAGGATTTTAAAAAGAATGATTATGTTGTATTTAAAAATGCAGAATCTAGTTATAATAGATTATTTTGTGAATCAAGTTTATTTATCACAGATTATTCTTCTGTTGCTTTTGACTTCGCATTTTTAAAAAAGCCAGTTATTTATTATCAATATGATAGAGAAGAAATCTTTAAAAACGGAACACATACATATAGTAAAGGATATTTTGATTATAATACAATGGGCTTCGGAGAGGTTTGTACTGAGTATAAAGAATTAGTTAACTTAATTGTTGAATATATAGAAAATGATTGTAAAATAAAAGATAAATATATTGAGAGAATAAATAAATTTTATAAATATAATGATATTGAAAATTGTAAAAGAATATATGATAATATTACTAATATGATTTAGAACTTTATGTATATCAAAATTTATATTTTGGAGGGCAAAATGAATATGAAATTAAAAAACTTGGAGATTCCAATTTATTTTAATAAACGTCTCTATGGAGAATCAAAAAGAGATTTGATAAAATTTATATTTTCTTATGTAAATACTCTTTTTAGACTTTATAAAATTAAGAAAAATGATTTACAAAAAGAGGAAAGTAGCATCAATTCATAATCATACTTGAATTTAATTTGTTTTAAGAAATAACTTGCAAGGTAGACATGGATAATGGAGAATATTAATGGTTGATATAATAATACCAAATTATAATGGAAGTTTATATTTGAAAAATTGCATCAATTCTTTATTAAATCAGAATGATTGTAATTTCAATATTATAGTTATAGACAATAACTCTCAGGATGACACATATGATTGGATAAAAGCATATAGAAAAGTAGTATATAAGAAATTAGATAGAAACTACGGATTTAGTGTAGCCGTAAATGAAGGTATAATGTTGTCAAAGTCAGAATATATTGTACTTTTAAATAATGATACAGAGGTAAAGAGTGATTGGGTTTCAAATTTAGTCAAAGTAATAAGTTGTGATGAAAAAATCTTTTCTGTATCTTCTAAAATGATAAGATATACTGAAAAAGATATTATAGATGATGCAGGAGATGAATATAATTTGTTTGGATGGACATTAAAATGTGGAGATGGAAAAAGTGTGAAAAAATTCAATAGAGATAGAGAAGTGTTTAGTTGTTGTGCAGGAGCAGCGATATATAGAAAATCAATCTTAGAAAAAATTGGATATTTTGATGAAAATTTCTTTGCATATTTGGAAGATGTAGATATTTGTTATCGAGCTAAAATTTATGGATATAAAAATTTATATTCTTCAAAAGCGGAAGTCTATCATATTGGAAGTGCAACAACTGGAAGTAGATATAATAATTTTAAGGTAAGACTGTCTGCAAGAAATAATGTGTACTTAGTTTATAAGAATATGCCATTGGCACAATTAATAATAAATTTTCCTTTTATTTTTATAGGGTTTTTGATAAAATACATATTTTTTTCACAAAAAGGATTTGGTAAAATTTATAGAGAAGGGATTATTGAAGGGTTAAAATCTTTAAAAAGAATAGAAAAAATAGGTTTCCGTTTTAAGAATTTATTTAATTATTTTAAAATAGAGTTTTTGCTTATAATTAATGTATATAAATATATTATTGATAAATTTATAAGATGAATTGTAATTTTTATTTTAAACTTAAAATAAAAATTTTGTACAAACATATAATATTAGAAATATTTGTATGTACTTTCTAATATTATATGTGTTAATTAAATTTAACTATATACATACAGAATAAATAAAATAATAAATAATATGTTAAAATTGAATATTTTTTTAGAAAAAGGAGTTTTTATGATAAAAGAAAATCAGAAGCTGTTGAATAATACACATATACTACTTGACATGACTATTACTTTATTATCCTTTACATTTGCATATTATACAAAATTTTATATATTAGAAGGCATAAATTCAATTGGGACAAAGGGATATGTGGTAACTGCAATCTGTTCAACATTAATGTACTTTATAATATACAATGCTTTGAATTTATATAATACTAAACGAATAAGTAGTATATATACAGAAATAAAAGAAGTTATAACAGCAAATATAATAGGAGCTTTAATATTGATTTTAGTTCTATTTATAATAAAACTTATAAACTATTCTAGAGCAGTTCTTTTATTATTTATGATTTATAATACCTTATTAACTAGTTTAGTTAGAATAATGATAAGATATATATTGCGAAAGTCAAGACTTCGAGGGTTTAATCAAAAGCATTGTTTAATAGTTGGAACAACAAAAGCTTCAAAAACATTAATATCAAAAATTACAAAACATGGTCAATGGGGATATAATATATTAGGATGCTTAAATGAAGAAGATAATAAAAAAAATGAGTTTGAAGGTGTATCTATTTTAGGAGTTATAGATGATATAGAAACTATACTAGACAAAATGTATATAGATATTGTGTTTATAACAATTGATTCAAAGTATTCTTTTAAACTTGGAGAGATAATAAATAAATGTGAAAAAGCTGGTGTTAAAACAAATATAATTCCATACTATTATAACTATGTACCTACAAAACCATATATAGATGATTTAGACGGATTGCCAATTATTGATATAAGACATGTACCTTTAGATAATTACTTTAAGAATACATGTAAAAGGTTATTTGATATATGTTTTTCTTTATTTGCTATATTAATAACATCACCAATGATGTTATTCTCAATAATAATGATAAAAATTACATCTTCTGGTCCAATAATATATAAACAGGTAAGAATTGGATTAAATAGAAAAGACTTTTATATGTATAAATTTAGATCAATGAAAGTTCAAGATGATGAAGATGAAAAAACAAAATGGACAACAAAAAATGACTCAAGAAAAACAAAGTGGGGTTCAGTAATGAGGAAAACAAGTATAGATGAACTTCCTCAATTTTTTAATGTTTTAAAGGGAGAAATGTCAATAGTAGGTCCTAGACCAGAGAGGCCATTTTTTGTGAATAAGTTTAAAGATGAGATACCAAAATATATGATTAAGCATCAAGTTAGACCTGGGATAACAGGATGGGCTCAAGTAAATGGATATAGAGGAGATACATCAATAGAAAGAAGAATAGAACATGATTTGTATTATATAGAGAATTGGTCATTTTTATTTGATATAAAAATAATATTTTTAACAATATTTAAAGGGGTATTAAACAAGAATGCTTATTAATTTATAATGAGGAGTGATGTATTGCAATATGTAAATTTAGTATTTTTTTCTATGATACCAATAATAGAGCTTAGAGGGGCAATTCCTATAGGGCTTTCTTTAAATCTCCACTGCTAGTATATTTATCATGTTTAATGGGATCTACATTAATTGGAATACCTATAATATTAACTTTTAGATATATATTGAATTATTTAAAATTAAAAGGTTATTTTTATGTCTTTATTAATTTCATAGAAAATAAACTACATAGTAGAGCAAAAAAAATAAAATCTTTAAGTGTCATAGGTTTAATTCTATTTGTTGGAATACCACTTCCAACTACAGGTACATGGAGCGCAGCAGGGATAGCATCTTTGTTAGAGATGAGATTAAAAGATGCTATATTTGGAATATTTTTAGGAAATGCCCTAGCAGTACTTATAATATTTATTGTTGCATATCATATATTTTAAATAGATAAAAATATTTACTAAATATATGATTATATAACTTTTCAATTATATAATTTTATAATATATTAAACGAATTATGTTTGAGTGTGAAATCTTAAACAGTTTAAAAGTTACTGCTAGTAATTACATTAATAGATATAATTGAGGAAATTTAAAGTGACATATTTTTATATGTATACTATTTTAGAAATATAAATAATTTCACGAAACAGGAGGTTATAATAGTGGTAGAAGCAACTTTATTTTTTTCACCACATCAAGATGATGAAATTTTAAGTATGGGAAGTGATATAATTGAGCATGTTGAAAAAAGTGATACACATGTTATATTATGTACAGATGGAAGTAAATCTATAATAAGAAAGGTATTAGATGATGGAGGTATATGTTCATATCATATAAAAGATGTACATAAGTATTCTTTGCCAGAAGAAGAATTTTCAAAAGATAGAGACAAAGAGTTTAAAGAAAGTTGTAAAGAAATGGGTGTTAAGGAAAGTAATATACATATAGAAGAAAATAGAGCTCATGATGGAGAATTAAGCAAAAAAAAAGCAAAGGAGATAATATTAAAGTATCTTGATGAATATCCAAATGCAAAAGTAAAGACAGTTACTCCGTATAAAGCAAGTGGTATACATGAAGATCATAGAGCATTGGGAGAGGCAGCATTGGAACTGTACAATGAAGGAAAAATAAAGGATTTAAGATTTTATGTAGAACCATATGACTATAATGATTTCAAAAAAATTAATTCAAATATAGAAGTATGGAAAGTATTAAATAGCCAAGAGAATAAGCTACTTAGTGCTATGAACGCTTATAAAAAATGGAATCCAGAAAATGGACAGTATGCAATAGGATATCATTCTGTAAAATCACATTTTGATGAATTAAAGACAAATAAGATTCAATATGTACATGCACCTTAAAATCTAATGCATTTATATTATTTAAATATATAAATAAGCCTACTGAAATGGTAGGCTACTTTTTTTATTTAAGATTCTTAAAAATTATCATCTTGCTAAATAAATAATTCAAAACTATAACAATTATATTAGTAATTACTTTCACTATAACATCATTTACAAATAACAGATCAATCATTACATACATAATTAACATTTCAATAGCTCCAGAAAGTAATCTAAAACTAACAAAAGATAAAAATTCTTTAAATAAGAAAATTATTTCAATCCTAATACTTTTGAACACAAAAAACTTATTAGTAATATAAGCAAATAAAATAGCAAGTATCCATGCCAAAGTATTTGCAACTATAAAATTAAATGAAAGAACTCTAGTAAAAAATAAATATGAAACTATATTTACAAGAGTAGTAAATGCTCCACAAAATAAATATAATATTGTCTCCTCATGTTTTTTTAAAATCAAATATAAAATCCTCCCAAACTAATCAAATATAACTATCTTTAGATAAAACTGACACATTTTATTATAACATATCCATTAATAAATCAATATATTTTAAAATATTATAAAAATAAAACTATAACATCATATAATTAATATTTACTAATAATCTATAATTTTAACAAAATAAAATATGACCTCAATTTAGAAATCTGATATAATAAAAGTTAAATATATATAAGGAGGTAAATATGAGAAAGTACAAATCAAAAAAATTGTCAAAGCTACTGGCATTGTTAACAGTTTGCTTTTTAATAGTGTCAACAATACCTGTATCAGCAGAAAAAAATAAAACTCTAGATGGAGTAGAAATTGCAAAGTATTCTGAAGAATATCTTCAATATCTAGAAGATATCAAAAATGGAGACACAGCGAGATATAATGGAGTGATACCATTTCCACATAAAATGAAGGGTACAACACTTCAAAATAGGACTATACGTAGTCTTCCATCAGTATATAAATCAAGTGTAAAATACAATCCAATGAGTCTTGGACTTACTACACCAGCTAAAGATCAAGGAAGTCTTAATACTTGTTGGGCTTTTTCTGGGATGTCAACATTAGAGGCATATTTAAAATTAAAAGGTAATGGAACTTATGATTTATCAGAAGAACACTTAAGATGGTGGTCAACTGGTGGAAAGTATGGATGGAATTTAGATGATATGTCAGGGAGTTCAAATGTAACAGCTGTAGGATATCTGACTTCATGGGCAGGTCCTAAATTAGAAAAGGATATACCATATAATCTTAAATCTGAAGAAGAAGGTGCTACTAGACCTTCAAATATGGATTCTGTGCCTACTCAATTTAATGTAACAGATGTTATTCGCCTTGATAAAGATAAGAATACTGTAAAAAATGCTATCATGCAATATGGTGCAGTTACATCAGGATATGCTCATTATTCAAAGTATTTCAGTGATGATGAAAATTCATATAATTGCACAAATAAGAGTGCAATATCAAATCATGCTGTAGCAATAGTGGGATGGGATGATAACTACTCAAAAGATAATTTTGTAGCTAATTTTAAACCAGAATCAAATGGAGCATGGTTAGTAAAAAGTAGCTGGGGAGAATTCAATTCTATGAAAGGATTCTTCTGGATTTCTTATGAAGATAAAACTATACTAAAAGATACAGATAACTATGCAATGAAATCAGTATCAAAACCAGACAGTGACAAAAAAATGTACCAACTTGAATATGCTGGTCTTAGCAAGATAATGTCAAATAAAATAACAGCAGCAAATGTATTTGATTTTAGTAGAGATTCTGAAAAACTTGATTCTGTTATGTTTGAAACAGACTCTGTAGGAGCAAAATATGAAGTATATTATGCACCAGTAGTAAATGGAGTTCCTCAAAACAACTCAATGACAAAACTTGCAAATGGAACAGTATCATACTCTGGATACATAAATGTACCTACTAACTCTTATAACCTCCCAAAAGGGAAAGGTGCAATAGTAGTAGTTATAGATAACACAGCAAATCCTAATAGAGAAAAATCAACTTTAGCATATGAAACTAACATAGATGGATACTATCTATATGAAGCTAAAGCAAACTTAGGTGAAAGTTACATACTTCAAAACAATAAATTTGAAGATATAAATACATACAGTGAATTTTCTCCTTGCAACTTTGTTATAAAAGCTATAACAAAAACATCTTCTGGACAGGCTACTTCAGGAGAATCTTTAACTGGAGCAGACAGATATGAAACAGCAGTTAAAGTTAGTCAAAAAGGATGGACTTCTTCTCAAAATGCAGTACTAGTAAATGGAAATACAATAGTGGATGCTTTAACAGCTACACCATTTACAGCAGCAATTGATTCTCCAATCCTTTTAACAGGAAAAGATAACTTAGATTCAAAAACTAAATCAGAATTACAAAGATTAGGAACTAAAAAGGTTTATCTAATAGGTGGAGAGAATTCTTTAAGTAAGAATGTACAAACTCAACTTAGCAATATGGGTATATCAGTAGAAAGAATTTCAGGTAGTGATAGATACAAGACTAGTATATCTTTAGCTGAAAAACTAAACAGTATAAAATCTGTTTCACAAGTTGCAGTGGCAAATGGTGTCAATGGACTTGCAGATGCAATAAGTGTTGGCGCAGCAGCAGCTGATAACAATATGCCAATAATACTTACTAATGAAAAGAGTGAGTTACAAGGTGCTGATGAGTTTTTAAATTCATCAAAAATAACTAAGTCTTATATAATTGGTGGTACAGCTACTTTATCATCAAACTTAGAAAGCAAGCTTTCAAATCCAATAAGACTTGCAGGAAGTAATAGAAATGAAACTAATGCTAAGATAATAGACAAATTCTATACTAATTCAGACTTAAAATATGCTTTTGTTGTTAAAGATGGTTCAAAAAGTCAAGGTGACTTAATAGATGGACTAGCAGTAGGAGCATTAGGTGCTAAAACTGATTCACCAGTAGTTCTAGTTGGAAATAAATTAGATGAAAGTCAAAAGAATGTTCTTAAATCTAAAAAAATAGAAACTCCTATTAGAGTTGGTGGAAATGGAAATGAAAGTGCTTTTAATGAATTAAATAGTCTTTTAGAAAAATAATAAATATAAAGATAGTAAAGCTATACATTTTATTATTAGAAAATATTTAATATAAGTTTATAGATATAAAGTAACAAAATGGAGTGTCTCAAAATGAACTTTTTAGTTCATGAGGCACTCTTTTTGTATGAAATAAAATATATTTTTAGCATTTCAACAATGAAAAAGAGGTTTATCTCTATTTTGAGATAGCTCTTTTTTTATTGGGTGAGGAAAAATGTAATAAATTTAAACTGTAAAATAGTGTAAAGATATTTTATAATATAAATATAGTAAGATTTTAAACAAAATAAGGGGGTAATAATAATGAAAGCACCAAAAACTATTTTAACAACATTGACAATAGCGCTTACTTTAAGTAGCATTTCTATAACTTCATCATATGCACTTACAGAGGAAAAAATAATAGGTAATGGAAGATATGAAACTACTGTAAAGATAAGTCAAAAGTCGTATAGCTCTAGTACTAATGTAGTACTGGTTAATGATAAGTCATTAGCAGATGCTCTTTCAGCTACACCATTTGCGAAAGTTAAAGGAGCACCAATACTTTTAACAGAAAATAATAAATTGGATGATAGAACTAAAGCAGAGATAAAACGTCTAGGAGCTAAAGACATTTATTTGATAGGTGGTACTACTGTTTTAAGTAAAGATATAGAAAATCAATTGAAAAGTGAAGGATTCAATGTAGAAAGAATTAGTGGTAATGATAGATATGAAACTTCATTGATTTTGGCTAATAAATTGAAAGACATAAAAGATGTTAAGGAAGTAGCTGTTGTAAATGGAGAAAAAGGTCTAAGTGATGCTGTTAGTGTTGGAGCACCATCTGCTCAAAACAACATGCCTATAATATTATCTAGTCCCAAAGATGGAGTAGAACCATTTGAAAAATTTATAAAAGAGGAGAAAGTTATAAGGGCATATGTAATAGGAGGTACAAATTCTGTCTCAAGAGCAGTAGAAAAGAGTCTTCCTAATGCAGAAAGATTGAGTGGAAAAGATAGAAATGAAACTAATGCTAAAGTTTTAGAAAAGTTTTATACGGATACAAGTTTAAGTAATCTATATGTTACCAAGGATGGAAGTAAAAATGAAAACCAGCTTATAGACTCATTAGCAGTTGGAGTATTAGCAGCTAGAAATGAGTCACCAGTCGTTTTAGTTGGTGATAAACTAAATACAAAGCAGAGAGATGTACTTAGTACGAAAAAATTAAGTACAGTAACACAAGTTGGTGGAAATGGAAATGAAGAAGCTTTTGATGAGATTAAGAGTCTACAAGATAAGACTGTTTTTGAGGCAAAAACTGTTGAAGAATTAACTGATATGATAAATATTGCAAGTCCTAATGATATTATAAACTTTAATCCAAAAGAGGATACTGTAAATGAGGCTTTTAGAATGGTAACAAATAAGCCAATAACTATTAATATAAAAGGCGATTGCTCAAAAACGGTTACAGTAGATATGCCTAATGGTGAAGTAAATAACTATGCTACTTTAGTAAATGTTATAGTTAGAAATATTGGAGAAGGTGGATTTAATAATCATGATACGATAACTATATTGTCAGTTCATGACAAAAATGGTAGAGTTATAGAAAATACTAGAAATTCAGATATAGAAACAATGATGATATTGGCATCTGCTAATGATACAAAATTAATTAATGATGGTTATATAGGAAAGCTTATAGATAACTCATCTAATAGTGACATTACTAATCATGGAACTATAGATAAAAAAGTAAATCAGGTTGAGGATTTAGAAGCTAAGGTTGATTCAATAGAAAAAACTATAGATTCTATAAGCCAGAAAATTAATAAGATACAAGATATATTAGATAAACTTGGATTTCTAAAGAAGTTTCTTAATTAAAAAGATGTATATTTAAGAAAGCTATATTTTAGAACTATATCTGAAGATATATAGTTAGATAGATTCATAGTTAAATCTAAATATACAGTTAAATCTTGGGGGAGGTAATATGGAAAGTGGATTTGAAGGTAAATTAGATACAAAAATCATGAAAAATAGAGTTAAATCAATAGATATAATAAGAGGGCTATCAATAGCCCTCATGATAGTTTGCAATAATCCTGGAACTTGGATGAGAATGTATCCTCAGCTAAGACATGCTATATGGCATGGTGTAACACTTGCAGATTTTGCATTTCCTTTTTTTGTTATATCTTTAGGGGTTACAATTCCAATATCAATAAATAGTAAACTAAAAAACAATAAGTCTACATTAAGCATAATACTTAGTATATTTAAGAGAAGTATTTTACTTATATTATTTGGATTTTTCTTAAATTACCTAGGAAATCACGACTTAAGTACTGTGAGAATACTTGGAGTACTTCAACGTATGGGACTAGTTTATTTTGTAACTAGTTTAGTATACTTACTATTAAAAAAATTAAATGTAGGAAGTACTATGACAATAATTATATTCTTATGTATATCTGCATTTATAATAATAGGTTATTATGTAGTTGCAAAACCATATGGATTCGAGTTAGAAGGTTCTCTTGCACAATTGGTGGATTTCCATTTTTTTAAAGGTCATTTATACAAACCAGATTTTGAACCAGATGGATTCCTAACTAGTATAATAGCAATTTCTTCAGGTATGTTGGGTTGTATTATGGGATGTGTACTTTTAAAAGAAAACATAGGAGAATACAAAAAATTCTTTAAAATATTAGTTATGAGTATTATTTTGCTAATATGTGCTTTTATCTTTAATCAATATTTTCCATTTAATAAAAGATTATGGTCTAGCTCATTTGTACTTTTAATGGCTGGAAGTTATGGTATATTACTGGCAATATTTTATTTCATATGCGACATCAAAAATAAGAGTAAAATATTCACACCAATAATAGCACTTGGGAGTAGCCCTATTTTTACATATATGTGCCTTGAGATATTAAGCCATGTTTTTTGGAATCTTCCAAAACTTACAGATAAAGTCGATTATCCAACTACTTTGGTAGAGTGGGTTACATATGAACTTATAACACCTTGGGCAGGTACAACTTGGGATTCGCTAGTATTTTCTTTATTGTATGTCTTATTCTGGGTTATAGTAATGTCCATTATGTATAAGAAAAAAATATTTATCAAAATTTAGTGTGATGTTTTTTTAGACAAGAATTTCTTTGTTTTTGTTTAAATATACAGAAAGTATCAGATATAATACAAGTTTCCTCTAGATAAAATTTAAAAATCATGCCATAAAAGATTACAAAAAGATTACAATTTGTAATCTTTTGTGCTATAATGAAAAAAGATTTACATAATATTGCATTTATGTAATATAAAACAAGTTCAAGACGAATTTAAACAAAGATTTAAAGGTTTAAAAATCTAGGGGGGATATAATGAAAAAGAGTACAAAATTATTAGCAACAGGAATGTTGTCTATAGCAATGGTGGCACCAAACGTGGCTTTAGCAGCGGAAAATACTACTGCAAATACAGAATCTAATTCAGATATTAATATAAATTTACAAAGAAAAAGTGTAGTGTTAGGAAGTAAATCGAATGCAAGTGTAAAGTTTAAAGAAAAGTTAAATGCTGATTCGATAACATTAAATTTTATGTGTTATGATATGCCACTTGAAGCTACTTTAAATTACAATGAAAAGACAGATACATATGAAGGTGTAATAAATTATAATAAAGACCCAGAATACTTAAATGTATGGGAACTTCAAAGCATAAAAGTAAATGGTAAAGATGAGCAAAAAGTTTTAAACAAAGAAGACTTAGAGTCTATGGGATTAAATCTTAAAGATTATGATGTTACACAAGAATTTATAATAAGTGATGCAAATTCAACAAAAGCAGTAAATGAATATATGAGAAAAACTTCTGCACCAGTAAAAAAACTTGCAGGAGCTACTAGATTTGAAACTGCTGTTGAGATAAGTAAACAAGGTTGGAAAGATGGAGCTAATAAGGTTGTAATAGTTAATGGAGAACTGGCAGCAGACGGAATAACAGCTACTCCACTTGCTTCTACTTATGATGCACCAATATTACTTGCAAATAAAGATGATATACCAGAAAGTACAAAGGCAGAATTAAAACGTCTAAATCCAAGTGATGTAATAATCATTGGTGATGATGGTTCAGTTTCACAAAAGGCAGTATCTCAAATTAAATCTGCTGTAGATGTGAATGTAACTCGTATTGGTGGTGTTGATAGACACGAAACATCTTTACTTATAGCAAAAGAAATAGATAAGTACCATGATGTTAATAAAATATACATAGCAAATGGTTATGCTGGTGAATATGATGCTCTTAACATTTCACCAAAAGCAGGTGAAGACCAACAACCTATAATATTATCTAATAAAGATTCTGTACCACAAAGTACATATGATTGGTTATCTTCACAAGGTCTAGAGGAAGCTTATTATATAGGTGGTAGCCAAAGCTTATCATCAAAACTTATAGACCAAATATCTAAAATAGCAAAAAATGGAGCTTCAAAAAATAGAGTTTCTGGTGCAGATAGACATGAAACAAATGCAAATGTAATTAAGACTTTCTATCCAGACCAAGAGTTGAGTGCAATGTTAGTTGCAAAATCTGACATAATAGTTGACTCAATAACAGCTGGACCTTTAGCGGCTAAATTAAAAGCTCCTATACTTATAACTCCAAAAACTTATGTTTCTGCATACCATACTACAAATTTATCAGAAAAAACAGCAGGAACAGTATATCAAATAGGTGATGGAATGAAAGATAGTGTTATAAGTTCTATAGCATCTAGTCTATCAAAACATAATTCACCTACAGAACCAGAAAATCCAGGAGATGCTACAGGAAAAACTGTAGTGATTGACCCAGGTCATGGGGGTTCTGATTCAGGAGCAACAAGTGGATTAAATGGTGGAGCACAAGAAAAGAAATATACTCTTGATACAGCGTTAGCAACTACTGAATATTTACGTTCAAAAGGTGTAAATGTTGTTATGACTAGAGATACAGATAAAACAATGGCTCTAGGAGAAAGAACAACTTTATCAAATACTATAAAACCAGATTTGTTTACAAGTATACATTACAATGCATCTAATGGTGCAGGTAATGGTGTAGAAATTTTTTATAAAGTAAAAGATAAAAATGGTGGGAAAACTAAGACTGCTGCATCAAATATATTAAAAAGAATATTAGAAAAATTTAACATGCAAAATAGAGGAATTAAAACAAGAACACTTGCAAATGGAAATGATTACCTATATGTTTTAAGAAACAATAATTACCCAGCAATACTTGTCGAATGTGCATTTATAGACAATAAGAGCGATATGGATAAGTTAAATACTTCTGAAAAAGTAAAAACAATGGGAACTCAAATTGGAATAGGAATAGAAGAATCTGTAAAATAAAACAAAAAATATTAAAGCAAAATATATCATCTCCTGTTATAATGTAAAATATAACAAGGGATGATATATTTTTGTAAAGAATCAAATTGTTTACAATGACGTTTATTGTATTGATAATCTGCTCATTATTGAGTATAATATAGAAATAAGTCAAAAATAAGATAGAAATAAGTTGAAATTAAGAATTAAAAAAATTTTTATTCCAATATGGAGGTAACTATGTCTGGATATACTAATGATGAATGTGAAATACCTAAAGTTAAAAGCTATCCAGGGGCAGATAAGGAAATTGCAAGCGAGATTGACTATAGCATAGTAAAAGGAACAGTTTTATTTGACTTGTACCAGAGAATTATGGATTTAGTTTTATCTATAATAGGACTTGTGATAGGTTTACCTTTAATAGCAATATTTGGAATTCTTATTAAAATAGAGGACAAAGGACCAATAACTTATAAGCAAGAAAGACTAGGAAAATGCGGAAGAAGATTCTATATATATAAATTAAGATCTATGAGAACAGACGCAGAAAAATTTGGCGCACAATGGGCTGAAAAAGATGATCCTAGAATAACTAAGGTTGGAAAGTTTATTAGGAAAACTAGAATTGATGAGATTCCACAGCTGTTTAATATATTAAAGGGGGATATGGGCTTAATAGGTCCTAGACCAGAAAGACCAAACTTTACTGTTCAATTTAATGAGGAAATACCTGGATTTATCAACAGGCTTGCTATAAAACCTGGACTTACAGGTTGGGCACAAGTAAATGGTGGATACGAAATCACTCCTGAAGAAAAACTTAAAGAAGATATTTACTATATAAAAAATAGGAGTATATTACTTGACTTTAAGATACTCTTTAAAACTGTTAAAGTAGTATTGACAGGAGATGGAGCTAGATAATTTTAAAATATTAGATTACTAATCAATGAAAAAGCTCTTTAAAAAAGAGCTTTTTTATTGTCAAAAAATACAAAAAAAGAAAAGGAATGAGAACTTATGATTAAAAAAATTTCTACTATATTATCGTTAGTTTTATTAATCTCTATTTCTAGTACGATAGGAGTATTTGCAGATGCAAATCCTAAGGAAGAGTTAATAGAAGGAAGTATACCAGAGATTTCTACAGAGTTAAATAAAAGAGTATTTAAGAGTTCTAAGGAAGTAATTCTTGTAAATGAAGATTCAATTGTAGATAGTATAAGTGCAACACCTTTAGCCTATTTAAAAAATGCCCCAATAGTTGTAACTAAGAGTAAAAATCTTGGGAGAGTAACAAGAAATTATCTAAAAGAACTAGGTACAGAGAAAGTTACAATAATAGGTGGTTTAAAAGCAGTATCTAAAGATGCTGAGCGTACTATAGAAAGAATGGGAATGAAAGTTGAAAGAATAAGAGGAAAAGACAGATATGATACATCCTTAAAGATAGCTAGAGAAATGTATAGAACTGTAGGGTTCGATAAGGTATTTTTACTTAGCTCAACTGTAGGATTAGAGAATGCCATATCTGTATATTCTTATGCCGCTAAAAATGGAATGCCAATAATATGGGCTAAAGATGAAGGTTTTGAAGAACAAATTGATTTCCTAAAAGGTAAAAACCTTGAAACAATATATGCACTAGGTGATTCAAAAGAGTTTATTGCAGAAGTTGATTCTAGCTTAAAGAATATAGAAGGTATAAAGCAAATAAATAAATCAAGTACAAATATCGATTTAATAAAGAAGTTTTATAATGAAAAAGATATAAAGAAAATATATACTGCTAGTTTAGACTTTGGTAGTAGGTCTGATGTAAATGAATATATTTCTTTGGGAGTAGTATCAGCTAAAGAAAATATGCCAATACTGATTTGTAGTGATAACTTAAGTAGTACACAAGATAAATTCTTAAAAAGTAACAATATAAATGAGGTAGTTGAAGTTGGATATGCAGTAGGGGATTATAGTCTATTAAAGAGTATATTTAATCTAACATCCTTATCTTGTATAATATTAATACTATTATTGCTATTAATTACATTTAGGGCACTTAGATATGATTCAATATAGTCTTTAATTTATAAGGAAGCTTTTCATAGGTTAGATTTATTTAATCAGAATAATGTTTATAAGCAGTTTTAAAAGTTCTACTTTTAGAGTTTAAATAGATAAGGAGAAAGAAAATGTCAAAAACAGCTAAAGCAGCATTGTGGATTATGGCAGCCACTATGTTTTCAAAAGTATTAGGTTTCCTTAGAGAACTTGTACTTGCAAATTTCTATGGGACAGGTATGTATGCAGACGTATTTGTATTAACATTAAATATACCTGGTTTAATCATAGCAGTCATAGGCTCTGCAATTGCTACAACTTATATACCTATGTACTTTGAAACAAAGAAAAGACTTGGAGATGAAGGTGCTTTAAAATTTACTAATAATGTTTTAAATATATGCTATATAATGGCTATAATAATAGCTATTCTTGGGCTTTTATTTACAGAGCAATTTGTTACAGTATTTGCAGCAGGATTTAGAAATGACCCTGCTAAGTTCCAGGCAGCAATACTATTTACTAAAATAATGATTTCAGGAGTTCTGTTCCTGAGTGGAAGTAAAATATTTAGTTCATTTTTACAGGTGAATGATAGTTTCGTAATTCCTGGTCTTATAGGAATTCCATATAACATTATAATAATAGCAGCAATAGCACTAAGTGCAGGTAAAAATATATGGATACTACCAGCTGGGGCACTGCTTGCTATGGCAAGTCAACTATTATTTCAGTTGCCATTTGCGTTTAAGAAGTCCTACAAGTATAAGCCATATATAAATTTTAAGGATGAGTCTATAAAAGAATTAGTTAATCTAGTATTACCTATGTTAATAGGGGTAGCTGTTGGACAGTTAAATATATTTGTCGACAGGTTATTGGCAACGACTTTAGGGGATGGAAAGTTATCAGCTCTTAACTATGCAAATAGACTAAATGAGTTTGTTATGGCATTATTTGTAACATCAATAATAACAGTTATATATCCTAAGCTAGCAAAGATGTCAGGTAAAGATAATAAAGAAGGATTTATAAGTACTATTGTAAAATCATCTAACTGTATCATATTGGTGGTGCTTCCTATATCTATTGGAGCTATCATATTAGCAGAACCTTTAGTTAGAATCTTATTCCAAAGAGGTAAATTCGACGCATTATCAACAGACCTTACATCTATAGCACTTAGATTATATTCACTAGGTTTATTAGCGTGTGGAGTAAGAGATGTTTTATATAGGGCATTTTACTCTCTTGCAGATACAAAGACACCAATGATAAATGGAAGTATAGCTTTAATAATAAATATAGTTCTTAATTTAATATTGATAAGACCACTTGGTCATGCAGGTATTGCTATATCCACTAGTACTTCAAATATAATTACAGTTATATTATTGTTTATATCTCTTAAAAAGAAAAATGGATATTTTGGAGGAGATAAAATTATAAAGACTGGTCTAAAAAGTTTGGTAGCATCAGGAGTAATGGCAGTAGTCACTTTATTGATATATAATAACCTATATGCATTTATGGGTGCAGGAACAATTAAAGAAATCATATCAGTTGGAGTAGGAGTATTAGGTGGAGCTTCTGTATATACGATATTGATAGTTTTATTTAAAGTAGAAGAGATGGACTTAGCTTTTGAATTTTTAAGAAAAGGAAAACAAAAACTACTTAAAAGATAGACACTTACATTAGAAAATTAAAATAAAGTCAGAAAGGATGAAAATATGGATTATAAGAATAATTATGAAATGTGGTTAAATTCTCCTTATTTTGATGAACAAACGAAAAATGAGCTATTAAGCATAAAAGATGATGAAAAAGAAATACAAGATAGATTCTACAAAAACTTAGAGTTTGGAACAGGTGGTTTAAGAGGTATAATAGGAGCGGGAACTAATAGAATCAATATTTATACTGTTAGACGTGCGACACTTGGAGTTTTAAATTATATCATAAAGACTCAAGGAGAAGAAGGAAAACAAAAGGGAATAGTTATAGCACATGATAGTAGATACATGTCGAGAGAGTTTTGTATAGAAGTAGCAAAGACTCTAAGTACTTATGGTGTAAAGGCTTATATTTTTGAAGAATTAAAGCCTACGCCAGAACTTTCTTTTGCTGTTAGATACTTAAAGTGTGCTATGGGAGTAGTAATAACAGCAAGTCACAATCCTAAAGAGTACAATGGATATAAGGTATATGACTCAGAGGGGGGTCAAATCTGTATAGATATGGCAAATGATATAATAGCAGAAGTTAATAAGATTGATGATTACAGTGTTATTAAGAGTTTAGATTTTAAAGAAGCTTTATCTAAAAATTTAATAACTATATTAGATAATGAAGTAGATGACGAATTTATAAAAGCTGTTAAGAAGCAAGCGTTAAGACAAAATATAATAAATGAATATGGTAAAAAATTAAAAATAATATATACACCTATTCATGGAACTGGAAATAAGCCAGTAAGAAGAGTCTTAAATGAATGTGGATTTGAAAATGTGATGGTGGTTAAGGAACAAGAATTACCAGATTCTAATTTTTCAACAGTTAAGTATCCTAATCCTGAGGAAAAGTCAGTATTTAATATAGCTATTGAAATGGCAAAGAGTAATAATACTGATTTGGTAATAGGAACAGACCCTGATTGTGATAGAGTAGGGGTTGTTGTAAAAGATTCAAGTGGTGAATATATAGTCTTAAATGGAAATCAAGTTGGCTCACTTTTAGTTAGATATATAATAGAGAGTTTAGTTGAAGAAAATAAACTTCCTAAAAACAATCCTACAATAATAAAAACTATAGTTACATCAGAGTTAGGTGCAAAAATAGCGAAGGCTTATAATGTAGATTGTTTAAATACTTTAACGGGATTTAAATTTATAGGAGAAAAAATAAAAGAATTTGAAGAAAGTAATGATAGAAGCTTTATAATGGGATATGAGGAAAGCTATGGTTACTTAATTGGAACTCATGCTAGAGATAAAGATGGTGTTGTATCTTCACTTATGATATGTGAAATGGCAGCATATTATTCTTCAAAAGGTATGAACCTGTATGAAGCTATGATAGATACATATAATAAATTTGGATATTATAAGGAAGAATTAAAGTCAGTGACTTTAAAAGGTATAGATGGAATAAAAAAAATAAAAGAGATGATGCTTTACTTTAGAAGTGTTAAAATAGATAATGTGGCTGATGTAAAAGTAGATAAGATTTTGGATTATAAGGATGGAGTAGATGATTTACCTAAATCAGATGTACTTAAATTTTTACTTGAAGATGGCTCTTGGATAGCTATAAGACCTTCAGGTACAGAACCTAAAATTAAATTTTACTTTGGAGCAAACTCAGACAACCAAGAAGATGTAGAATTAAAATTGAAAAATTTAATATCTTATATATTAAATGTAGTGGATTCTATATAAAAAGCTAAGGGGAGATAAACAATGAAAGTATACAATGTCATAATGGCTGGAGGAGGAGGAACTCGTTTCTGGCCACTTAGTAGACAAGAAGTACCTAAACAGCTTATAAATTTAAGTGGAGAAGATGCTTTAATAAATGAAACTATAAACAGAATAGATTCTCTAGCAAAAAAAGACGATTTATTTATAGTAACTAATGAGAAGCAATTGGAAGCTTTAAAGGATACAGTAAAAGATAAATGTTTAGATGGCAACATATTGCCAGAACCATGTGCCAGAAATACAGCAGCAGCTATAGGTTTTACAGCTTTTAACATAATGAAAAAATATGGTGATGGTGTTATGTGTGTATATCCAGCTGACCATTATATAAAAGATGAAAAAGAATTTAAATCTATATTAGAAAAAGCTATCTATATAGCAGAAAACAATGATAAACTAGTAACTATTGGTATAACGCCTACATTTCCATCAACAGGATATGGATACATAAATTTTAATAGAGAAAACACAATAGAAAATGTTGCATATGAAGTAGTGGAGTTTGTAGAAAAGCCAAATTATGAAATTGCTAAAGAATATGTAAACTCTAAAAAATATGTATGGAATAGTGGAATGTTTGTATGGAAGGTATCTAAAATATTAGAAGATTTTAAGAGGTACTTACCTAAAGTATATGAAAAATTAGAAGAAATCAGCAATTACTTAGGTACAAAGGAAGAAATAGAAAAAATAAAAGAAATATATCCAACAATACAATCAATTTCCATAGATTATGGTATTATGGAAAGAAGTAATGATGTTATAGTAGTTCCTGGCGATTTTGGGTGGAATGATGTTGGGTCTTGGGATTCTCTAGGTGCAATATATCCAACTGATAATGAAGGTAACATCAAAAGAGGTGAAAATATTACTATAGACACTAAAAATTCAATTATATATTCAGATGACAAATTAATATCGACAATAGGTATTAGTGATTTGATAGTAGTATCTACAAATGATGCAGTTATGGTTTGTAGAAAAGATAAAGCTCAAGATGTCAAAAAGATAGTAGAGCAATTAAAAGAAGAAGATAGACAAGAATATATGTAGGAGGTGCTCATTTGATTCCTAAAAAAATACATTATGTATGGTTTGGTGGTCCAAAAGGAAATATAGAAAATATATGTATAAATTCTTGGAAAGAAAAGCTTCCAGAATATGAGATAGTAGAGTGGAATGAAAAAAACTTTGATATAGAGAAGGAAATAAAAGGAAATAAGTTTTTGGAAGAATGTTATAAAAGAAAGCTTTGGGCATTCATATCTGATTATACAAGAATAAAAGTACTCTATGAACAAGGTGGAGTTTATATGGATACAGATATGCAAATACTAAAGGATATAACTCCTCTTTTAGAAAATAATAGGCTAATCTGTGGGTATGAAGATGATAGAGAATATATAAATGGTGCTATAATAGGTGTAGAAAAAGGACATCCTTTTTTAAAAGACTTATTGGAGTATTATGAAAAAGAAGTACTTACTTCTTCATTGTTTACAATACCAAAGATAATGACTCACCTTATGGAAAAAAATTATAAGAAGATTGACTCAAATAATTATGAAGAAGGCATTCGTGTCTATGATAAAGAATATTTTTATCCTTTTGGATTTAAAGAAGACTTTACACCAGAATGTATAACAGAAAACACTTTTGGTATACATTGGTGGGGAAAAAGTTGGGCTAAAAAGAGAAATTATTTCTTAGAAAGCAAACACTTAACAGGTGCAAATAAGATATGGAAGTGTTGTAAAATATTTGCAAGTAATACTTTACGAAACTAAAAGGGAGAAAGTAAAATGAAGACTTTAAACGATGATAGAAATATTATGATGAAAAAATATCTTTATATATTTGTTTTGTTTATCATAGTACTTAGAAAGTATATGATATCATTTATTGACCCAAATATAAATCTAGGGATGATTAAATCAGCGTTATTTTATTCTTCAATAGGAATACTAATGCTACTTTTTTTATTTGATAAGAGAAAAAGTATAACAGAAATGTTTCTAGTTGGAGCTTGTGTCTTACTTTATGTATTAAATAGAGAAGGAGCTATATTATTAATTGTATTACTAGCTGTATCAGCTAAACAAATAGATGATAAATATATAGTTAAAAGTTACTTAATAATATCTGCATGTTTTTTAATAGCAGCTATATTATTATTTAATTTATTTCCTTCATTAGTATTTAATCAAGAAGTCCACTATAGATATATAGAAAATATAGATATGCTTGTTACAAGAATGGATTTTGGGCTTGGTAATCCAAATAGTGTATTTTATCATATGGTTACTATATATGCAGCATATATATTCTTAAGATATAAAAACTATAATAAATGGGATAGAATAATTTTATTTGGTTCTGCATTTTTTGTTTATCAAACGACATATAGTAGAACAGGCTTTTTTACTATATTAGCAGGATTAATATTTGTAGAAATAATAAGATTGATAAACATAAAAAAAATAAAAGGTCTACCAACACTTGTAAAGATGTTGCCAATAATACTTACTTTATCCAGTGTAGCTATTGGTATAATGTTTTCTAAGAGTAGTATATTAAATAGATTATTAGCAAGTAGACCTAAGTATTGGCATGTATACTTAGCTGAAGCAGGAAATTTTATGAAACCTTTTGGAAATTCATATAGCGCAACTATAAAAGCGACTAATCCATTAGACAGTTCTTATATATATATAATTAGTGTATTAGGAGTAATTGCTTGCATATTATTTATGTATTTGATGTATAAAGGCATAGGAAGTTTTATAGAAAAAGATAAGAAAGAGTATTTAGTAGCTTTATTCATATTTTTATTATACTCTTTTGCAGAAAACTTACTATTAGAGGCTTCATTTAGTTTTGCAATAGTATTACTAATAAAAGAAGTAATATTAAATGATAAAAGAAATGTAGAACTGTGGAAAATGAAAAGTAGGAGGTAGTAATGTTAATATCATTAATAATGCCAACATTAAATAGATATGATGATATATACTTACTTATGGACAGCTTAGAAAGTCAAACTTACAAAAACTTTGAATTTATAGTAGTGGATCAAAACGATAATAACAAAGTTAAGGAGATAGTTGACAAATACATTGATAAGTTAGATATAAAGTATATAAAAAGCGATAAGCTGGGATTAAGTTATAACAGAAATGTAGGAATAAATAACGCTAAAGGTCAAATTATAGGTTTCCCTGATGATGACTGTGTTTATGAAAATAATACATTAGAAAAAGTTATAAACTTCTTTAATCAAAATAAAGACTATAAAATATACAGTTGCAAGACTATGGATGCAAATAAAATTGATGCATTTAAAAAAATGGCGGATGGAACTTGTGATATTACAAGTTCCAACGTTTTAAATACTATAACATCTATAACTTTTTTTGTTGACTTTGAAGAGAAAGAATATACAAGATTTGATGAAAAATTAGGTGTTGGTGGAGAATTTGGTGCTGGTGAAGAGATAGATTATGTTTTAAATTTATTGAGCTTAGGATTTAAAGGAAAATACTTTGGAGATGATATAATTTACCATCCTGCAAAAAAACATTCTAAATCTAAAGAAAAGTATCAAAAAGATTATAACTATGGAAGAGGTTTTGGAGCACTTTGTAAAAAAGAAATAGTCTATAGAAAGAATTATAAGTTTGTAAAGGTTATGGCATCAAAACTTGTAAGAAATATAGGTGGTCTTATATTGAGTTCCAACAGAGATTATCATAGTGCCACTATAAAAGGAAGAATTAATGGATTTAGACAGTATAAGTTATAATGAGGATGGTGTTTATGGACAAGGTTAAATTTTTAATAAATATGCTTTTGGCTTTTTTTATGTATCCATTTAGTAAGCATAAGTTTAATGGTAGAAATATCTGGCTTATAGGTGGACATTCAGGAGATATATACAATGATAATGCGAAGTTCTTTTATGAGTATATGTTGAAGGAGCATAATGATGTAGAGACTTATTGGGTGGTAAATAAAGACAGTAAAGTATTTGATAAAATTCCAGGCAAAAAATTAATAAGAGGAAGTGTAGAAAACTATCTATATTATTACAATTCAAAAGCCATAGTATTTTCACATGCGCCATCAGCAGATATAGCACCATATAACTTTGCTGTACCTGTTCTTAATTATTTTCATAAAAAGACAGTAAAAGTATTCTTAAATCATGGGACTATAAGTTTTAAAAAGAGAAAACCAATGAATAAAAAATTCAAAAATATTATAGATAATCTATATAAAAGCTATAATATAGTTACAGCAAGTTCTGAGTTTGAAAGAAATGTTATGGTAGATGATTGGGGAATGTTAGATGACTCAGTTTATATAATTGGAAATGCAAGATATGACAATTTACCAACAAATGAAGTTGCACAAACACGAGATATATTATATACTCCTACATGGAGAGATTGGATAAAATTTAGTTCAGGAAAATTTACAGATACAGATTATTTTAAAAGTATAATGAATTTTTTGAATGATGATAAGTTAAATAAAATACTAGATGAGAAAGATATAAATGTAAAAATTTATATGCATCATCTTATGCATGAGTTTATAGATGACATAAAAGAAAATATAACGGGAAAACGAATTGTGTTTTTAGACAAAGGGGTAACTCTAGCAAATGAAATTAGAAAATCAGCTGCAAATATAACTGATTATTCAAGTGTAGCTATAGACTTTTTATATATGAATAGACCTATACTGTTTTACCAATTTGATTTGGAGGAATATATGGAAAAAGTTGATTCATATATAGATTTGAAAGGTGAAATGTTTGGGTCTTTAGCTTATAATAATGATGAAGCTGTGAATAAACTTATTGATATTATTGAAAATAATTTTGAGGTTATGGGTAACCAAAAAAATGAGAGAAATAAGTTTTTCAGATATAATGACAATAAGAACTGCAAGAGGATATATGATTGTGTAATAAGTAAAATTAAATAAATATTTTATAAATGATGAGGAAGGTAATATGAAGAAGAATTTAGTATCTATAATTACTCCCATGTATAATTCTGAAAAATTTATTGAAGCAACCATAAAATCAGTATTAAACCAAACTTATCAAGAATGGGAAATGTTAATTATTGATGATTGCTCAACAGATAATAGTCCTAATATAGTCAAATCTTATATGCAACAGGATAGCAGAATAAAATGTATAAAGACTGAGACTAATAAGGGTGTCTCTAATGCTAGAAATTTAGCACTAAGTAAGGCAACAGGACAATTTATAGCTTTTTTAGATAGTGATGACCAATGGAATAGTAGTAAGTTAGAAAAACAAGTAAACTTTATGTTAGAAAATGATTATGTAATATCATTTACTTCATATGAACTGATGGATGAAAATGACAAAAAATTAAACAAGGTAATAAAAGTACCACCTAATGTAGATTATAGGAGATTATTGAAAGGAAATATCTTAGGATGTCTTACTGTTGTAATTGATAAGTCTAAACTAGATTTTGAAATAAAAATGAGTGGTGTAAGACATGAAGATTATGTTTTATGGTTATCTATATTGAAAAGAGGGCATATTGCCCACGGAATAAACGAAGTTTTAGCATTATATAGAAAGTCTAGTAATTCACTAAGTGGTAATAAAATAAAAGCTGCCATGTGGACTTGGAATATATATAGAAATATAGAAAAAATACCTCTATACAAAGCTGTATACTACTTTATTAATTATGGAATAAATGGAATCAAAAAAAGTTAGATAGAGAGGAAGATTTAATTAATGTATAAATATAAATTTACTGTATTTACTCCAACATATAATAGAGCTCATTTACTTGAAAATTTGTACAATGATTTAAAAGTTCAAACTTATGACTTCAATGATTTTGAATGGTTGATTGTTGATGATGGAAGTGAAGATGGTACTAAAGAATTAGTTGAAAAATTTATATCAGAAAATAAATTAAATATAAGATATATATACAAAGAAAATGGAGGAAAACATACTGCAATAAATCTAGGTGTAAAAAATGCAGATGGAGAACTATTTTTCATTGTAGATAGTGATGATGGTTTAATTAAAGATTCTCTTGAAATTGCTAATGATGAATGGAATTCTGTAGAGAATAAAGAAGGATTTAGTGGAGTTGTTGGACTTTGTGTATACCCAAGTGGAGATTTAATAGGGACAGAAATGCCTGAAGATAAGAAAATATGTCACTTTGCAGACCTATATTTTAAGTACGGTGTTAAGGGAGATAAAAGTATAGTATTTGTAACTGATGAACTTATAAAATTTCCTTTTCCAGAAAGAAAAGAAGTGAGATTTTTACCAGAAAGTGTAGTATGGAATGAAATGTCTAAATACTATAAAGTTAAATGTGTAAACAAGCCTATGATAATAAGAGATTATTTGGATGATGGTTTAACAAAAAATATCTTAAGTAAAAATTCGTTAAGAGGTAGAGCATTAGAATTTTTATATTTGATAAATCAAAATACATATCCTTTAGGTAGATATCCATATATGTGGATAAAAAATTACATAAATTTAGCTAGATATTCGTTATTGTCTGATAGCCATTATTTTGGAGAAATCAATAAAATATCTGATAAATTGTTGTATTTAGTATTATTCCCATTAGGATATTACAAATATATTGGACAAAGAAAATTAGTATCTAAGTAAACTTGTTGGTATAGTACTGCTAGTTGCTATATAAGGAGAGTAAAAATATGAATGAGCCTTTAGTATCGATAATTACTCCTGTATATAATTCAGAAGAGTTTTTATCAGAGACAATAAAGTCAATCCAAAATCAAACTTATAAAAATTGGCAGCTTTTATTAGTGGATGATTGTTCTAAGGACAATTCAAGTGAAATTATAAAAAGTTTTCAAAAAGAAGATGCTAGAATAAAATATATAAAGCTTGAAAAAAATTCTGGAGCTGCAGTATCTAGGAATGTAGGAATTAAAAATGCGGAAGGACGATTTATTGCATTTATAGATAGTGATGATTTATGGGATAGTAAAAAGTTAGAAATTCAGATAGGATATATGTTAAAAGAAAATATCGGATTTTCTTTTACATCTTATAGATATATGAGAGAAGATGGAACAAAAACAAGTAAAGTTGCAAGAGCTCCTAAAAAGATTGACTATGAAGGACTACTTAGAAATACTATAATAGGGTGCTCTACCGTAGTCATTGATAAGAATATCGTAGGCGAATTTAATATGCCTTTGGTAAGAAGAGGACAAGATACTGCAACTTGGTTACAATTACTTAAAAAAGAAGAGTATGCGTATGGTATTTATGAAGATTTAGTAAATTACAGATTAGTTGGAAATTCTATATCTAGTAATAAAATAAAAGCATTAAAAAGAACTTGGAATACTTATAGAAATGTTGAAAATTTAAGTTTGCCAAAAAGTCTATATGTATTTTGTTTTTATGTCTTTAATGCTATCAAGAAGAGAGTATAAGTTTTATATACTTGGAGGTAAAAATAATGAAAATAGCTATAGCTGGGACTGGATATGTAGGATTGGTTACAGGTGTTTGTCTAGCAGAAGTAGGTAATGAGAATATAATTTGTGTTGATGTAGACGAACAAAAGGTTAAATCAATGAAGCTAGGAATAGCTCCTATATATGAAGAAGGCCTAGAAGAACTTATGGTTAAAAATTACAATAGAGGAAGAATAGATTACACTACTGACTATAAAAAAGCTTATGAAGATGTAGATGTAATATTAATAGCTGTAGGCACACCAGAGAGAAGTGATGGTTCAGCTAATTTAGATTATATAAAGGCAGTTGCAAAGCAAATAGCTGAAACTGTAACGAAAGATACTCTAGTGGTAATAAAATCTACAGTGCCAATTGGTACAAATGAAGAAATAGAAGATTATATAAGTAGAAATTTAAAAAATGATGTAAAAATAGAACTGGCATCTAATCCAGAGTTTTTGTCACAAGGAACAGCAGTAAGAGATACTTTACATGCCTCAAGAATCGTTATAGGTGTAGAAAGTGAATGGGCTAGAGACATATTACAGAAAATTTATGAGCCTTTTAATCAACCTATAATAGTTACAAATAGAAATAGTGCTGAAATGATAAAGTATGCATCAAATAATTTCTTGGCACTTAAAATATCATTTATGAATGATATTGCAAATCTTTGTGAAATAGCTGGAGCTAATGTAGAAGATGTGGCTTTAGGAATGAGTTATGATGATAGAATTGGAAGTAAGTTTTTAAAGGCAGGTATCGGGTATGGAGGTTCTTGTTTTCCAAAAGATACAAAAGCACTTCATTGGTTATCTGAACATAATGGCTATGAACTAAAAACAGTAAAGGCTGCAATCGAAGTTAATGAAAGTCAGAAGCTTAAATTAGTTAGAAAAGCATCAAAGTTAGTTGAGAGTTTTCAAGATATGAAGGTTGCTGTACTAGGTCTTACTTTTAAACCTGATACTGATGATATAAGAGAAGCACCATCTATACCAAATATAAAATATTTGCTTGAAAGAGGAGCAAGAGTAACAGTATATGACCCAATTGGTGTCAGCAATACTAAGAAAATATTTGGCGATTCTATACTTTATGCCAATTCTATAGATGATACAATAGAAGATGCAGAGATATGTTTTATAATGACAGAATGGAAAGATGTCTTAAATTATGATATACATAAGTATAAGGAAAAGATGAAAAATCCTTTAGTTCTTGATGGAAGAAACTGCTATAAGGTTAAAGACATGAGAGAACTTGGGATTGAGTATTATTCGATAGGAAGGTAAAGATTATGAAGACTGTTTGTTATTTAGCTGATGGGTCAAATCCTCATACTTTAAAATGGTGTAGTTTTTTTAAAAATAAAGGATATGATATTCATGTAATCTCTCTAAATGGAGGTCACATGGAAGGGATAAAAATTTATGACTTTGGTTCTAATGTAGAAGAACTAAAGAATGAAAAAATTTCTAAAAAAACAGGATATTTAGGCTCAATAAAAAAAATAAAGAAGTTAGTGAATGAAATAAAGCCAGATATATTGCATGCACAATATGCAAGTAGTTATGGATTTATAGGAAGTTTACTTGGGTATCATCCATATATTATTTCTGTTTGGGGTACTGATATTTACGATTTCCCTAACAATGGTTTTATACAAAAACAAATTATAAAGCATAACTTTAGAAAAGCAGACTATATTTTTTCAAATAGTAGAGATATGGCTAAAGAGGCTAATAAATATACAGCAAAACATGTAGATGTAACCTTTTTCGGAGTAGATATGGATAGATTTAAACCTATGGAAGTAGAAAAAGAAGATGCTTTTGTAATAGGAATTATAAAAAGTTTAGAAAAAAAATATGGAATAGAATATTTAATACAAGCTTTTAAGATGTTGAAAGATGAATATAAAGATAAGAGAATAATTCTTAAAATAGGTGGCTCTGGGAGCCAGATGGACAACCTAATAAATTTAACTAAGGAATTAGGTGTAGAAGAAGATGTTCAATTCTTAGGAAGAATATCTCCAGAGAATGTCAGCAAGACTTTTAATTCTTTTGATGTAACTGTGTTTCCTTCTTTAAGAGAGGGATTTGGTGTGGCAGCTATAGAATCAGAAGCCTGTCAAGTACCTGTAATAGTTACGAATGTAGGTGGACATCCAGAATCTGTATGGGAAAATGAAACTGGCTTAATTGTAGAACCAAAACAACCAGAAGAAATAAAAAATGCAATAGTAAAATTAATGGAAGATGACGAACTTAGACTTAGTATGGGTACAAAAGGACGTCAGTTTGTTAAAGAAAATTATGAAGTTAATCTAAACTTTAATGATATAGAAAAAATTTATGACTCTATATTAGATAAACATAAAAAATAAAATTAAAAAATACAGCAAAAGATAGATGTTGTTGGCTATGCTTAGGTGCGTAGCTTTTGCTGTTTAATGGAGGGCTTCTAGTTATGCGAGAAAGTATAGATTTAGAGAAAGAAAGCTTTTTTAATAAGCTTTTTAAGAAATATAAATTTAGACAATTAACATTATTAATTCTAGATATTTGTAGCGTGCTAGTAGCATTTCGAATGTCTTTAAGTCTTACAGGTAATTTAAATGTATTTACTATTAATGATGTAATAATTTCAGTTTGTATATATATTGTACTTCATATAGTATCATTTAGATTATTTAAGTGTTATAACACATTATGGAGATATGCAGGCGAAGAAGAAATTGTCTCTATTTTTATTGCAACTTTAGCCTATTTAATACCAGCTTATATAATCAATAAATTATTGGGCTTTGACTATCCCATAATGTTTTATGTATTAAATACAATATTTATTATAATGTTTACAAGTGGTGCAAGAATAGCGTATAGAGCTATAAGAATAGTCATGAATAAGACTTATTCTAGAGGAAAGGTTTCAAATATCCTTATAATTGGTGCAGGGGATGCTGGAGAAATGGTTATACAGGAGTTAAAAAGAAATCCAGAACTTAAAAAAGTAGCAGTGGCTATAATAGATGATGATGAAAATAAGGTTGGAAGAATAATTCATAATGTAAAGATTGTAGGGACAACTTCAAATATAAAAGATGTAGTTGAAAAATACAATATAGATGAAATAATCTTTTCAATTGCAAATATAGAAAAATATAGAAAAAAAGAAATTATTGATATATGTAAGAATACTAATTGTAAAATAAAGACAATACCAGGAATTTACGAAATTATAGACGGAAAAGTAGATATAAAACAGATTAGAGAAGTAGATATAGAAGATTTATTGGGGAGAGAGCCAATAAAAACAAATTTAAGAGAGATAAGCAATTATATTGAAGGAAAAGTAATTCTAATAACTGGAGGTGGAGGCTCAATTGGTTCAGAGCTTTGCAGACAGATTGCAGGATTTAATCCTAAAAAGCTTATTATAGTTGATAATTATGAAAATAATGCTTATGCGATACAACAAGAATTGATTAGAAAATATAGAAATAAATTGGATTTAAAGACAATAATAGCATCAATAAGAGAAGAAAAAAGAATGGATGAGATATTTAATAAATATAAGCCAGAAGTAGTATTTCATGCAGCAGCACATAAACATGTTCCTCTTATGGAATCAAGTCCTGGTGAAGCTATAAAGAATAACATATTTGGGACTTTAAACATAGCAGGCTTATCCTCAAAATATAGAGCTAAGAAATTTGTTCTTATATCTACAGATAAGGCTGTAAATCCTACTAACATAATGGGAGCTACTAAAAGGGCAGCTGAAATGATTATACAGACTATTAATGCTGAAAGTGAGACTGAATTTGTTGCTGTTAGATTTGGAAACGTACTTGGAAGTAATGGAAGTGTAATTCCACTCTTTAAAAAGCAAATAGAAGATGGTGGGCCAGTTACAGTTACACATCCAGATATCATTAGATATTTTATGACAATACCAGAAGCAGTAGGATTGGTTATACAAGCTGGAGCTATGGCTAAAGGTGGAGAAATATTTGTGCTTGATATGGGAGAGCCTGTAAAGATATTGGATTTAGCGAAAAATTTGATTAAATTCAGTGGATTTGAGCCAGATGTTGATATAAAAATTGAATTTTCTGGTCTTAGACCAGGAGAAAAATTATATGAAGAACTACTTATGTCAGAAGAAGGTCTATTGGATACAGAGCATAAAAAGATTTTTATTGGGAGACCAATAGATGTTGATAGAGAAAAAATAACAAAATACTTAAAACTTTTAAGAGAAATTACTAACAATGAAGAAATTGAAAAAATAGATAGTGTTATGAGAAAATTAGTGCCAACTTACATTAAACCAGAAGATGCTAATGTCAAGGAAATTGCAATAACTCGGGAGAAGTAGAATATATTTCTAATTTGTAACCAGGGGGAGCAAAAAGAAACAAATATATAAGAAAAAGAAACAAAAGATTACAAAAAGATTACAAAAAGATTACAAAAAAGGTTGCAATTTATTTTGATGTAAGTTAGAATGTTAATTAGGAATTGGAAACGAAGGAACAAAATGTTAAATTTTCGAAAGGATTAGGTATTTGAGATTATGATGAATATTAAAAATAAAAAACATATATTAAAAAAATTTATAGCTATGGTGTTAATAGCAGGAGTTGTCACAGTAGAAGCAGGAGCAATAACAGCTAGTGCGGCAGAGCTAACTAATTCACCTATGACTGCAACAGTAGACCAATGTGATTTCTTAAATATGAGAAGTGGAGCTAGTGCAAATGACTCAGTAGTAGGAAAGATAAACACAGGAGACAAAGTTGAGGTTTTAGAATTACATTCAAATGGATGGCTTAAAATAAAAACAGTTGACAATGTTACAGGATGGGTAAATGGAGACTATTTAACTATTGAAGGTGGAAATGTAGATGCAAAGGTACAAAATGTTTTAAACTTAGCATTTAAGCAACAAGGTAAGCCATATAGATGGGGAGCAACTGGACCAAACTCTTTTGATTGTTCTGGGTTCACTTCTTATGTCTATAAAAATGGAGCAGGAGTTAATTTACCAAGAGTATCAAGATCACAAGCAACAGTAGGAAAGAAAGTATCAAGAGCAGAATTAAAACCAGGAGATTTAGTTTTCTTTGGTTCAGGTGGTTCAATTAATCATGTTGGATTGTATGTAGGAGATTCTAAATTCATACATTCACCACAAACAGGAGATGTAGTAAAAGTTACTAGCATGGCTCCAGGAACAAATTATGGAAGAAGACTTATAACTGCTACACGTGTTTTACAATAATAATATAGATTTACATAGGATTGAATATTAACATTAAGTATGTAGAGTTACATTTGATGTTTTACATAAATATTGAAACGGTTAGTAATATTAAAATAGCAATGAACGTTATAAAAACAGCAAAGAAGATAAATTTCTTTGCTGTTTTTTTTATAATAAATTATCTCATATTATAATCAAATATTAAATATAAATTTTAACTATATTATTCAATATTTGACAGATAATATGAATTTTAGATATACTTAGTAAGGAGTATATTGTAAAAAAAAATAAATTTTAGAAATTAAGGGGGATGAAATGAAAAAAATAAGTATATTAGTATTATCACTTATAATGACACTTACAATGTGTAGTGTAAGTTCATTTGCTGATTCATCAAATGACAAGGAAATGAGAGCTGCTTGGATATCTACAGTTTATAACTTAGACTGGCCTAAGACTAAAAATAATGAAGCCAAGCAAAAAAAGGAATACACAGATTTATTAGACAAATTAAAAAGTTCAGGGATAAATACGGCAGTGGTTCAAGTAAGACCAAAATCAGATGCTTTATATAAATCAAATATAAATCCATGGTCTGAATATCTTACAGGGACACAAGGTAAAGACCCTGGATATGACCCATTACCATTTTTAATAGAAGAAGCACATAAAAGAGGTATGGAATTTCATGCATGGTTTAATCCATACAGAATAACTATGGCAGATGAGAGTATTGATAAATTACCAGCTAACCATCCAGCAAAGAAAAATCCAAGTTGGGTAATTAAACATGGAAATAAGTATTACTATGACCCAGGTTTGCCAGAAGTTAGAAAGTACATAGTTGATAGTATAGCAGAAGTTGTTCAGAATTATGACATAGATGGTGTTCATTTTGATGATTACTTCTATCCAGGAGTAAGTTTCAATGATAATGCAACATATCAAAAATATGGAAATGGACAGAATAAAGACAATTGGAGAAGAGAAAATGTAAATACTCTACTTAGAGATGTAAAAGCATCTATAAAGAGTATAAAATCTAATGTTGTATTTGGTGTAAGTCCAGCTGGTATATGGAGAAATAAGAGTAGCGACCCAACAGGTTCAGACACATCAGGTAATGAAAGTTATGTAGGTACATATGCAGATACAAGAGCTTGGATAAAACAAGGATTAGTTGATTATGTAGTTCCACAACTTTATTGGCCAATTGGTCTTAAAGCTGCAGATTACTCTAAATTAGTGGCATGGTGGGCTAATGAAGTAAAAGGAACAAACGTAGACTTATACATAGGACAAGGTATATATAAGCAAGGTCAATCAAGTTATAATGGACAAAATATAGCAAAAGAAATAGTACAACAAGTAACATTAAATAGAAAATATAGTGAAATAAAAGGTAGTATGTATTTTTCAGCTAAAGATATAGCAAATAGTACTTCTATACAAAATGATTTAAAGAGTTTATATTCTAGTAGTAATGAAGAACCAGTTACTCCACCATCAAATGTTAAAGTGGAAAAGTTAAGAGGTAATGAAAGATATGATACGGCAGTAGCAATAAGTAAAAAAGGTTGGGCTACAAATTCAGATACAGTAGTATTAGTAAATGGATATTCTATAGTTGATGGTATAACATCAACACCACTTGCTACAGCAAATGATGCTCCTATATTATTAGTAAATAAGGATAATATACCAACATCTACTAAGGATGAGATAAAAAGACTTAATCCAAGCAAAGTTGTTCTAATAGGAGGAAATAACTCTATTGGAGATAAAGTTGAGAATGAAATAAAGGATACACTATCAAATGTGTCAATAAATAGAGTTGGTGGTTCAGATAGATATAGTACATCTTTATTAATAGCAAAGGAATTAGTAAAAACTAATCCAGTAGAAAAATTATATATAACAAGTGGTACAGGTGAAGCCGATTCTCTTTCTATAGCTTCAAAAGCAGGAGAGGAAAAGCAACCAATAGTATTAGTATCAAAAGATAATGTAAGTGATGATGTTTACAACTGGATATCAGACTTAAAAGTAAAGGATGCTTATTTTATAGGTGGTAATCTAAGTATATCTGATTCAGTAATAAATAAATTAGATAAGGTTATTACAAATGATGTATCTAAAAATAGAATAGCTGGAGAAAATAGAGAAGAAACAAATGGAAAAGTAATACAAAAATTCTATCCAAATGCTGAATATCCATCAATGTTTGTAAGTAAAAGTAATCAGTTAGTAGATGCTTTAACATCAGGTCCTTTAGCAGCTAAATTGAAATCACCAGTAGTTATGCTTGGAAATAGTGTAACATCTGCTCAGAAAACTGCCTTAGAGCCTAAGAAAACGACTCTAGTATATGAAGCAGGTGATGGTATAAATCAAACTTCATTAAATACTTTCTTAAACTTAGTTAAGTAATAGAAAAATTTGTTTGAAATAGAGCCTATTTTATAAAGATAAAATGAGGATTATAGATATAAACTAGAAAATAAAAAAGAACTATATACACTTTATAATCAAGTATCATAATAACTTGAAGATAATTATGTGATATAGTTCTTTTTTTATGTTTAATCTTATATTTACAATAAACTTTATGTTAAATTTCTTATTCTTTAAATTCTATATCATTAAATATAAAATCATGTAATATGTCTAATGTATCTGGGTCAAATCTCAGAACCCATCCAGCTTTTCCATATATACCACCTGTACTGTGAATTTCATCATCAATAGGGAATTCAAATTGCTTAACATTCAAGTCGCCCATTTTTAAAACTTGAGCTCCTAAAGAAAGTATCGCATTAGGTTTCATGTTAGTTTTAACATATGGAAGAACAGCATCTAATAAACCTGGATATTTAGTGACAGGTAAAGTTTCTGTTTTCTTGATTATAGCCTGTATAATCTGTCTCTGTCTGCCGTCTCTAGCAAAAGCTGTATCGTTGTGTCTGATACGTGCAAAAGATAATGCTTGGTATCCATTTAAAGTTTGTTCTCCTGATTTTTTAATGTATTGTATGCTACCTTTATCATCACTCTTATTCCAACCATAAGTTTCAGGAATAAATTTATTTAATTCTTGTATTTCACCTTTTTCAATGGTAACTTCAACGCCACCAATAGCATCAATTATATACATAAATGATTCGAAATTAACACAAGCATAATTCTGAATATCGATATTAAAATTCTCTTCAATTGTTTGTATTAATAAATCAGCTTGTCCATAAGCATAAGCATGAGTAAGTTTTTGTTTACCATGACCAGGGATGTCTACATAACTATCACGAGCTAATGATGTAAGTTTGATATCATTGTGCTTGTTATCAATAGTAAGTATCATCATAGCATCTGACCTTGAAGAATCTTCGTTTGGTCTAGCATCTGTTCCCATAAGTAGTATGTTAGTTATTCCATTTTCATTTTTATGGTCATTATTATTTAACAAATTACTATCTATGCTCGAGTCATGAATAGCAGATAATTTATAATAAAAATATCCATAGACGCTTATAGGGAATATTACTACCAAGAAAGCCAGTAGTATAACAAATTTCTTTAATTTTGACAAAAGTACCCCTTCTTTCTTCTTTTTCCTGTATATTTTTTAATAGCATACACTTAATTATATTAAAGTATTGAGATATATTCAATACTTGTTTGAGTTACAAAAAAAAGACAAAGATATAACTTAAAATAAAAACACACCTCACAATTGCAAAGAAACTTGCATTTGAGAGGTATGTACTTACTATAAAATTATTGATTTGTTTTAGATAAATACTTATTCTTCCAACATAATGTCCTCAAATATAAAATCATGCATTGCATCTAATTCATATTCTTCAAAAGGAATTACATAGCCTGCATCACCTATTTTTCTACCATTTTCAGTAGAAAGAGGGAATTCCATAGATTTAAGGTTTAAATTTCCTATGCTCAACAAATCTTTTCCTAAAGATATTATTTCATTAGGATTCATATTAGTTTTTACATATGGAAGTATTGTATTAACTAGATTAGGATATTTAGTAACTGGTAAATCCTTAACACCATTTATTAAGCTTTGTATAACACTTCTTTGTCTTCTATCTCTTTGGTCTGTACTATCATTTTTTCTTATACGAGAAAATGCAAGTGTTTGGTATCCATTTAGTTTTTGCTCACCTGAGTTTCTTATATATTTAAGAGAACCTTTGTCATCACTTTTATTCCACTTATAAGTTTCAGGTATAAACTTGTTTAATTCTCTTATTTCACTCTTATCAACAGTAACAGTTACTCCACCTAAAGCATCGACTATATCCATAAAAGAGAAAAAGTCAACTACAGCATAGTTTTGTATGTCAATTTCGAAGTTCTCCTCTATAGTTTCTATCAATAAGTTAGCTTGTCCATATACATAAGCATGTGTTAGTTTTTGCTCTCCATGTCCTGGTATATTAACATAAGTATCTCTATTTAATGAAGTCAATTTAAGGCTTTTATTTTTATTATCAATAGTCAGTATCATCATGGCATCTGAACGAGAAACTTCTTCTCCTGGTCTTGCATCTGTACCTAATAATAATATATTTGTGATACTTTCTTCATTTTTATAGTCATTACTACTAAGCGCCTCTGTATTTATACTATCATCTTGGATAGTTTTTAGTTTAGTAAAAACATATCCATATATGCTAACAGGAAATGCTATAACTAAAAGGGCTAGAAATATAACGAACTTTTTGAGTCCTGACAATAATATCCCCTACTTTCTAAATTTTTTAATTACACACAGTTAATTATATTAAAAATTTGTTACATAAGCAATAAAAAACACAATAAATTAGCATAAGTTTGTCATAATATAATTATTTTTATAATGTTTTAAAGAAGAAAGTGTGTAGTTATTATTAATTTCCTTGGAATATAATTATATTATGACTTAAATTTTTATAAATGGATGTACATATTGAAAAAAATATTTTCCTAGATGTACTTATATCAACTTACAAAATGAGCAAATTGTAATTTAAAATTTTTAGTGTATAATAGGAATTGAAAATTTAAACTGATAAAAAATAATAAAAAATAATCATAAATTATATAATTTGGGGGAGGAAATGTATGATAAAATTAATAGCAACAGACTTAGATGGAACTTTGTTAGATGAGAAGAGCGAAATAAATCCAGAGTTTTATAAAGTATTTGAAAAATTAAGAGAGAGAGGGATAATGTTTTCAGCTGCAAGTGGTAGACAGTATCAGAATCTTATAAAGAAATTTGAAGATATAAAAGATGATATGATGTTTATCTCAGAAAATGGAACATTGGTAGTATATAAAGGAAAAGAGATATTATCAAATCCTTTGGACAAAGAATTAGTAAATGAAATTATAGAGACAACAAGAAGCATAGAAGGTAAGAAAATCGTAATGAGTGGTAAAAAATACGCTTATATAGAAAGTAAAGATGAAGCGTTTATAGATGAAGTTAGTACTTACTATGCAAAGTTTAAAGTTGTAGATGACTTGACTAAAGTAGAAGGAGATGTATTAAAGATAGCCGTATTTGACTTCAAAGGTGCAGAACATAATAATAGTATCTACTTTGAAAAGTTTTCTGATAGAGCTCAGGTGTGTATTTCTGGAGTAGAATGGCTTGATTTAACTGCAAAAGGTGCAAATAAAGGAAGTGCTATAAAAAAAGTACAAAGAATGCTAGATATAAAATATGAAGAAACTATGGTATTTGGCGACCAATTGAATGATGTAGAAATGATGAAGAGTGCTTATCATAGTTATGCCATGGAAAATGCAAATGAGTATTTAAAAGAAATTGCTAGATTTAGAGCAAAAAGAAATACTGAGAATGGCGTTGTAGATAAGATAAAAGAGGTCATGAAAATAGGATAGCCATTTATAGTGGGGGTCTAAATGAAAAAGATTATTTTGGCTGGTATAAATGATAAGTTAAAAGTAGCATATAAATTGCAACTTGAAAAGGTATTGGGAGATGTTGCAAAAATAGAAGCTTATGATATAGAAGATTCAAACTTGTCAAATTGTGATGTTATAGTAGCAATGAATTATTTAGATGAACAGATAGTAGATAAATGGATAAAGAGAAATAAAGAAAAATTAGTTTTAGTAAAAACTATGTATACTAAAGATGCAGTGGAAAAGTTGAGTAAAATTCCAAAAGGAAAAAGGGTTCTCATTATAACTCCTGAATGGATATATACATTAGAATGTATAGCAATACTAAAAAAGTTAGGGATAAATCACATTGAATTTATACCATATAACAAAGAGTTGTTTGGTGTGCATATAGAAAATGTAGATACAGCAGTTTATTTGGGAGAAGTTTTTTATACACCAGATTTTGTTACAAATTTTATTGATATCGGTTGGAGAGAAATTGTATATAATGGATATTTAGAAATATTGGAGAGACTAGAAGTAGACCCAAGTGTAGTATCATCTAAGTTAAAAGTAGTGAAAGAAAATGTATATAGTGAAGATGAGATTGATATTAAATCTATAATGGAAGATTTGAAATATAAAAATCGAGTAAGACATTTAATTGATTCAATACCGATAGGGATGATTATTTTAAATCAAGATAAAACTATAGAGCTATATAATGACTATGCAAGAAAATTACTTAATATAAAGGAAAGTAATATAGGAAAAAATTTAAGTACAATTAAGCCACTACTAAATATATACAACTTATTTAAACGTACAAATCTTAAAAAGAATATATATTACTCAGATAAAACTTTAAATAAGGAATTTATAGTCAGTAAAAACAATATAAACTTTATGGGTAAAAATTATCAAGAATCTATTTTTATAGATGAAGTGTTTGAAGCATATAAAGGAAATACTGGAAAGATAAATAAATCTTATTTGGCTAAATATACG
>NZ_JBJODA010000017.1:0-115583 GCF_045899875.1 Clostridioides sp. GD02377
AGTGCCAGCTTTGAGTGGTTTTTTACATTTTCTAAATAACTTACTTATCAAGTAAACTATATAGCTAGCTAAAATACTAGCTAGTACACCTTGTAAAAAATTATCCATACATAATCACCTCCCTTCTTAATGTTGGGAGGATAACCTTTGTTTGTATGAATTCCACTCTTAGATTATAGGTTACATCTTCTTGCTAAAATCATTATACCATAATCTGGATATTCAAAATATATTTGTCACACTAAAACTTTAATTTTCGATTTGTAATAAATGCTATTTCAGAACCTATTTGCTCTACATCTTGTTTAGTATTATTTATAAATTTTTCTATATGTAAAGTCAACTCAACTCTCTTATCACTACTTTTTTCATTATCAACTTTATTATTATTATTTATATTAACAGTTGCATCCTTCAGTAAATTATTTGAGGCTATCCCTCTTGCCAGAGTATCTGAGTATGCTATACTTTGTAAGTTTTCTATTTCATTTCTAAACCTTGCTGCTTCTTTTCTTCCTCCTATAGGTATATTTACATCTTTAAATCCTATATTAGAAAGTTGTTTATTTATAGAATTAACTATGTCACTTAAAACCTTACCCAATGCTCCTTGCATAGATTTAATACCATCTATCATGCCCTGCATAGAATCTTTACCAGTTTCCATAAACATAGCTGGCACTACTCCAAATTTATCCTTAAAACTTTCAATTTGTTCCTCTATACTTTTTTGCATTTCTTGACCTAGTTTTCTATATTCTGCATCATAAGTTTTTTTCAATTCTTCAATTTCTTTTTCTATTCTATATTTTTCATCTTCTGTATCTTCTTTAGCTCTTCTTTCAGCTATTTTCTTCTTTTCTTGATATAATCTTTCGTATTCTTCTAGTTGATCTTTTGACATCTTGTTAATAGCTTCTATTTCATTATGGGCTTGTGGTCCTTTAGCTAATAGTTCCTCATACAAATCTTTACCTACTTTTGTAGATAAATCTGCCATATCAGTGTCCCATTTTCTAAGTACATCAACTTGCTCTTCTAAGTTTTCCATTAACTCATCATTGTCAATTTCTTCAAATGTTACAGAAGAAAATAAGTCTGTATAATCCATTAAAGATTTTACTCTTGAGTCATATATCTTTTGATATTCTTCATTTAGTTTCTTTTGGTCCTCAATATATTTCTTATCTAAGTTTGCTACTTTTTCAGCATAATCTTCTTTAATATCATTATATTTTTTATTGAAATCTCTTTCAGCTTTTATTTTTTCTTCTCTAAGTTTTTGTAGTTCTTCTTGATGCTTTTCAGTATCTTCTTTTTCTTTTTTATCATACTTTTTATTAATTTTTTCAAGTTTTTCTCTATATTCTTCTTGGTCTTTTACAGATTCCTTATTATACTTATCTTTTATTTTCTTTAAGGCTGCTAACTTTTCTTTTTTATTCTTATATTTCTTTGCTTCTGCTTCCTTTATATCTTCGTTTTCTTTTTCATTTCTTTCTTTTTGTTTCTTCTTATGTTCTTTATCTAACTCTGCTATTTCTTCAGCTTTTTCTTCTTGTAGCTTTTGAACTTCCTTATTAAACTTTTTAATTTCTTGTGCTTCTTTTATGTTTCCATTACCTATTATTGCTTGGACTGTTCTAAGTGTATTTGTTAATCCTTCTTCTATGTTTGATAATCCATCTAAATATGCTTTTGCTGAATTTTTTCCTGCATTACCAAATTGTGAAACTATTCCTGACGAACTGCCCATGCCTTTCGCCATGGTATTAGAAAGTTTGCTGATAGAATCTAGCATACTTCCTCTACTTGGTGCAAAACCTATGGCTGAGGTTTTCAACATCATTGGTGTTGGCAACATATCTTTTTGAATAAAACCATTACTATTTTGAGGAATCATAGAACCACTCCTAAAGATACTGCTCACCATATTTTTAACTTTACCAACAGCAGAAGAAATTCCACCAATAATACTATCTATAGTTGATTTTGCATCTGAAAATGGCTTAGTCATAAACCCTTTCATTTTATCAAATCCAGTTTTTATAGCTGATTTTATAAGTGTTATTTTATCATCTATTCCAGTTTTTATAGCATCCCAGGCTTTCTTAATAAGGTCTTTTATTGCATCCCAAATAGAAGTTTTTCCTTTAATAACGTCCCAGGCTTTTGATATAACACTACTTATTATGTTAAAAATAGAAGACTTTGATTTAAGCTCATTCCATTTACCAGTTATAAATGAAGTTATAGAACCCCAAATTGATTTTTTTCCACTTATAAAATCCCATGCAGTAGAAATTTTATTAGATATTGTATCGAATATAGGCACTTTGTCTCTCAATTCGTCCCATTTGTCTGATATATAATCTTTTATATTATCCCATATTTCTTCTGCTTTATCTTTAATGAAATTCCAAGATTCTTCAATTGAAGAAGTAATAAATCCCCAAACTGATGAAGTATCTATTCCTAGTTCTTCCATACTTGATAACCATTTGTCCTTTAAATCTTGCCACCATGAGTTGAAGTTATCACCTAAGTTCTGCCATCCAGTTTTCCAATCCTCACATATACTATTCCACCAATCAGATATACCTTGTTTGATATCTTCCCACCATGTAGATGCATCCTCTTTTAATTTTTGCCAACCATTATTACAATCCTCACATATACCATTCCACCAATCTAAAAAACCAGTTTTTATGTTTTCCCACCATGTACTTAAGTTATTAGATATGACTTCCATATCTTTATTCCAATCTTCGACAAATTTAGGTAAAAAAGTAGAAAGTTCCTCAACTAAATCGTTCCACCAAGTTGAAAATTTAGAATCTATATCCTTACACCATTGGTCTAAGTTTTTCTGAGCATTGTTAATATCTTCTTTTGTACCTTCTTGAAATAGTTTCCATTTACTTTTGACTGTTCCATCACCATTGTAGGCTTTTATGCCATCTCCAACCATTTTTTCTATTTCAGTTACAGTTTCTTTATGCTGACCTTCTAGTTCTTTTAAAGAATCTTCTCTTTGTTTCTTTGCCACTGCTACAAGTTCATCAGCACCCTTATTTGCTTCTTCTGTACCTGCTTCTCTTGCTATTGCTGCGTAAAATAGCTGTTCTTCATAAGCTTTTTCTATATCTTCCTTTCGAGCTTTATAGTTTTTATTTTCTTCTGCTCTTAGCTCTGCCCCCTGCTTAACTGTCATTTTTTTATCGTTAGCATGAACTCTTTCTTTTATTATAAGTGCATCAGATGCACTTTTGGATAATAGAGTAATAGCTATTTCATTGTTTTCTTGATGTAGTCTTGCAAGTTCTTTACCTTCCGCTTCTGTAGCTTCTCTTCTTTCTTTCCTTGCTTTTTCCCCTATTTCAATTATTCTGTCACAATTTTCTTCATATTGTTTCTTTCGTTCATCTAAAGACTTCAAAACTATTCCAGTTATCTCTATTTCTCTTTTAGCACTAAGCTCGCTTGATTGGTTCCACAATCCATTAAGAGTTTCCTGAGCACTTGATTTGAATTCTTCAAACTTTGGAAGCACCTTATCTTTTAATCCATCTAAATTTTTACTCATATCATCAACCATTTCTTTTGTAACAGTTCCTAACTGCATTTGCATGGCTGACTTAGTTATTTCTTCACTCATTTCAAGGTATGAACCCACTATTTTCTTAGTACTTTTATCAACATCTTTTCCAAAGTTATCTATCTCGACAGCTGGTTTGCTCATTTCTTTTACTAGGTTAGTTCCAATTACTACAGCTAATGCTCCGAGTGCTAGTGTCAAGGTTCCTACAGGTGTGCTCAAAAATGCTATAGCTTTAGCTAAGGTAGCCATACCAGCTGATGTAGGTATTGTTGCTCCTCTTACCACAGCTAATGTTCTTGATAGAAATGTAAATGTGCCACCCAAATTTTTGATTGCATCTATTCCTCTTGGTATTGTAATTGCCATAGTTCCAAGAATCACTAGCAAAGGTCCTATTGCTGCTATTACAGTTCCTATCGATACAATTATTCTAGCGAAACTAGGATTACTCTTTGCCATTTCGCTGACACTTTTCATAAAAGCAGTTGCCATCTCAGCTACTTTAGCAACCACAGGCATCATAACTTCACCCAAATCAGACATCATATTTTTCGCTGAATTCAATGCATCTTCAAGTTTAGTCTTTGTAGTATTGTCCAGTTGCTCAAACGCTTTATCACAAAGTCCAGTAGAATTTTTCATATCATTAAGCATTTGATTAAATGAATCAGCACTCTTTGTACCTTCAATTATTTCTCCTGTAGTTTCATTAACTGCATCACCTAGTAAAACATTAGCTGCCTTTGCACCTTCTGCCGAGCCAAATAGGTCTGATAGAGATAAGCTATTTTTCTTTGCATAATCATTTAATATTAATAATACATCTGCTGTTGATTTTCCTTCTTTTTGCAAATCAGCAAATCCTTTATCTGTTAATTTTTTAAGTATTTTATCTGCCTTACTCCCACTTTTCCCAAGTTCATTGAACATCGCATTCATGTAAGTTGTTGCTTCTGCGCCAGCAATTCCTTTTGCAGTTAATATAGCATATCCAGCTCCTAGTTGCTCAACTGATACATTCAAACTTTTTGCTGTTGGAATTATTTTACCCATAGAACTTGCTAGCTCATCCACCGTAATTTTGCCTTTATTTTGGGTCTGTATAAGAACATCACTTACATGAGCCATATCCTTTTGGGACATCCCATACGCATTTTGAATAGTTGTCAACACATCTGTAGCTTTTGCTAAATCTGTTAAACCTGCTGTTGCTAGTTTATCTGCTTGTGCTAAGAATTCAGTTACATCTGCTTGCTTTACACTCGCAGATATCGCATTATATGCAGAGTTAGCATATTCATCGTAAGCCATTCCAATTTCATTAGCACCTTCTTTTAATGTGCTTGCATAAGCATCCCATTCACTTTTACCACCTTGAACCTTTTCTGTATTTAGTTGTAATATAGAGTTAACAACTGACATTGCTTGTTCTGTGTTTGTAGCTGCTGTTACTGCTGCTGTTCCCATTGCAACTAGTCCAGTTGTAACTGTAGAAGTTAGTGTTTGCCCAATATCTTTCATTTTAGTTCCAATAGCATCAAATGGCATGCTTCTTAATGAATCACTAAGTCTATTAGCTTCTGCCTCTGCATTATTCATGGCTGTTCTCATATCAGTTAAAGAATCTTCTCCATTTTCGATTTCATTGCCTAACTGAGTTTGAGAATTTTTAAGTCTTTCAATAGCTTCTCTATATCTTTGTGACTGTTCTGAACTTTCTCCATACATACTATTGCAACGTTCTAATTGTTGCTCATATCTTTCTATTTTGTTTCCTATTTCAGTGTACTTTTGCTTCGACTTATCTATTTCACTTGTAAGCTTAGTTATACCCTGAGCATATACATCTATTGTGTTTCTAGCTGTTTTTAGTTCATTCTCAGTCTGTTTTATAGAGTTTTTTAGTGATGAAAATGGTCCACTTGAAGTTGATGCTATTTTATTTAATTCTGATGCTGCTAATGCTGATTGTCTACCTATTTGTGTCAAAGAATTTGCTGTATCAGAAATTTGTTTTCCCATTGCTGTCATAGCACTTCCTGTAGTTCTTGTGTGTGAATTAAATTGACTAAGTTGTTTAGCTGCATCTGCAAGAGCTTTAAAAAACTTCCCTCCATCTAGGTCTAAATAACCAACTGCTGTTCCTAATTCTAAGGACATATTTTTCCCTCCCTTCACTTAATTTTTTGTATAAAAAAAACACTTACTCATGTTAAAGTAAGTGCTTCATTTATACTATTACTTTGGATTACGTAAATTATCATATCTTTCAAGTGCTTCATTTAAAAGGTCCTTACTACTCTTTAAGTCTTCGCTATCACCTAATATCCCTTTGCAATATAAATTCGCTGAGAATGTTACTGTTTTTAATTCCTCAAAAGCCTTTGATTGGATATCAGTCAAATCATGACTTTCTTTATATTTTTGAGTTTCTTTATATAAATCTCCAAAACGCCATTCATATAAATCAGCAGCAGTTTTTAATCCTTTTTCAGGCATTTCACCATTACTTACACTTTTTTCTACATATGCTAATGAATCCCAGCTCTTTTTAAACTCATTCATCTGATAATCTAGAAGTTCATCTGGATTAAATTTATTTAGGTCAACCTTATCTTCTGTTGATACTTCTTCCTCTTCTTCCTTTGGTACTTCTTGACCTACTTCCTCCATTTTAGATGCTGGTGCACTAGTACATCCTGTCACAAACATCATTACAGAAAAACAGGCTATTATGCTCAAAACTAATACTTTTTTTGTTAATTTCATAATATAATCTCCCCTATTAAATTATTTATTCAAATATAATTCTATCTAAAATTAATAATTTAGTCTATTGATTTAGCAGATTTATCCAATTATTTAAAAATATTTTAAACATACTAAAAACACCTATATGTTTAAGTAGGTGTTTTGTGCGCTTATTCAATTTTTAGACCACATAGTTAATATAATACATGAGCAATTGCTTATAGCAGCGATAGCTAGAGAAGCCTTTACATACCACTTAGTTAATATGATACCTGAAAATTTTTCTGTAGCTGCTGTAGAATCCATACCTCTTTACATACCACTTAGTTAATATAATACAAATTAAATTTAGAACAACAAAATTATATTTCTGCAACTTTACATACCACTTAGTTAATATAATACTTTTTATTAAAGCTTCTTTTTCTTTGTCTGATAAAGCTTTACATACCACATAGTTAATATAATACCCCAAAATAAATTGAGCATTTTAAATCCTTACACATATAAAACCATATTAAAATTGCAGTGAGTAACCAGTAGTGTTTTTGATATATCACAAAATATGCTTATATCATAGTACTTTCAATGATTACATCCAATGTATATAAGAAATTGAACACTGTAAAATATCTATATTATCATTATATCATAAATTAACATTAATTCACTCTATTCATTTAGAATATTTTACCTATTAACTTTTTTCTTTTTCTCTAATGCTATTTGGACAAAAGTTTTTCTCTCATTTTTATCTATAGTTTTCTTTTCATCATTTTCAAATTTAAGCTTTTTATCATTTTTTATAGCATCTACTAAAAACATACAAGCTTCATCGAAACAAAAAGAGGTATATTCATCTTTAATTCTTAATATCTCACTAGGCATCTTGTTGTACATTATCACTTGATTTAGAATCCTCAATATCTGTGGACTCTTGATGAAAGTTTTCTAGTGACTTTGTACCTCCTTGAATACGATTAAATAATGTTAATCTTTGTTCAATAGAAAGTTCCAGTCCTATTTTTTTAATCTGAGCATATGTAGGGTTAACTAACACTTCTTTAGCCACTATATCCATCATTTCAAACATTTCTTTTGAGAAATTAGACTCATCATTCATCTTCTTTAGTACTTTTTCACCTGTACTATCTTTACTTTCCTTCTCTTCAACTAAACTCATTGATGCTGACATTAGGCTGTTTGGTATCTTACCAGCCATTGCAAGAGCCATTAAGTCAGGTTGCTTTACTTCTGCAACTAACATAGTTCCATCTAAAAATCTTCCAACCTCTATTACCTCAGTCAATTTTATTTTCTTTAATTCTTCTAAACTTGTTACTTTAAGTTCATTCATATTTGTGTCCCCTTTCTAAAAAAGCTCTAGTTAATTACTAGAGCTTTAATCTATTTATATACTTACACTAACTTCTTCAACTTTATATGTTTCTCCATTTGTTAATCCTATTATCTCTGTTCCTGTTAATGCTGCTTTATCAGACTCAGTATCTGTTAATGTTCCATCTGCTAAAGTATATTTTATATTACTATTAACTGTAACCTTATATATTTTACCTGCTGTTAATCCTGTTATCTTTTTATCTCCTGCTGTTGCTCCTGATACAGATGCACTATCTAAAAATACTTTTGTAGCTTCATAACCATTAGGCAACTCTTCTACTATTTCAACCTCATAAGGAGATTGCCCTGTATTAGGTCTACTATTTATAACATATTCATTTGAATAATATTCTCCATCTTTAAAGTTAAGTGGAACAGATTTTCCTTTACAATTTGGGAAAGTAGTCTTAGCAAATTGTCCAGTATCTCCTCCTGGTCCAACAACAGAACTATATATTATTGTTTTAAAAGATTTTTTAGAAAAAGTCTTTCCTACTTCAGGAGCTAAGTATCTCTTAAAGCTACCATCTTCCTCTTTTTCTATTGTTCCACCTTGCATTATTTGAAGTATTTCTGGACAAAACACATTGTCTTTTAATGTTAAATCATATCCTAAGCTTGTATCTTCTGCTGCTCTATTTGCTATTATTTTTTTCTTTATTTTTAATGTTAATTCTTCACCTTCAGAAATGATTTCCTCTGTCCCTATCTCATCAGATGTATCAAATGTATATGTAACTGGATTTTGTTCAACTGTTTCAATTTGAACTAATACAACATCTGTAAGTGGGTATTGATTTAATATTTGTACTGCCATATTTATTACCTCCTAATTTGTTTGTTTTCATAATAACTTAATCTTGTAAAATAAGCTTGTTTCTCATCATCTATAAGAATAGGTAAAGCTTCATAAGCTTGTTTTATTCCTACTATTTCATCCATTACATTTTCAATATTTGTCTTGTATTCACTTACTTTAGAATACTGTCCAATTGGATAAAATACATATATCTCAAATAAATCTTTTATTATATTTTTTTCTGTTGTTTGTAGTGAACCTTTTTCAAATATAACTAAAAAAGGCTCTATGCATAATCCTTGATGTTGCCCAATTGAATACACATTAAAACCTTTATTTTTTAAATATTTATATATTTTTTTAAACATGTTTCACCTACTTTAAAATCACATCAAGACCCCTTATAATACTTGGTCCACATTTCTCTATAGTTGGCATTATAATTGGATATGGTCTACTTCCTGGATGATTAACTTTTTTAACAGGATGTGATGCTCCATCCCAAAATAAGTAACTTCCTGGTCTTGCTTCTATAACATGTGGTCTTGTACCTTTTTCTAAGTATAATCCATAGTCAACTCCATGACTAAGTGCTATCCTTATAGTATCTCCTTGCCATTCCCAACTACCATGTAGCCTGTTTTTAGCCTCATGAGTATGGTCTTTCCATGGTCTATCATTTTTAGCATTACTTTCTAGTAACTGAGATGAAGTATCTGCATAAGCTCCTAGTGCAGCTTTGGTTTTCATTTCTCTACTTACTAAGGCATTAAGTAGTTTGTTAGCATCAAATTTAAATCCATTGCTCATACTATCTCACCTTTCCTAACTTTAAATCAAAATAAATATTCATTCTATTTTGATTTCCAAGGTCCTGTATAACAAACTTATTATTATCCAAATACATAAAATCACCTTGTTTTATTTTTATTGTATCTTCATCATAAACAACCATTAAATATTGCTCTTTATCTTTTATAACAACACCTTTATCCTTTGTTATTTGACTTATGGAGCTACTTCCTTCATGATATAAGCCTATTACATTACAAATTATATTCTCTTCATCTGAAGGCTCTCCAAACTCATTTACTCCAACTCTTTTTACTATACCTTCTGTTGGCATCTTATTTATAGCCTTAATTATCTTTGGCTTTACTTTCTGAGCTATCATAGACATCTACTTCCATTTGTCTTATATTTTTTTGCTAAATTTAACCAGTATAATTTATTTTCTGGCATGCTTAATCCTCCAGGTAAAGTGATACTATCATTTTCAGCCTTTAATATACATAACTCATACATAGTACTTTTAAAATCTTGATTGTTTTTATTATAGTAATAAGTAATTTCATCATCAGAAAAAAAAGGTGATTGTTCTTCTCTAAGTTCTATTTTTATATTTTTTAAAACTTCTAAATCCATACTATCACCTACTAAATCTACATTTTATAATTTATGCTTAAATTCAACTATTCTTATTTGTTTAGGTTCATAAACTCTTGTCCAGTTTTCACCTTTTGCTAACTCTAATCTTGAAGGTCCTTCTGTTTTAGCTACACTTGCATTAGTAAATTTTATACCTCTTGGATGTAGTATATATGTTTTTCTATTAATTAAATAATCTACTCCAGAACCTTTTTTCTTATCTCTATCTATCTCAGTAGCTACAAATCCTACTGGATTACCATTTCCTAAAGCTATTGCTCCACTACCAAATAGATAGGAAGTATAAACACCTTCTTTTGTTACAGGACAACCATCATCAACTATAACTAATTTATCTTGATAAACGTCAAAGTCTGGACCTGCATCTGGTCTAATAGTTTCTATTAAATTTTGCTTTTTAAGTGCTGATTTTGTAGCTGAATGCATTGCTATAGCCTTTAATTGTTCTTGTGCATCACCTAATAACTGTTGTGCATCTATAAAAGCTGCTGGTGACCATTTTGCTGCATTTCCTGTTGCGGCTGATATATCTAATTTATTTGTTGTCATATTTGCAGATAAGAATATACCATTTAAAACTGCTATAAGTTCTTTTTGCATATCTCTAGCCCAGAAGCTTCCAACTAAACTTGCTATTGCTGCCATTGGGTCTTTTCCTGCCATAGCTGCTGATAAATCAGTAGCTGCCCACATTTTCGCTCTTCTTAATATAGCTGCTGCATCTTGACTTGAAGTAATTTTATTTGGTGTTAAATCAGCATCTTCTATTATTTGTTCTGATTCTCCACTTAAATCTTCAAAGAAAGGCATATTTACAACTGGTGCAGCTTGAGAAGCTAAAGCATTCAAACTTGCATCATTTGTAATTATTCCACTTTGATATAGAGCTGATAACTCCATGCTCTTGTTTATTACATATGGGTTAAATAATTCTGGTACTATTACATCACTTAATTTTGTTACTGCCATTTAAATCACTCTCTTTCTTATAAATTTATTCCTGCTTGAGCTGCAAATTCTTTAGCTTTATCAGGGTTTTCTTTTAATAATTTTCCTTGTTCTGTTAAATTGAATGTTTCTTTTATAAAAGGATTATTGACTACATTTGATTTTCTCGGGAAATTACCTGGTGAACCAGTATTACTTGGAGTAGAACTTTCAAACCATTCTTTATATGTTTCTGATATGTTTTTAAATTGTTCATCTAAGCCTATAATTTCTCCAGTATCTTTTACTTCAATCTTATCAATATCAAATTCTTTGCATAAGAGCTTCTTATATTTTTCATTTACTCCAGATAATTTAGAATTTATGGCATAGTCTATAGTCATATTTTTTATTTTGGCTTTACTCGTGCTATCAAGTTCGTTATATTTATTTTCCCATTCTTTCACTTTTGCTTCTATATCTTCACTGTTTTTACTATTTTTCTTCAAATCTGATATAGTATCATTTGCACCTTTTATTTGCTCTTCTAAGGCTATTTTTTGTTCTTTCAACTTATTGTATCTTTCATCTATGTTTTCTTCCTTAGAAGTGTAAATTTTATCTTTTTTCATACCCTCAATTATGTTTTTTATGTCTGTATCTTGGTATCCTAATTTTTTTAATAATTCTTCCATTATTACCTCCTACACTACGCTTTTATACGAGTTTTGCTTCTCTAGTATAGTTTGCTATTTATTTCTTTTACGCCTACATATAGCTAAAAAAGGCAATAAAAAAACACCTACTAATTTTTAATTTAAGTAAGTGTCTTTAATCTTCTTTTAATACTCCAATTTCTTTTAATTTTTTTCTAAATTTTTTCCTAATTTCTGCTTGTTCCTCTTCAGTTCGTTCTACTTCTCTAATAGTTTCGCCCCATGGTACATCTTTCCACCTTGGATGACTAAAAGGTTCTTTATAGTTATCATCTTTACTCATCTCTCTCCTCCAATAATACAAAGTATTTTCCATTTATTTCTTCAATTTCCATTACTTCAAATTTAGAGTTTCTCTTGTACAAAATTTCTTTTTCTTTATCATTATACATGCTTATATTCTTCCCATTTTTAGAGTCAAATATATAAATTTCCACTTGTGCATTAGGATTATAAGTGTCTCCTTTTGTAGTTGATAAAAATTCTCTATATTCTTTAACTTTTCTAAGCTTGTGCTCCTCTAAAAATTTAATTAAGTCTTCCTGATTATAAAAATATAATGACCTTGTAACATCCCCTTCATAATTTGGTATTTTATCTAAAACTCTATCTAAGTTATTTATAAACCATTCATCTTCTTCTGTCAATTTAATATTTCTTCTTAACTTCTCATTAATTTTATAGGCATCTCCACCCATATATTTATATAAAGCTAACATTTCATCTTCAGTTGGCTCTTTACTCTTATTAACTTTTCCTTCTATTCCTGCAAACTCTAATCCATATTCATCAAACCATTCATCAAGTTTAGAGTTCTTTTCTCCATCTATCCAGCTTCTTAACTCTTTCCCTATGTCCTCCATACTCATTGGAATATCATATTCAAAAGTACACTTTCCTAGAGGATGTTCTAATGGTAATTCTTCTGGAATATATGTTTTCCCATTTCTATCTGCACAAACCTTACACATTCTAGGATGATGTGATGACATCCATTTAATCCCTTTAACAAATGGATTCTTCTTACAGCTTTCTTTAGCTGTCTTTTGATACGCATGAGTTATATATGTGGATGCCAGTCTATAGGCATTAAAATCTATCTTTTTATTACTTTTAGGGTATACCTTTGACCAATCATAATCTTTCTTTACCTTTGGATTAACATACTTTTCTAAATCTTTTGCTATATCATAACTACCTCTTTTTTCTGCTAATCCTCTACTTACAATGTAGTCTAAATCCTTCTTAGTTTTATCTATATTACTCCAAATTCTATCACTTAATTTAATTTTATCTTTGTACATGCTACCAGATATAACTTGTCTTAGTACATCTTCATGAACTTTACTAAACATATCAGTGAATTGTGGCTTTAAATTAACTGAATAGTTATCACATATGTTATTGAAAAAGCTTAATTGTTCATCTGTAGTAGTTTTTATTACTTTTGATATTTCACTTTCAATATCTTTTTTTAGCCTCTTTCCTAACCTATCATACTCTTTACTTAAATAAATTATACTTTCTCTTAAATATTGTTCAGTTAATGTGTTAGAGTTAACTTTATTTAATTTTTTTGCATATTCATTAGCTATATCTTTATATAATTGTCTTATCTTCTTAGTAGTTTTATTTGAAGATATATCTCTGACTCTTTCAGCATTCTTCATAGCCTTATTAAACTTATTTGTCATTAGTCATCAACTACTTCTTTTGGTTCTTTTTCAGCAGTTTCTTCCTCTGATTCTTCTTCCAGATTGAAGCTTTCTTCTAATATTTGTCTTTCTATTGACATTTGTTGTAATTCTTCATCTGCTATATCATCATTAGTATCAGTCCACTTCTTAATGAAAGTTTTCCTAGACATTGCTTGAGCATTTACTTGTTGAATATCAAGTAATTTCTCAGAATCCTCATCCTCTTGTAATGGATACTGATTTTCAACTAGCACTTCATAGGAATCTGCATCTAATTTAGGTATTTGAGCTATGTTATATACTTCTATCATCTCTATCATAGCTCGTATTAACCATTCAAGAGCTGGACCCCATGATTTCATTTTTTCTTCACATCTAGTTATTAGTTGCCAATACAAAGCCTTCATTGATTTGCCTGATGTCATCATACCTTTAAGGTCTTGATTATTTATAAGTGGTATATTCAATACCTCATGCATATCTGATTTAATTCTATTAAGTGAATTTTCTATTCTGTTATCATATCCAAAGTCAGTAGGAATTGTATTAATTTGTGCTTGTTTTTGGTCAGCAGTTTGAGATGTTTCTACATCCCAATAAGCACCTGGCTTTATTTTAAAATGTTTACTTGACTCTTCTTCAACATCAACACCATATATAATACGATTCATTCCTTTTTTAAGAGTATCTATATCCTCAGAAGCAAGCTTATTATAAGCCATCTGATTATCAAATATCTCTTCTATATCACTCTCACCTTTTAAATCACCAAGTAAACCATCATTAAGAATTACATAACAAGGTATTCCACTAAGTTTTAAATCTGTATCACTTACTATTTCTTCTATACATAATCCATAACCATTATATATACCTTCACTTAATATACATTTCCCATTAACCATTTCATATTTTTGTTTCCAAATTCTCTGTTTATCTTTTTCCACTTCTTGATTTGTTTGATGGAAAAATACGATTTTCTTAAGTTCATCAAATTGGTTATCAAAAGGCTCATATATAAACTCTAAACTGGGTACAAACATTATCTTTAAACTCTTGCTTTCTTTATCTGCATGTAGTTTTATAGCTATCCTTTTACCAATAAAACAATCTCTAGCTGCCTTAATTAATTTATCTGAAAATAAATTTCTCTTTAGAATTTTGTTAATACATTTGTTTATTTCTTCTGCTTTTTCTTTATCTAAGTCATTTTCTGGGCTAATTGTAAATATTGGTGTCTTTCCAAATAAAAACCTTGCTTCTTCTTTAATTAGCTTCTTAATGTAATTTGTTCTTTTTCTTGTTTGCTTATAATCTTGTTCCTCTTCTATCCAATGTTGTCCTGTACCTTCATACTTATCATACAGCCTTATAATTTCACCCATTTCTCGTATTACTTCTTGACCATATAAGCCTGTAAGTTCCATCTGAATTATATCTATCAAATCTAACATGTTACACCCCCTATCTACTGTTATATTGTCTTTCTCTTCCATGTGTTTTCATATCTAACTCTAGTGCATATCTTGTTGCATCAATTGAATGATTGTCTTTATCTTCTAACTTAGCTCTTACATTTCCATCTTTATCTGTTTGATAATCTATATTTTCAAATTCTCTAGCGACATTTGGAGTTCTATTTGGGTCTATTACTATTGCTTGCAAATCATCTAACCAGTTCTCTCCAAATTCTATTGAACCAGATCCTTTTTTAGCTTTTAATGCTCTTATTCCATACTCTCTAAGTTCTGCAATACTTCTTGGTTCTGCACTATCACAAACAACATTAAAATCGTCATACCCTTTTGATTTAATCTTAGAAGCTAGTTCTCTTATAGACATTTTCACTCCAAATATTTCATCTATAAAATATATAATTCTTTTCTTTTTATCATAATGAAGCCTTACAAATGCCATAGGGTCTGTTGCATATCCAAAGTCATTACCTTGCCTTATGTTATCAAAGTGAAGTATTTCTTCATTTGTTATTGTTTTAAACTCTAAATTAGAAAAAGGGACTACTCCAGAACCAATAGGCTCTCCTAAGTACTCCCATCTATATTTAAACTCATTTCTTATTTTAATTTCATTAGCTTCTTCAATAAAAGCTTTTGATATATGAGGATTATCTAAATAAATACTGTGATGAACATACGTATTTTTAGGTAATGTATGTGTTTCAAATTTCTTATTAACCCATGATTGCTTTCTTTTTGGAGGATTGTATGATAAAAATATTTTATAATTCAATTTATCTGGTAATTCTCCACGTAACACTGAATTAATTACCATAGATAGCTCATCTTCTGTTTTTATTTCTGCTACCTCTTCAAACCATGCAAAAGCAATTGGATATTTAGCTGACTTTATAGATTTTATCTTTTGTGGGTCATCAAGACCTCTAAATATAAATTTATTTCCTCTTGGAATAAAAATAATTTCCATTGGAGATTTTTTAAACTGAAATAAATGTGTTAAACCAAATATCTCTATAGTTTCTTTTAATTGCTCATAAACACTATCCATGATTGTATTACCAACCTTTCTAAAGCAAACAGTATTTACAGGATATTTAACCATAGCTAAAGTTAGCCAAAAGGCTATATGAGTTGACTTTGCTGAAGCTCTTCCACCTTTTAATACATGATATAAATATTTATTGCTATTACTTACTTTCCAAAATTCATAGAAATTTTTATTTATTATTTCAGATAATTTTTTATTCATCTTCTACATTACCTATATCATCAATTATGGTTACTCCAACATTTCCATCTAGGTCAACTTTTTCAGTCCATAAAGCATATCTTTTCCCTAATAATTCAGCTGCTTTATTTCTGTCTTTTATACTTACATCTTTTTTTATTATTTCAGGACCATTTTCAGATACTACTATAACTTCTTCTTTCTCTTGATTTCTTAATATTTTTGTTAAATACTCCATAACTTCTTTTGCATCTGCTATCCTCTTTGATTCAATTTGCTTTAATCTTTCATCAATGTAATTTTTAACCTTATCATTACTCAGCAGTCTACTTCCATTACTTTCTGATGTTCTTTGATTGTTATTTTTGTATGCTTTTTTGTATGCTTCTGTTGCATTACCAGTTTCAATATAATAATCACAGAACCTTTTTTGTTTTTCAGTCAAATTTGCCATACCACCACCTCTTTATTTGCTTTATAAATAAAAAAATAAGACTTTAAAATTAATCTAAAGTCTTATTTTTAGGGGATACATATTATATTTAAGGGAGCAAGTTTTAGGAATCGAACCTAAGATTACACACCAGTTCTTGCAAATTGAGTGAGGTTACCAAGCCCCACCCTTTTAGACATTTGAATTAAATTCGGACTTAATCCAAAATATCTACATATAGTGTATTAATAAGTTTGAACATAGTAAGAATTGAACTTACAGCATCCTCATGCCCTGCCTAGTCTGTTCATATAAGCTAGGTGAATCCCTTAACCTAGCCCACATATGTATTTAGTTTTGAGAGAGAAATATTCATTTCCACAATACTATTATCTCATATTTTAAATTGTAAAATCGGCAGAAAAACGGCAAAAGAAAGACCTAGAATTTAATCTAGGTCTTTCTTTTTAATCCTAATTTCATTATTTTCAAAATAAACTTCAACTTCTCTTTCCTCTTGTGTTATATTCATTTCTTTAATCCATGTGGCTGGTAAACTTATTTTAGGGCTTAGTGAACCAGAGCCACTTTTTGATAAAAGTACTTTCAATATTCTTTTCTCCATTTCTTTCTCTCCCTCTAGGAAAATAAATATTTTATAGCAAATATTAATAATGCTATTGCACCAATTAATTTAACTATGCCAAAACTTAATTTCCCTAATTCTGTAATTAATTCATTATATTTTCCCATTGTATTTTGAGTGGTCATGTATTATTATTTAATTAGAAGGGAAGGTGCTGACTTCCCTTCTAAAGTCTTATAGGCTATCTAATACCATTTTTATAACGGCTATTAGTGTACCTATTTCAAGAACAAGTTCGGTAAGGGCTTTGATAACTTTGCCGAACTCTTTTATTTTTTTGACCACTTCTTTCACCTCCTTTCTATATTTATAGTATATCATGTCGTACCGATATAATCAATACATTTTTCCTTTTTTTAGTAAAAAAAATAGACAGTTGTTAACTGCCTATAAATCTAACATTTTAAATAATGGTTCTTGCTCTATTAGTGCTTTTTTACCAAATAAAGCTATCGATATTGAACTAATAGCTTGATTAGCTCTTTCCCTTAATTGTCTTTCTTCTAAGTATACTTTATCAACTATTAAACTCCATTCTAAGCCTTCAATATACCTATACCTTATAATTTGTTTATGTATAGGTTTTAAATTGCTTATGGATACATCTATTGTATATTTTAGTGCTTCCATTTCATATAGTTCTATCTGTTTTTCTATTATCTTTTCTTCAAGGATAATTAACTCATTTTCAACTTGATTACTTATTGAATTAGTCTTACTTATAGGAATGCTGTCATAGCTTAAACCTTGCATAAAATCACCTAAATGGCACTCTTTAAGATTTTTTATTTGAAGTTTTAGACTTTCAATATTAATATGTAATTGTTTGTAGTTCTCAAGGTGCTTTTTAGTTGCCATAAAAAACTCCTTTTTAACTTTACTTGCCATAACATCACCCCTATTTACTTAAGCTACCTTTTTCTTATTTTCTTTTCTCTTTTTCTTAAGTTCACTATATTCTATCCAACCATCTACTCCATATTTTTTACTCTTAGCAATCCATATCAATTTTTTATCTTGATATTTGTAATCAAAAAGCTTTTTTCTAAGTTCACCTTGCTGTGTGCTGTATCCTTTCACATCTATATAAACAACTTCACCATCCCATTTGTATATGGCAAAATCAACTGTATATGTAATAGCCCTATAGTTCTTTCCATCCTTCTTAAATTTAGGCTGTAATTCAAACTTTTGTTGAAGTCCAAAATCTTTTATTTCTCCATTTTCTTTCTTTTCTTTTAAATATAGATAATATTCTGATTCATCTTTGCTATCAAATTTAATTCCATCTATTATAATTTTCTTATTATTGTATTTACTCAATTAAATAATTCCTTTATCTCTTAAAAATTACTAATACTTATTAATATCATTTATAAAGTTATAAACCTCATGTACACTATATCCAAACCTTTTAAATCCTTTTACATATATTCTTATTGAGCTTGGTATACTTCTACCTACCCTACAATTTTCATATCCTTGCCATAAATTCTCTTTTTCCTCTTGCTTTACCATTTGAGAAACTGCTTTTTGAAACTTATTCATTGCTATTCCTCCATAGTTTTATTGATTTAAAATTAATTTTGATGCCCTCTATTGCTTTTATTAGCCTTTTTCTCGCATTTTTTACAACAGTAAATTCTTTTAGACTCTTTTGGAATGTAAAATAACTTACCACACCAATTGCAAATTATCCTTTTATTCATAAAACCACTTCTTTCTTATTTTTCATGATACTTATTCTCACAGTTTTCGCACTCTTTTAGATTTAATCTATACTCATAAACTCTACCAACTATAAAGCTGCTTATTATGAGTACAATACTAGTTAAAATACTCATTTCTTAACATCTCCTCATATTCATCTCTAGCTTTGTCTATTGCAGTAAATATATCCTCTCCAGTGTCATATAATTCTTTTGCTCTTTTAATTGTGTATTCTGTCCTTGAAACTTCCATTATTCCTCCTCAATATATTCAGCCTTCCAGCCACTTCTAGTTTTGCTTTTCTTTTTAATAGCTTGATAAACTGCTTGATATTTTAATCTTAAAAAACAGGCTGCACCATCTATAGACTCAAATTCCTTTACTTCTCCTGTATTAACATTTCTAATTCTTACTGGTAACTCTTTTTTTATTTTTCTATCCTTCTTCACTCCAAACTCAGCTAACATTTTTTCTGGCTTAGGATATACTCTTTTTCCATTTTTTGTAATACCTAACAAGCAACAATATAATGCTAAGTAGTTTCTACATGTAAGGTCATCTTCAATAAGGTTGTCCACTACTGAGCCACTAAAATACCTTTCTACTTTAAACATTTATTTCACCTCATATTTAATTTTTCAGATTAAAATGGTAACTCATCATCATCTATAATTTCAAATCCTTGAGGGTCTAGTCCTATTGTTCCATCTTGTACACTCTCTTTATATGAATTACTTGATTTACTCTTACTTTCTAATGACTGTACTGATTTTGTACTTACTTTTGTAAATGTTCTCTTTTCTCCTGATTGAGTTTGATAATTATCAACTCTTATATTTCCTTCTAATGCTACTAGCTTCCCTTTTGTTATGTAATTTGCACAGTATTCAGCTGATTTACCTATTACCTCTATTGGTATAAAGTCAGTATCCCTTTTCCCATCTTTTTTTATATAATTTCTGTCTACAGCTATTGTAAATGATGCTACTGCTGTGCCTGTTCCTGGTATGTATTTTAGCTCTGGGTCTCTAGTTAATCTCCCAACTAATACAACTTGATTCATTTTAATACCTCCACTATTATTATTTAAATTTAGCCTTTTGGCTTTTCTTTATAATTTCATCTAGTTCTTTGTTACTATATTGAGTAAATGTTTGTTCAAAATTAGCAAACTTATTTTTATTTGTTTGATTACTGGATTTTCTTGATTTTTTATTTTCATGTTGTAATTTATATAATTCTAATTGCTCATATGTAGTTATGTTTGCATCTTTCCACTTTTTAAGAATGCCTTTTAAATATGATAAATTCATACTCATTCTTTCAGCACATATCTCTATAGCTCTTTTAAATACTTTTACATCTACTTCATTAGATACTTCTAATAACCATTCTGCTGTAACTGGATATACTACTCCTATGTTTTCTTCATATAGCTTCTTAAATTCTTTTAAAGAGTTATCCACAGCTTGCTCTATATACATACTACTTTTAAGACTGTTATTTATAATACTGTTACTTATAGTGTCCGACTTTTCCATGTCCGGTTGAACCATGTCCGGTAAATTCGGACATGGTTCCATGTCTGCTTTTTTCGGACATGGTTTTTTTTTATTTTCTTTCTTGCATCTAATGGATATATGATTTTCTATATAACTTCTATCAAACACTACTTCATATATGTTATTTTGCATTCTTCCTTCTCTAGTTTTATTTTTATATACTTTTATATAGCCACTCATCTTTAATTCATTTAGATATTTACTAAAAGTATCTTTATTTATACCAAGTTCATGAGTCATAATATCTCTTGATGGATAGCATGTTCCACTTGCCCCTGCAAAACTACTTAGATAAAAATATAAAGCTCTTGCTCCTGTTGTTAGCCATGAGTCTCTAGCTACTAATTGTGGTGAAAGACCATATCCATCACTTAGTATATTTCCTTTTTCTATAGTTATTTTGTCTCTGTCCTTCAAGAAGCTCACCTACTTAATTAACCCTTTTTCTCTTTGTAATTTTTCATATCCAACACATATCTGGTCATATTCTTGCTTACTTAAGTCCTTAACTTCTTTATTAAACTTATAATATACTTCACTTTTTACTCTATCTGCATCTTTTCCTATAGTATTTGCTATTGAAAAGAGCCTTTTTATTTGATTTTGATTTATTTTTATTTGACTATTTTCATTTCCTTTACTAGAAAAGTTCCCTAAATCATTTCTCTTATAATCCTCTTTTCCACTTGTTGCATCAAAAGTATCATTCTCTGTAATGTTTAATAATTGTATGTATAAATATCTTGTTTGATAAGTTTCAATTCCTCCCAATGCTTGTAACTCATTAGAACCTTTTAGTTGTAACTCTCTCATTGGAGAAGTAAATATTATCTCTTCTGCTGGATTTTCTCCATTAATCAATGTTAGTGTTGCATAGTCATTTGTAAAGGTCACTATAGGGCATAATTTGGCTTTTTCTAATAATTCTGTAGCTTGAGGGAGAAAGTCTGCCAGCTCAAAATACTTAAAATTAGCAAACTTATTTTGACCACTCTTTTTTATATCTAATTTATTAAACTTAATTCTTACATCCATTAATTTAATATAAATATTATTTACTTCCAATAATCTCACTCTCCATTTCTCTAATATTTCTTTCTAAAACAGACATAAATCCATCTATGTAATCACCACAACCCCCTTGTAATTTGTATTCTTCCAAATGCTCTTCAAATTGTTTCAAAGTCCACCCTTTTTTATGTTTATCTATGCAAGATTCTAATGCTGATATTTGTCCAAACTTTACATCCCAATCTACTTCATCCACTGTCATAAACTTTAATAAAAATAATCTTTCTTCTAAATTTTTTATTTGCATAATATCTCCATTTTGATATATACTTAAAGTAACTTTATGTTTACTTTAAGTAGTTTTTGAATTGAACCTCTGCAAAGGCTCTTTTCTTATATTTGAACATCTATTGGTCTATCTCTTTCAAGTTCTTCTTGATACATCATAGCTTCTCTAAAGTCAATAGAAGCTTCTAATTTAATATCAAATTCTAGTCCTTCTAAGATATTTTGACTGGCAAACTTTACAGCTTCCCACCAATCCAAACTACCAGTTTCAAATTCTCCTAATTCCTTTAATTTATTTATTTCCTTTTCTGCTTGTCTAATTTGACCTATTGCAATTAATCTGGCTGTTTCCATTTAAACCCCTCCCAATTTATTACTACCTATATAAACTACATTCTAAATTTCTATATTACACATTAAACCTTTTAGAATGTTACATTACCTATTCTAAATCCATTCTTTTTGTGCTATAATTTGTTTGTGTTATATTTTATTTTTTATTTTTTTGTGTGTTGGTTATTTGACCAGCACTTTTTTATTTAATATTCCAACTGATATTTTCTTACCAGTTTTAATATCTTTAAATACTATATCTGCTATAACTTTTCCATCTTTTTTAAGAGTTACTATATTATTCTTATTAGTATTAAGGCTTAACAATTTCATCCCCCCTCTCTACTGCTTTTAAAAGTTCATCCAAATTTTTACCTTGATTTCTTTCAATAAAATCATCAACTTCATATCTTGAAATTTTTCTACCATCACCTCTAGCCAGTGATTTTATCAAACCTGTGCTCACTAACCTACGCATAAAAACTGTATCTAATTTTAAAATTCCCCTTGCTTCTTCTACTGTTATCAAGTAATTTGGATAGCCTCTTTTTATTAAAACAACTATATCCTTAGGCTCTAGTACTTTTACCTTTTGTTCAACTGTTTGGCTCTTAACTCTATTTGTTTCTTGTTTATTTATCTCTACTTCTATTAAACTTTTTAAACTATCACTAAATTGTTTTGCTATACTTTCAGAAATATCCATGTGAAAATTCTCTCCCCTCTTTTCAATTATTTATCTTCCAACCAGTTCGTCTAATGTAATATCTAAATAGTCAGCTAATTTTATTAGAGTATATATAGTTGGATTAGAACTTTTATTTCTCAGTAATTTATATAGACCACTTATATCTATATTCAATTCTTTTGCCAATTTATAAGGTTTTATATCTCTTTTTCTTAGGATTTGACTTATATTGTCGCCTATCAACATTGGATTCACCTCAGTTCTACATGGTATAATATAAATATGGAATATATTCCAAATATCATGGAAAGGATACAAAATAATGAGTAAAAATGGATTTAAAGATTTAGAAAAATCTCTAAAAAACTTAGAAAAAAATATTAAAGAATCAACTGGACAAGTTCCTATTGATAAAATATGTAACTCTAAATTCATGACCAAATATACAAACTTTACTTCTTTTGATGAATTATTGAAATTTGGAAATTACAATGTTAATTCTTCAAAAGATTTTGAAGCTATTCCAAAAGATGAGTTTGATATTTACATTTCCAAAAACACTAAGTTTTCTACATGGGATAAAATGCTTAGTACTGCTACAGAAGAATATTTAAAATCTAATCTAAAGTTTTAAATATGATTTAAACTCAGATGGTATTGTACTAATCTCTTTGTTTAATTCATCTACTAAGAATTTAATTTTATTTATTTTAATAATTAAACTATCTTCATTTTTAGGTACAACCATCACAGTTAAATTTGATAGCTCCTTAGGTACTACCTTTGGAGTTTTTTTATTTTTCATTTCTACCTAATCACCTCTTTTTGAATATTCTGTATTTATTTTTCAAAGTACTAACCCAACATTGAAGTTTGATAACTATACTCTTTTTCTATATCTGGCAATATATTATTTACTTTTAATAAATCATATAAAAACAATCTTCCTTTTTGAGTCCATTTAGTTGTCATTTTTACATCAGTCATTCCATCACTTCTAGTTATATCTATCGTTTCTGAATGAGTGTATCCCTTGCCTTGATACTGTTTATATAAAAGCCATTGCCCACTTTGTTTGTATTGGATTCCTCTTTCATGAAGTATTTTATTCATTTCTTTTCCACTCATTCCATAGTCTTTTGCTATTTGAGTTATAGTGACAAGACCTTTGTTTTTTAATATCATATCTGTGTAATCTGCTTTTGGTTTTAACTCTTTTATTACTTGGTCTTTCATTTTACCTTCTAGTTGTAATTTCTCATTTACTTCTACTTGGTCTATAAGATGTTGTAATGCTTCTTTATATGTAGTTGGTAATTTAGGTTGTTCATCTTTTGAATATCTTTCCATTTCATCAAATTTTTTTGTATATATTCCTGTAAATGCTGTACCTTTTATTCCTGTCATTTTATTTGCTATAAAGTCACAACCTATCTTTGTTATTGCATAACATGGTTTATCTCTTTTATAATCATCTAAATAAGTATTTTCAATAAAATAATCAGATGGGTACAAATCTGTACTCATGTTTTTATTGGCTTCTTCCATCTGATTTATATAATTTCTTATATCCCTTAGTAAAATCTTGTGTTCTTTTTCAACCATTAGAGCTATATCTCTACTGTCAGTTGTTAATTTATTATTAACTTTTACTATTTTTAAATCTTTCATATTTAATTCCTCTCTTTCAAACAACATTTTGTTGTATTTGTATTTAAAAAAATTTTTTCTATTGATACTCCAAAATATTTAGATAATTTTATTGCTATTGCTAAACTTGGTACTCTTGTTCCACTTTCAATCATTCCATAATAACTAGTAGTTATACCTACCTTTAATGCAACATCTTTTTGCTTTAAATTCCTTTCTGTCCTAAGTTCCTTTAGATTGTTCAAGCTATATCCTCCCTGCCAACGTTTTGTTGTTTATATTTATATAATACACAACTATTTGTTGTTTGTAAATAGTTTTTTTATTTTTTTATTTCATTTTACAACTATTTGTTGTATTATTTAATAAAGGCAACTTTATTAAGAGGAGTGATTATATGAGCATTTTATCAGATAGATTGAAATTTCTTAGGAAAGAAAAAGGTGTAATGCAAAAAGAAATTGCCAACTATCTTAACATAACTACTAGTGCATATGGATTTTATGAACAGGGTAAAAGGACACCTACTCCAGAAATGTTATCTAGTTTAGCTGAATATTTTGGCACTACTGTTGATTATTTAATAGGTAGGTATGATAATAAAGCAAGTAGTATTTCTAGTAAAACTTCTTGTAATAATACATTATTTCAAAAAAGATTAAAAGAACTTAGAGCTGAAAAAAATATGACTCAAGAAGATGTTGCAAATAAATTAAACTTAACCAAAAGTGCTTATGGTTATTATGAACAAGGAAAGACAGTTCCTGATGCTTATATGTTATCTAGCCTTGCTGAAATATTTAATGTGACTACTGATTATTTATTAGGTAGGTCTATTGTAAAAAATGATATAGATACTGTAGCTGCACATAAAGCTAATCCACATGAGGATTTACCAGAAGAAGCTCAAGAACAACTTAATGATTATATTGAGTTTTTAATTAATAAATACAAAAAATAAGTGTTTATACCTTAATAATTTTATAATACTAGATATTTTAAAAGAGGTAAGTTAAATGCAAACATTAAAAGAAATTATAAAAGAATATAGGAAACTAAACAAATTATCTCTTAGAGATTTTTCAGATTTATGTGACCTTAGCCACACTTATATTGATAAGATAGAAAAAGGTAAAGACCCTAGAAATGGGAATCCAATTGAACCTACACTGGATTCCCTAGAAAAAATAAGTTTTGGATTAAATTTAACACTAGAGGAACTATTAGTTAAATTAGGAAAAATAAAAGAAAATGAAAATCGAATAGAATCTGAAAAATCTAATTCTACAAATCACCTGTTAAATTTAGTTCTCTCTAAAAATCTTAAAGATTTAAGAATAAAAAAAGGTCTCACTCAAGAACAAGTTGCTAAAGATTTAATGACAACAAAAGTATCCATTAGTAGATATGAAAATGGAACTAGAGAACCTAAAATTGAAATGTTAGATTCTCTGTCAAATTACTATAATGTGTCAGTTGATTATCTACTTGGTAAAACCTCAATTGAAAATTACACAACTACTGATGAAATATCCAAAATAATTAAATCTTATGAAAGTTTACCTAAAGAAGCTCAAGAACATATTAATAGTTACATAGAGTTTTTAGTTGATAGATATAAAAAATAAATATTTAGAGCAGTTCACACCTGCTCTTTATATATAAAAAAATCAAAAATACATTCTTTTTATAGGGGGATTTCCATGAAAAAACTAGACGTACTTTTAGACTTAGCAAAAAATGAAGAAATAGAAATTTACTACACTGACAAAATAGCAGATGACATAAAAGGATTGTATATAAACAAGCAAGGGTTAAAAATTATATCATTGCTTAATTCATTAAAACAAAATAATACTAAGCTAATAGAGATACTAACAGAAGAATTAGGACATCATTTTACCAGTGTCGGAAATTATGTATCCTCAAAAAACAGTTACAAAAACAAAATATTGGTAGATAAAACTGAGGACAAAGCCCTAAGATGGGCAGGTGAATTTCTTATAACAGAAGAAGAAATAATACATGTTATTAATTCACATGCAACAAATGTATATGAAATAGCTGAAGAATTACAAGTTAGTGTTGAATTCTTATTAAAAAGATTAGAATTTCTATCAAGAAAGAAAAATATGTTAGACTTGGGAAACAATAGATTTCTAGTATTAACTAATTTACCAAATTTCTACATATATGAGGATATTTTTTAAACTATTTCATTCTACTTTTATAGATTTCCATTTAATAAATATATATTTCAATATCACTATAATAAATCGCATATAAAATCAAAAAAATTGTAAGAATATTAAGAAAATAGCTCATTGCAAACAAGATAAACAAAATTAAAATAATATTGTACACAACAAAAGTATATAAAGAGCAGACTAACTGCTCTTTTATATAAACATAAAACAAACATACATTCTAAAAAAAGGGGGTACTATTATGAAAGGTGGAGTAAGAAAAAGAAGTAACAAATGGTATTACTACTTTGACCTAGGCATAGTAGATGGAAAAAGAAAAAAAGTAGAAAGAGTTGGTGGCAATACAAAAAAGGAAGCAGAAAAAGCACTAAGAGAAGCACTAAATGAATATGAAAACTCTGGCATAGTATTTGAAGAAAGCAACATCAGCTTATCAGACTACCTAGATTTTTGGTACAAAGAATATGTCTTACTTAACTGTAAATACAACACTCAAGAAAGTTACCGAATAAACATAGAAAAACATATAAAACCAAAACTAGGAGTTTACAAAGTAAAAGCTTTAACACCTGCGATACTACAAAGCTTCATAAATAAAAAATACAAAGAGAATTATTCTCAAAATACATTACAAGTATTAAAAAACATATTACATAGGTCATTAAAATCAGCAGTCTATCCTTACAAACATATACGAGAAAATCCTATGCAATATGTAAGTATACCAAAAACTAAGACCAAAACAGAATCTAACAAAGTTAAAACTATTACATTAGATGAATTTAATCAAATACTGAATATATTTCCTCAAGATTCATTTCAGCGTGTAGTCCTACTAATTGGATTTTATACTGGCATGAGAAGAGGAGAAATTATTGCATTAACATGGGATGATATAGATCTTGATAACAAAACTATTACAGTAAAACATACACTGATTAAAAAGAAGAATGGAATATTTGAATTAAGCCAACCAAAAACAGAAAGTTCTTGTAGAACTATCTTTACAGGAGATACTTTAATAAGGCTATTAAAAGAACATAAACTACATCAAAAGAAAATGAAATTAAAATATGGTGAATTTTACTTTGATAGTAACTGGGTATGTACGAAAGAAAATGGTCAACAAGTAAACACCCACACTTTAGACACTATAGTAAAACAAATTCGAAAAGCTTTAAACAACGACTTCCATTTTCATTGTTTAAGACATACACATGCTACCCTATTATTAGAAAATGGAGCTAACATTAAAGATATACAAAATCGCTTAGGTCATAGTCAGTTATCAACTACAATGGATACCTATTCACATGTAACTGAAAAAATGAAAAATGAAACTGTAGATATATTTGAAAGAATTACAAACTAGTTTGCCACCCAAAACTATAATACGGTGGCAAACGGGTGGCAAAATCTAATTTACCTATTTTAAAAGCTAATATAATCAATTTTATATAATCAGCTATACCTTTGCAATTTCAATGCTTTAGAATTTATAATATATATCATTCATACAAGATATTAATTATAAATCTAACCAATAAAACATATATCTTACATAATACTATCTAATCTCTATCGTCTAGCATATTTTTTCTATACTCATTTGGACTCATATTATTGAACTTCTTAAATATTTGTGAAAAATAACTACTATTATTAAAACCTACTTTCTTACAAACCTCACTAATACTCATATTTATATTTAATAGATATTTCTTAGATTCTTCTATCCTAAGAAGATTTATATACTCAGTTATTGATACTTGATTTTTTTCATTAAAAATAGAGCTCAAATAATTTGGACTTATAAAAAATACCTTCGCTATACTATTTAAGTTTATATTATCTTTATAATATTTTTGTATATATTCATTCACATTTTCAATCAAATCTCTCTTATCTTGTTTCCAAAATTCTCTATTCTTATCAATACACTCTTCAGAAAATTGTAATAATATATCCCATAAATCTTCATTACTATTTGTAAGTGATATTTTTTTATTGTATTTATTTCTTAGATAAGATATAAGCTTTAAATCTTCTAAATCTCTAAGCACTGTTCTAGATAATACAAATATCATTTCTTGAATAATATCTCTAACATCATTATACATTAATTTATTAGCATCTATCAGATTATAAATACCTTCTAAATTCATTTCTTTTATTTCTTTCTCTATAGAAAGTTCTAATTCAAAAGGATATTCTCGTAAAACATTATTGAATAAATCGATTGGATTGATAATATACTTTTCTTCTAACAATTTAATATTTGCTTTTTTAAGTGCTTCTTCAAGCTTTATATTTTCCTTTCTATTCTTCAATATCTCCTCATCTTTTATACTAAGTTGATTTTCAAAAAAGTTTCTCTTAGCTATTTCCTGAATAAATTCAGACATCATTAATAAATTTTCTTTTAACACATATAGTCTACTCTTTGGAATTAATGAAAGTTCATTGTAGATTTTACTTATGTATTTTACATCAATATCTGAACTACTTGACAATTTAGATAAATTTTTATCTGTATCACTAGATTTATATATTATAAAATTACCACACTCTATAAAGCCAACTATATTTTCTTCTAATACTATCGGTATTTCCAAACTAGAAATACCATACTCACATTCATACATTTTTTCAAAATTATCACCATTTATACTCTTATCAAGTTTTCTATTGCACACTTTTATACTTTTACAAATATCACAAAATCTAGTTTCTTTTTTAGTATCAAATATTTCTTTATGTTTTGAATCATATACAGATATTCTAAGTTTCAATATATTAGATATTTGATTTGCAATATTTTCAATTATATTTACATTAATTAGCTCTTGTATAGTATTTTCAGAAAATACTATAGGTAGTTGTTTCAAGCTCGAAAATTTATGAGGGACATAAGTGATTAATATTACTAAATCAATTTTACCAGTATTTATAATTTCGTGTTCTGAATATGGTGGGCAATAAACTATTGATTTTTCCTTTATATTGACCTTTTTACCATCAATAACTTGTAATCCTTCCCCCTGAATTACATATAAAAGCTGTTCTTCACTTAAATGAAAATGTTTTTCTTGGCAGTTTTTTGGAAAAAATCTTACAATTCCAGCACTAAGCCTATTAAATTGTGTTTTTGATGGTTCATGTATCCATGTAACTTCTCCCCAATCAAATTTTTGTACTTCATTATTCGACTCACTAAAATACTCCATAAACTCACCTCTTAGTTTTTGTCTAAATATTTTTTTATCCCTTCAAATGTCTCTTTGCTTATAATATGTTCTATCCTACATGCATCTTTCTCAGCTATATCAAATGAAATTCCCAATGTATTTGCTAAAAATTTAGTGATTAAAATATGTTTTTCATAAATTTCCTCTGCTTTTTTTCTACCTTCTTTAGTTAAAATAATGCCACCATCAATTTCCATTATAATAAGGCTATGTTCTTTTAGGATTCCCATAGCTCTACTTACACTTGCTTTACTATAATTTAGCTTTTTAGCTATATCAACAGATTTTACAAGTCCATTCTTCTTTTCTAAAATAAGTATTGTCTCCAAATAATTTTCTCTTGATTCATACATTCCAATAGCCTCCAAATTTAACAACTCTATTATAATATTTCAATTATAATAATTAGAAAAATATAACTATATATTCAAAAACTTATAGTATTTAAAAATACTAATATTTATAAATTAGGATATTTTGCCACTTACATTAATATATATTATCATAATTTTCTTTTTTATTACATAGAGAAATAACTATATAGAACATAGTTCTATTATATGTAAAAATACGTCTTGAAAACAATAAACTTAAATAGTTCTAACTTATTCTTTATATTAAAGAAATTAAAAGTTTAATTATTTTATAAGAATTATTTTTTACACATCTTTTTTTCATTTAAATAACATATCTTCTCATCTATTTTATCCATACAATCTTCTAGTTCCTGTATTTTATTTTTAATGTTTTTCTTGTACTGTTGGAACAATTGGATTCTTTTATCTATAGTATCGTCTCCCATATCACAAAAATGAAAACATTCATGGATATCTTTAATAGATAAACCAGCATTTTTTAAATCTTTTATAAATGTCAAACGCTCCATATCTTCTTCACAGAAATAACGAACACCACTTGGTTTTCTACTAATAGGAAGTAGTAAATCTTTTTCTTCATAAAATCGAATAGCCGATGAAGAAATGTTCGTTATTTTTGATACATCAGTCATGGAATATTTCATATTTTTTCCTCCCTAAAATTTTATATGAATAAGAACATTATAAAAATCCATTATACAATAGTCAATAAAAAAGTATTGACTTCAAGCTAGGTTGAAGTTGTATTCTTTGAAGTGTAAAAATAAATTACCGAAAGAAAGGAATAATATAAATGGAAAAATACACAACTATGATTAAAGAAAAATTAAATAAAGGAAAGGTATTGTGTGGAGTGGCAGTTTCACTATCTGATTCATCTGTAAGTGAATTAATTGGTCTATCAGGATATGATTTTGTTTGGATTGAAGGTGAACATGGTGCTTTGGACCGTAAAGATATTCAGCAACATATGATAGCTGCACATGCTGGTGGCGCTGCTTCTTTAATTAGATTAGCAAACAGTAATCCTGACCTTGTTAAACCTATAATGGATATGGGAACAGATATTATAGGTTTTCCATTTATTAATACAGCACAGGATGCAGAAAAAGCATTATCAGCTTGTACTTATCCTCCAGATGGTATAAGAGGATGCAATCCTCAGAGAGCTTCCTATTATGAAAATATGAGTTATTTAGACTATGTTAAAAATGCAAATAACGAAACATTAAAAATAATGTTAATTGAACAGAAAGCAGGTTATGATAACATTGAAGAAATAGTACAAGTCAAAAGTGTCGATATTATAGCATTAGGCTCTGGTGATTTATCTTTAGACATGGGATTTTCTGGAGATATGAATAGAATTGAAATAAAAGATATGATTTCTCAAGCTGCTAAAGTATGTAAAAAATACAATATGCCCTTTATTACCTTTCCTTCAATAGAAAAGAAAAGTATTGAAACATGGATTAATACAGGAGCAAGTATGCTCTGTTTTGCACAATATACAACATTTATAACTTATGTTATCAAACAATTATTGTCTTTCTATGATGAGATTGTACCAGATAAAAAACGACATTAATTTATAAATTTGATTTATTCTAAAAGAGACTAATATTTTATCTATTTTTATTAAGGATATTTTCTTATGTATTGTAATATTAGTCTCTTTTAGTATTATATAATGTTGTTATTATTAGTTATATATAATTACTATAGTATATAAACTTATTCAGCTAACATTTTACCTAATTGTACACATTCATCTTTTGCTTCTTCATCGGGTTCTTCCATTGAAGTAATTCCTTCACCACCTATAATTGTAGCACCAGCATTTTGCATACGTTCTTCCCATTCTCTCATCCATTCACAATTTCCCCAACCATATGAACCAAATAATCCAATCTGCTTACCTGATACAATAGATTCTAATTCTGCCACAAATGGCTCCATATAACCCTCTTCTAATTGTTCTGCTCCCATAGATGGGCAACCTAATGCAAATTTATTTTCTTCTTTTAAGTCACTTGGTTTTAATAAGCTTACATCTATAACTTCTGGTGTTTTACCTTTTAACTTCACTCCTTCAGCTACAAAATTTGCCATTTTTTCAGTATTTCCTGTTCCACTCCAATAAACAATATATATTTTACTCATCCTTACCTCCTATAATATCTTTAATTAATAGTTACCTATAGCTAACTAGAATCTAAAAAATAAAAGATTTCTTTATTTGAAATCTCTTCATTTTCTTAAATATAGAATAGCATAATTGAGTTTGAAATTCAATAGTTATTGATAATATTTATCATTTAAATTTTGTATATTTTTTTATGTTTAAAATTACTCCTTATACCTAAATCTTTAATGAGGATATTTTTCATATCATTTTATTTATATTACAAATCATCTTATATATTCATATATATTAGCCTTAATTTAGCTTGTATTTCCTATATTCAAATTTTTGACTATACAGATATATAGAAAAACACACCTTTTCTAAGATGCGCTATCTATAATACTGTATATTTTTTATAATTATTAGTTCTCTGGCATATCTATAAATTTTATTACTCTATATTTTCGTCTATCTCTATGAAATTCTATACTTAAAAACTCGTCAACATTTACATTAACTACATAGAATATCTGTATTTTACTGTCAAATTATAAATTATCTTTTTCCAGTATTCTTGTATTTATAAAGATTTAAATATAGGTACCCATTCCCCTGTTCTGTTCTAGGTATTCCAAGTGCTCTTGTACATTTTATTAATTGTGCATATAACTCAGCTTCATCTAAATCTCTCTCAAATTCTTCTCTAGCCCATTCTTTAATTAGTGCTAGTGACCCTGATACATATGGTGCACTCATACTAGTGCCACTCATAATAGCAAGTTTATTATCCATATAAGTTGATATAATATTTCTTCCTGGAGCTACCAAATCTATTGTGGTATTTGAATTACTAAACTTTTCAACTAAATAGTTTTCATTTATTGCACCTACTTCTATTACCTCAGCATAACTGGCTGGATAACTATACTCACTTGTACTAGAATCTCCATCTCCATTATTTCCTGCTGCACACACTACAGAAATATTATTCTTTACTGCTTGTAAAACTGCATTTCTTAAGTTTTTGTCATCTTTATTTCCTCCAAGAGACATAGATATAATATCAACTTTGTTATTTATAGCAAAATTAATAGCATTAATTATACTTTGATATGTTCCAACACCATCTTTATTTAACGCCTTTGCTATTAATAATTTACAGTCTGGAGCTACACCCATAACCTCATTATTATAATTAGATGCAGCTATAATTCCTGCTACATGAGTTCCATGTCCATTAAAATCCTCATATATATTTTTATTTCCATTACTATCATCACTAAAGTTTGCGCCACCAATTATTTTACCTTTTAAAAGCGGATGAGAGCTGTCACAGCCTGTATCGATTATCCCAATTAAAATATTTTTCCCAGTATATCCTTCATCCCACATTCCTCTGGCATTCATTTGTTTTATTCCATAGGGAAACTTATTCTTTGCTCCTCTTAGATTTTCATTTATTTCATAAGGAATTAGTTTCATTCTTTTATTCATTATATATCCTCCTAAAAATTTTATTACTTATAAATATTATAAATTTGCTTTCATGATAAGTTTATAAATCAAATTAACAACTTATATCTACTTATTTATATTTATGATGTATTTTTTATTTTTAGGAGTCATATTTTATTGTATATAAAATAATATTTAGACAATTATATTAAAAGTAAAAATTTACTTATACTTATATTCTAAAGCGTAAGAAATTCAATATATATATTTATAATGATTTAAATCTTTTATATATCAGATAAAAAGGATATCTTATTAGTACTGGAACATTTAGATATCCTTTTTATATTTTTACTTAACTCTCTTATACATAATCTACTACTTCAACACTGCCCCTGTATTTGCTGATGTTACCAGTTTAGCATATCTACTTAAGTACCCATGTTTTATTTTAGGCTCTAAAGGTATAAATTTTAATCTTCTATTTTCTATTTCTATTTCATTTACTTTTAACTCTAATTTTTTTTCTGGTATATTGATAGAAATTATATCACCTTCCTCAACTATTCCAATTAAACCTCCTTCCATAGCTTCTGGAGAAATATGACCTATGGATGCTCCTCTAGTTGCTCCTGAAAAACGACCATCAGTAAGAAGTGCAACATGTTTATCAAGTCCCATTCCTGCAACTGCTGAAGTAGGAGATAACATTTCTTTCATTCCTGGACCTCCTTTTGGTCCTTCATATCTTATAACTATAACATCGCCTTTATTTATTTTTTTATTAAATATAGCACTTACAGCTCCTTCTTCTGAATTAAAAACTCTTGCTGGCCCTTCATGAACTAACATTTCCTCTGCAACTGCTGATTTTTTTACAACAGCTCCGTTTGTAGCAAGATTTCCTCTCAAGATTGCAAGTCCACCTTGTTCACTATATGGGTTTTTTAATGTATGTATTACTTCCTCATTTTCTATTTTACAATTTCTTATATTTTCTCCTATAGTCTTACCTGTCACAGTTTTACAATTTAAGTTTATTCCTTCTATCTTAGAAAGTTCATTCATTATAGCTGGAATTCCTCCTGCCATATGTAAATCTTCAATATGATGTTTCCCACTTGGACTCAATTTTGTTAGACAAGGAGTTTTCTCACTTATTTCATCAAAAAAGTCTAAGTTAAGTTCTATTCCTGCTTCATAAGCTATTGCAGGTAAGTGAAGTACTGTATTTGTAGAACCAGCCATTGCCATATCCACAGTTATTGCATTTTTAAATGCATCTACTGTTAAAATATCTCTAGGTTTTATATCATTTTTAAGTAGTTCCATAACATACATACCTGCATATTTTGCTATTCTTTTTCTTTCTCCAGAATGTGATGCGGCAGTACCATTATATGGAATACCCATACCTAATGCTTCTGTTAAACAATTCATGCTATTTGCTGTAAAAAGCCCAGAACATGAACCACATCCAGGACAAGAGTTCATAGCTAATTCTTCTAATTCTTCTTCACTCATTGCTCCATCTTTACATGCTCCAACACCTTCCATAGCAGAGTTAAAATCGTACACTTTTCCATTTTTTCTGCCTGAAAGCATAGGGCCTCCACTCACAACAACGCTTGGTATATTAAGTCTTGCAGCAGCCATTAACATTCCTGGAACTATCTTATCACAATTAGGTATAAGTACTAAAGCATCAAAACCATGTGCCATAGCCATAGCTTCTATTGAATCTGCTATTAATTCTCTTGAAGCAAGTGAATAATTCATTCCAACATGTCCCATGGCTATACCATCACATACTCCTATGGCTGGAAATTCTAATGGTAACCCACCACTCATTCTAACACCAGTTTTTGCTGCTTCTGCTATTTCATCAAGGTGGAGATGACCAGGAATCACCTCATTTTGTGCATTTACTATACCTATTAAAGGTCTTTCAATTTCTTCTATAGTAAGACCCATTCCATACATTAATGCTCTCTTTGGAGCTCCCTCTATTCCTTTTTTTATATCACTTCTCATAATATTACCTCTTTCCCACTTTTTTAAATTTTCATAATATTATTATAATACATTTTTCTATTAATTAATTACGAAAAATCTAAAAAATATTAGTATCTACTAATGCAAAATTATTACAATTTACTATAAATATATTACACAATTGGATTATATAATTATATTTTTAATAAATTTTGAAAATCATAGAGTAAGATTATTTATTCTATGAAACAGAATAAATAATCTTAATAGATAAATATCAGTATTTTCTGTTTTATTAGAATCTAGTAAATTCAATTGTTTACAAGCTATGAATATATATACTTTCGCTTTTATGTGTTTTGATGACAATTTTTATTTTTCTAGTATAAGAAACTGACAATCATGTTATCCAATTAGATTTATACTTCTTTTATCATATAAAGAAAACAGCCAATCATTTTGATTGACTGAATTACTTTAAGTATATTAAATATATGCACTCTAAAAAATCTTTTTGTTTTGCATATTTAAACTCTTTAGTATTTGTATTTTTTAGATACTTTTTTATTAATCAAATCTAATATTTGAAACTTTATTCCAATTAATCTCTCTTGAATAATCTTCTGGATGTGACAATTTAACTATATGTGTTGAATCATTATAATTATAATAAATTGTAGTAGTACCATTGATTGGGTTCTGCTTATATCCTTGATATACTGCACTTTTTGGAACCTTTTTTTCAACAAAATTATATGCAGATGAAGTGTCAATCGATTTTACTTCACTAGGAAATATTAGCATCCAAAAAGCTACAAATATAAAAATACATATACATGTAATACTATACCATTTAATCCATTTCATAGAATCCCTCCTATTTTACCAAAATATACTATTATTATTTCCATATATTTATAATATTTATGCATATGATAAAATTTTTTAAACATCCATATATAAGTATAGGAACTTTGGTTTTCTATGCTTTATTAAGATTAATAAGATATTTTTATAAATTAATAAATTTGTAAGATTTTATTAAAAGATTTTTAAAACTTAAAGCTTAATATAAATATAGTAGTTATATAGCTAAAACATAAATTTTGAAAGGAGATAAAATACAATTATGTGGATACTTTATTCATTTCTTTGCGCTATACTACCATGCTTGATATATCAAATAATTGTTATCAAAAGAAAAAACTTGAAATGTGAAAAGAATGTAGTAATACATTTAGTATGGGTATATATTTTTTTACTATATATTTACTTAGCACTTAGTAAAGCTGGTATTGGTAGCATCTGGGATATAGGAAGGTATAGAGAAATTATTAGATTTAATGAAATAAATCTAATACCATTTAGCTCAGTTGGTGCTTTAACATATATTTTAAATATAATTATGTTTATGCCTTTAGGATTTTTACTTCCTTTAATTTGGAAGGAATTTAGAAATATTATTAATGTGTCAATAACTGGATTAGGTTTCTCATTATCAATTGAATTTTGTCAATTATTTAATCTTAGAACTACAGATATTGACGATTTAATGATGAATACATTAGGAGCTATTTCAGGATATTTAATATGGATATGTGTAAATAAGTTATTTAATTTGATGAAGAAAAATACTATTTTAGCACTGATATGTAAAAATATCATTCAAGATGAAATTGCTATTACAATTGATGATGAAATAAATAAAAAAACTACCCCTCTTTATAAAAATGAAGCTATCATATATTTAATATTGACTGTTTTAGGAGAATTCTTGTTATTTAATTGGTCCTTAATATACTATTGAATAATCTAAATAAAAAAACAAAAATATTTCAATATTCATAAAGATGTAAAGCCTTCTTTTCTATATTCTATATAAGGAAAGAAGGCTTCCATTCTTAAACATAAAATACACATTCACTATTTAATTGGCATCTGAAATATTTTATTAATATTATATCTAACTTTGTTAGATGTTATATAATCATATTTTGTTCCATTCTCAATAAAACTTTGTATATTATCCAACACTTGTATAGCTCTTGCATTGCTTTCATAAGTTCCTATTTTTTTAGTATTAAGGTTTTCAAATACTACATAAATTCGACTATCATTTATTTTAATTTGATTAACTTGCATTAAATCAGTTTTATCTTGACTTCTAATTATTATCACATTAATTCCTCCATCTACTCAACTTATTTTAATTTATAAGAAGCAATATCATATAATTTATTTCTAGTATATTTAAACATTTAAATTTATTGAAACATCAAACTATTTATACTATAGCATCGTTTTATACATTTGGTAATTTCATTGTTAAAATATTTATTTATATTTAAATAAAATGTATCTAGATAGTATATATTTATTACTTATTTATGTTCTATTTTCAGAATATCACCTCTTTATCAATTACCATTTGTATAATTCATATTATACATATACAAATGGTAATTTTCAATATATTTTATTATTTTAATCTTTTTTTTTTATATTTTTGGTAATTTTATTTTACTTTTTATAAAAATAACTTATAATTTCGGTAAGGAGTGATGTACATATGGAAAGTTTAGGAGATAGAATAGCAAATTTACGAAAAGAATTGGATATAAATCAAAAAGAACTTGCTACTAAAGTCGGTATAACTGAGGCGAGTTTATCACGTTATGAAAATAATTTACGAGAACCTAAAAGTGAAATTATAGTAAGATTGGCAAAAGAACTGAAAACATCCACTGATTATTTACTGGGTGTAAATGAAAGTACAAAGATGAGTAAAGAAGATAAATTAATCATAGAAAACTTATCAGTCAGTGAAAAAACAAAAAAACTATTAGAAAAAATATATTCACTTGAAAAAGAAGATAGAGAAGCTATAGAAAAAATGATTGATAATGCTTATCTAAAAAGATTTCTCAAAGAAGAGAATTAATTCTCTTCTTTTTCTTTATTCAAAACCTCAAGTAATAATTCATAAAAAGTAATATCTTCACTCAATAAATAATCTAATTTCATTCCTGTATCTTCAATTTTTTCTTTTCTTGTAACAGTAGTATTTGATTTTTCCACATACACCATCCCCCAGCAAACTTACGTTCTTAATGTTAGTCAGAAATTCCAACAATTTTTTAATAAAGTTTATGTATTTATATTTTATAAAATATGTTATAATCATCCAAAATTTTCCTAGATAATTATCTTAACTATATAATAATACTTTTATTCTACAGATGCAATAAAAAACTCGTAATAATAACAAAAAAATCTATTATTGTAGAATCTTGTATATTTTTTACATTTTTATATATTTTTTAAGATAATTTTTATTATAAAACTTTTTATAAATATATAAAATTTTTATATTCATTTAACTTATTGTAGTTTTTTAGATAGAATTTAACTTTTCTCTAATAATCATTGTCTTTAAACTTTTACTTTGCATATATTATTTATTATCTTTTTCAAGTTTCAACAAATATTCCTTTACCTTTATTCCTCCTAGATAACCTCTCAAACTGCCATTAGAACCTATTAGTCTATGACAAGGTATAAAGATAGAAATAGGATTTTTGCTATTTGCCATCCCTACTGCTCTGTATGCTTTAGGATTATTAATCATGTTTGCTAGTTCTATATAAGTCATTGTTTCTCCATATGGAATTTTACAAAGTTCATTCCAAACTTTTCTCATAAACTCACTTCCAGACAACTCTAAAGGTAAATCAAACTCTTTTCTATTTCCATCTAAATATTCTTTTAGTTGTTTATTTGCTTCTATTATAATTTTGGTTTCTTTGACTAAATATTCTTTAGAATCTAAGCTAGATGTGTCAAAAAACAGATTTGTAATACAACTATTTTTTTCTGCTATTCCTATTTTACCAATTTTAGTTTCATAATAAAAAATATTTTTCATTAGGTACAATATCCTTTCATATTCATTTACAACTTTAATTTTATTAATAATTTTACTCTTTTATATCATATATTTTATCAATCTTTATAAAAACTCAAAAACTTGAAATACTACACTTTCTATAAAGTATATTTATAAGTTATTCGTTATTATTTTTTAAGAGAATACTGCAAGCATCTCTATGTTCATGTCTATATTTAGTTGGAGATATATCATAATTCTTTTTAAATAAACGACTAAAATAATTTATACTATCAAAACCACATCTCATAGCAATTTCCGTCATATTTAAATCTGTTTGTTTTAAATAATATATAGCCTTATCAAGTCTTACTCCATTTATATAATCAGTTGTAGTCTTACCAGTTATTTGTTTGAATGTTCTACAAAAATGATGTGTGCTCAAATTCATATTGCCAGCAAGTTCTTTTAATGTGATTTTATCCATGTATTTTTCTTCTATCAAATCAAATACACCTTCAAATTTTTCTAAAGAATATTTTCTTTCTATAAATTCTTCTTCAGAAAAGATTTTGTCAACATGATTTCTTAACAAAAATACTATAAATTGATAAATATTAGCTTTTATAGATAACTCATATCCAATTTCTTTATTATCATATTCGTCAAGTATATCTTTAATATATTTTAAAATAAAAGAATCGTTTTGAATTAAATTCTTAAATACAATACGATTTAGAGTTATTGGTGCTAAGTACTTAGTTTGTAACAAATCAACTTGATTACTAAAAAGAAAACTAGGTTCAATACGAATAGTATAAAATTTCAGATTATCTGATAGACTTTCTAAATAATGTAATTCATTACTATTTGCTATTGCAATATTTCCAGATACTACTTTAAAATTACTCAAGCCACATTCTAAGTATGCTATACCATCAACAAAATAATATATTTGTAGATGCTCATGCCAATGTCTTTTAAAATTTTCTCCCTTTTTAATATCCTCTTTTAAAAAAATATCTATGAAACTTTCTTGACTTTTTCTGTCAAAATATTTGTTTTTATCATTCATTATTTACCTCTTATCAAAATAGTGCTAATTATAAGCAATATCGTTGTTGTATTCATTATTTCATATCGATATTATATAAAATGTAATTATTATTGTAAACATTAAAATAATACTAGTCATTATAATAAGGAGGTAATAAAAATGACAAAATTTTTTAAAGAAAGTGAAAATAAAAAAAGTATAACAGTTTTATTTGTAGTTATTGCAATGACTTTTATGGCAACATTAGATTCTAGTATTATAAATGTAGCACTTCCTGTTCTTGCAAGTGAATTAAATGTCTCTCTATCATCCATTGAATGGATAGTAGCAAGTTATTCAATTATTATTTGTTCAACACTATTATTTTTCGGAAGACTTGGAGATATCATTGGTAAACCTAGAATATTTCAAGCAGGCACTATTCTTTTTACAACAGCTTCATTATTGTGTGGATTAAGTAATTCTTTAACTTTACTTATAATTTGCCGTTTTATTCAAGGAATAGGTGCTTCTGCTTACATGGCAAACAATCATGGAATCATTACAGAGTTATTTCCAAAAGAAAGTAGAGGTAAAGCTCTAGGAATTTTAGTTACTGCTGTTGCTATTGGCAATATGGTCGGACCATCTATAGGAGGATTTATTTTATCAATGTTTAATTGGAACTTTATATTCTTTATAAACATTCCAATAGGTATTATTGTAATATTTTTAAATACAAAATTTCTCCCAGACAGTAAAATAACTTCAGAAAAAATGGATAAGGCTGGTGCTATACTTCAATTCTCAGGAACAACATTATTTTTTAGCGCTCTAATTATTGCTCAACAAACGGGATTACTAAATCCATATATATTAATTACACTATTACTATCAATTATTTTTATTATATTATTTTTGATATTAGAAAAAAATCATCCTCAACCACTTCTTGACCTTGAAATTTTTAGAAACTTAAAATTTTCATTGAATTTAGTTTGTGCTCTTACATCATTCATTTGTATTGCATCATCTAGTATTTTAATTCCATTTTATTTACAAAATACTATGAAACTTTCCCCAATTCAAGCAGGTTTATTTATGATATTATCCCCTTTGATTTTAGCCATTTTTTCACCGATATTTGGGAATATATCAGATAAAATTAAGTCAGAAAAAATTATTTTAATTGGTCTTATTGTTATGAGCTTTGGATTTTTCTTAATGTCAAGATTAAAAGAGAGTTCTATCCTTATTTTATTCGTGATTTCTGTATCAATAATATCAATAGGACAATCTGTGTTTCAACCTGCCAATAATGCTTTGATAATGTCAAATTGTCCCAAAAGTAAGTTGGGAGTTGTCGGAAGTATAAATTCTCTTGTAAGAAATTTAGGTCAAGTTATAGGTATTACCATTTCTACAACACTTTTATATAATTTTATGAGTATTAAGGCTGGGTATAGGGTTAACGACTATATAATTGATAATGATAAAATATTTGTATTTGGAATGAGAAATGTTTATATTATTATTACACTTCTTTGCCTAATAGGGGCAGTATTAATTGGCTTTTATTTATTTAAGTATAATAAAAATGAATAATAGTTTTTTACAATTATTTTAAAGTTATAAGTATCTTAGAACTATGAATATATCATGGAGAACTTATTAAAATACTGACTTTGAATCAGATTAGTTTTAATATATTGATTTAAAAGTATTTTTATTAGTTTGACAAAACATATATTTTATTATAGTTTATAAATCAAAAAGAAACAGGGTAAAATCTTTAACATAATTATACCCTGCTTCTTTTTTAATTATTTAACTAAAACTTCAATATTTTCATCTTTTCCATCTATAACTATAGTACATCCATCATATACTTCTCCAGCAATAAGTTTCTTTGCAATTACAGTTTCTAATGTATTTCCTATATATCTCTTAAGTGGTCTTGCTCCATATACAGGGTCATAACCCTCTCTCACCATAACATCTTTAGCTAAATCTGTAACCTCAATAGTAATATCTTTTTCTTTTAATCTATTTTTTAAATCTGTCATAAATATATCTATAATTTTCTTGATATTTTCTTGGTCTAGAGGCTTGAACATTATAATGTCATCTACTCTGTTTAAAAACTCAGGTTTAAATCTGTGTTTCATTTCATTCATTACTAAGCTGTTAGTAGTCTCTGTTATATTTCCTCCTGCTTCTAATAGATAATTGCTTCCTATATTAGAAGTCATTATTATAAGAGTATTTTTGAAGTCCACAGTTTTACCCTTATTATCAGTAAGTCTACCATCATCCAATATTTGTAAAAACATATTAAATACATCCTCATGTGCTTTTTCTATCTCATCAAATAGTATTACAGAATAAGGATCACGTCTAACTGCTTCTGTAAGTTGTCCTCCTTCCTCATATCCTACATATCCTGGAGGAGGTCCAACTAATCTCGATACAGCATGTTTTTCCATGTATTCAGACATATCAATTCTAATTATATTATCTTCACTATCAAATAAATTTCTAGCAAGAGTTTTTGCAAGCTCAGTTTTACCAACACCTGTAGGTCCTAAGAAAATAAATGAACCAATTGGCTTTCTTTCATCTTTTAGACCAGCTCTTGCACGTATTACTGCATTTGAAACCGCTGTAACTGCTTCATCTTGCCCTATAACCCTTTTGTGAAGCTCTTCTTCTAATTTAAGTAATTTTTCTCTTTCACCTTCAACTAGTTTAGTTACTGGTATACCTGTCCATTTTGATACAATACTAGATATTTCTTCTTCAGTAACTTCTTCCTTTAAAAGTGAATTTTCAGAACCATCTTTCATACTTTCTTCATAGTTCTTTATTTGTTCTTCTAATTTAGGTATTTCACCATACTTAACCTCTGCTGCTTTATTGAAATCATATTCTCTCTCATATTTTTCAGCTTTACCTTTAGCTTCATCCAATTGAGATTTTAAGTTTTTAATATCTAATATTTGACTCTTTTCTTTTTCGTATTTAGCAGTCATTTCATCATTTTTAGATTTTAATTCCGCTATTTCCTTTTGAATATCATCCAATCTTGATTTACTCTTATCATCATTTTCTTTAAGTAATGCTTCTCTTTCAGTTTCTAGCATAAATAACTTTCTTCTTACAACATCCAATTCTGTTGGTAACGAATCTATTTCACTACGAATCATAGCTCCTGCTTCATCAATTAAATCAATTGCTTTGTCTGGTAAAAATCTATCTTGTATATATCTATGAGAAAGTTTTGCTGCTGCTACAATAGCATTATCATGTATTCTTACTCCATGGTGTATCTCAAATCTTTCTTTTAAACCTCTAAGTATAGATATTGTATCTTCAACAGTAGGTTCTTCTGCAATTACAGGCTGAAAACGTCTTTCAAGTGCCTTATCTTTTTCTATATATTTTCTATATTCATCAAAAGTAGTTGCACCAATACAATTTAATTCACCTCTTGCAAGCATAGGCTTAATAAGATTACCTGCATCCATTGAACCTTCTGTTTTACCAGCTCCAACTATAGTATGAATTTCATCTATAAATAATATAATCTTTCCATCAGAACTTTGAACTTCTTTTAAAACTGCCTTTAATCTTTCTTCAAATTCACCTCTATACTTTGCACCAGCAATTAATGCTCCCATATCAAGGGAAAATACAATTTTGTCTTTTAATCCTTCTGGTACATCGCCTCTTACAATTCTCTCTGCTAATCCTTCAACAATTGCAGTCTTACCTACACCTGGCTCACCAATTAATACAGGATTATTTTTAGTTCTTCTTGATAAAATTCTTATAATTCTTCTTATTTCTTCATCTCTTCCAATTACAGGGTCTAATTTATTTTTCTTAGCTAAATCTACTAAGTTTGTTCCATATCTAGCAAGTGCATCATATGTCCCTTCTGGGTCTTGTGTTTCTACTCTTTGGCTCCCTCTAACTTGTGATAAAACATTTAAAAAGTCATTTTTATTTATATTATATTGTTTTAATATTTTACCAACAATTGATTTTGATTCTGTTTCCATCATTGCAAGCATGACATGCTCTACACTTATATATGAATCTTTAAATTCTTTAGAAATACTCTCTGCCTTTATAAGTACTTCATTTATTTTTCTAGTAGTTGATACTCCTTGTGAGTCAGCGCCTTCTCCATATACTTTTGGAAGCTTATCCAGTTCAGAATTTACAGTATTTCTCAAAGAATCAATTGATATATTCATTTTTTCGATTATATTTGGTATTAATCCATCTTCTTGGTTAATAAGTGCTGAGAAAAGATGAATTACATCTACTTGTTGGTTGTGATTTTTTACTGCTTCATTATAAGCCTCATTTAAACTTTTTTGAACTCTTAAAGTCATTTTTTCTACGTCCATATAAATCCCTCCATTTTAATATTATATCCAAATAAATTAAATTCTCTCATTTATGATTATTGATTTCCTAAGCTCCAAAAGACTATCGAGTAAATTCTCATTTTTTTGCATGTCAAAACTTAACGTTAGATTAAAAGTTTCATCTGAATTAAAAAAATCAAATACTTCTTTTGATTTTGCCCTTAAGTATAAATCTTCATCTATAAGTCTTTTTTCACCAATTAATAAATATTGACATTTATCTATAAAACTCTTTCTAAAATCAATAGTATATAGATTTTCTAAAATATTATATTGATAAATAGCAATATTGTTAAACACTTTTAATATATTTGAATTTACAAAATTGTAAATTTGATTATCGTTATACAGTGATATTTGTTCATATATATACTCCCTAAATAAAGGATGAATGTTTTGTTTAAGTTTTAAAGTGACTTCGGCTGGTATTTCAAAATAAAGCTTCCAGTACCTAGAATTATTTTTTTCTAATATAAAAGCTACTCTATTTAAACTAGCACGACTAATCTCTTTTAGTGTACAATCAAAATTGTAGTGTCTTAAACTAGTTTTTTCATTCTCAAATACATAATCAAACCACTGTAGAACATTTCTATCAAGTTTTAAACTCATATAAAAACCTTCTTCCTTATTTACTAACCTTACTAGGTCTTTTTATCTCATTATATTCTGCTAATAAACTTTCTTTATCAGCTCTACTACCTTTATAAGCTATATGTGGATTTATCATATACTCCCCATTTTTCACTCTCTGTAAAAAATCCATTTTTTTCAATTCTGTAAACAATGAAGATAAAGAAGTTTTTGGATATTCAAGTTCACAAGATAATTCATGTAGTGTTTTTCTAATCTTATTATTTTTATCCATAGAGTTTATTAATTTTAATGGAATTAAATCTCTTTTAGTATACATTCCTTCTACTACTTTAATATAATTTTTAAAGCAAATATTCATATATTTACTTTTATTCATAACTAAATCTTTACTCTCTGTATATTCCTGATTTAGGTCTTTTTTTAATGTCTTATCTAAATTAAATATCTCTTATCACTCTCCTTACCTCTAATTGATAATATAAATATATTACAAAAAAATATGTATGTCAAAAGTAAGAATGCAAGAAGTTTAGCTCTAGACTAAACTTTTGTTTACCTATAAGCTAAACTTTATTACGTTTTTAAATTAGCATTTCCAATTTATTGGTAACATTTTAGAACAATATTTATAAATTTTTTTTAAAATTTTAATACATCAAAAAAACTAGTATCTTATAAAATACTTTTTTCAAATATATATATTTCAAATTCCTTTTTTTCTAAAAACAGTTGACATATTATATATATATATTTATATAATGTATATATACTATATATACACTTTAAGGAGGTGTTTTGTTGAATATAGTTATTAGTAATTCAAGTGGAAAGCCAATATATGAACAAATTACTACACAAATTAAAAGTATGATTATAAGTGGAGAATTACCAGAAGGGTCAGCTCTTCCAAGTATGAGACTATTGGCAAAGGAACTTAGAATAAGCGTGATTACTACAAAACGAGCATATAGTGATTTAGAACGTGATGGATTTATTGAGACAGTTACTGGTAAAGGTAGCTTTGTATCTAGTAAAAACATGGATTTTGTGAAAGAAGAGCAATTTCGTTTAATTGAAGAGTATCTACAAAAAGCAGTTGATACAGCTAAAAGTAGTGGTATTACATATGACGAACTAAAAGATATTTTACTTTTATTATATAAGGGAGAATGATAATTATGGATGCAATAACTATAAAAAACTTAAATAAAACTTATAAAGATTTTAGTCTACAAAATGTATCTTTTTCAGTACCAAAAGGAAGCATAATGGGATTTGTAGGTGAAAATGGTGCAGGAAAAACTACTACATTAAAAGCAATTTTAAATTTAATTTCTTATGATAGTGGAAATATAGAAATATTTGGTCTTGATAACAAAAAAAATGAAAAAGAAATTAAGGAACAAATTGGTGTCGTATTTGAAGGAAGTAATTTTCATGAAAATTTAAATCTAGATAATGTATCAAAAATTATGAGTAAAATCTATAAAAATTGGAATCATGCATTATTCAAAGACTATTTAAAAAAGTTGAGAGTTCCAGAGAATAAGCTAATTAAGGAGTTTTCAAAGGGTAACAAAATGAAACTTAGTATTGCTGTAGCTTTATCACATAATCCAAAATTATTAATTCTAGATGAAGCAACTAGTTCACTTGACCCTATTGTTCGTGAAGAAATATTGGATATATTTTTAGATTTTATACAAGATGAAGAACACTCTATTATTTTATCTTCACATATTACAAGTGATTTAGATAAAATAGCAGACTATATTACATTTATACATAAAGGTAAAATAGTCTTTAGTGAAAATAAGGATGAATTAATTAATAATATGGGAATTTTAAAATGCAAACCTACTGATTTTGATAATATTTCAAAAGAAGATTACTCATATTATCGTAAAAGCCAATTTGGATATGAAGTACTTCTTAATGATAAATATAGATTTATAGCAAAACATCCAAACTTTGTAGTTGATAATACGTCTATAGAAGAAATTATGTTATTTTATGTGAGAGGTGATAAATAATGAAAGGCTTAATTTTAAAAGATTTAATTAATTTAAAAGGCAATATAAAATTTCTACTTTTATTTGTAATTATGTTTGGGCTTATATCTTCTTTTGGAGGAGGAGATGCTAATAATCTTGTGGGTATTATTGTAGTCCTATGTACAACAATGATTGTTTCAACATTCTCATATGATGATTTAAATAAATGGGATAGTTATGTACTTACAATGCCTATTAAGCGTAATGATATTGTACTAAGTAAATATTTGACTATGTTAATATTTAGCTTTGTAGGTGTATTGGTTTCACTTATACTTAGTATCATTATTGGTTATTTTAAACATAATTTTATATTAAGTGAAACTCTACTTATTAATGCATTAGTCTTATCTATTTCAATATGTTTTGGTAGTCTTATCTTACCACTTGTTTATAAATTTGGTACAGAAAAAGCTCGTGTATTAATGATTTTATGTTTTTTAGTTCCAACATTACTTTTATTAGTTTCTAAAAATATTCTAGAAACTATTAGTTCTCCTCTTTCACTAGAAATTATATTTAATACACTATTATATTCTCTTCCATTTATTGCTATATTGCTATTTGTAATTTCATATTTTATATCATCAAAAATTTATAGCAAAAAAGAAATATAAAATATTTTATATGGGTTTTTATTTAAACTGTTTAAGTAAGATTTTATTAAAAATACTATCAATTTTGTTTTGATAGTATTTTATTTTTATGTCTTATATCTACTCGGTATTATATTTTGAATATTTATCTTTAATAATACTTTACTCTTTTATCAGTATATTCATTCAACATGATGTTCATATAAATTTAATTATTAATTACATTCTTGAATCTAAAAACAAGACTCTGTTTAAAAATAATTCTTATACACAGTAAATTAAATTATTTTAATACTTAATTCCCAAAATCACTAAATTTATTAATCATTATTAATAGAATTAAAGCTCTATTTTGTTTTTAAAAATTTTAATCTTGATAATATAAAGTTAAAAATAAATTTTCTTAATTTGACATCAGCATAAATGACTATTAGAATAATGTTAAACTAGAGTATTTCAATTGTTCTAGATAAAAAATGAAAATAAATAAAAGATTGTATAAGGAGACAGTTCAAACACGGAATTAGAAATTACAGAAAAAGTAGAAAAGCAAGATGAGGATGTTATTTTTCAAGGATTATTAGAATATAACCTTACTAATCTTGAAAATAAAAAAATACATATTTAGGAGGTACACATGCTAGGTCAAAAATGTATGAATTATCTGCAAACATTAGGAAAAATAAGTTCAACAACAAATGGTCTTACAAGACTTATATTAACTGATGAACATAAAAAATCTATTGATTTAATAAGTTCATGGATGAAAGATTTGAATCTTGATATTGAAATTGATGATATTGGAAATGTCATAGGTACATATAAATCTAATATTCCAAATGCCCCTACATTAGTAGTTGCATCTCATCAAGATAGTGTAAAATGTGGAGGTATATTTGATGGTATGCTAGGAATAATAGTCCCTTTAATTGGATTTGAAGAGTCAAAAAACAAGAATAAATCTTATCCTTTCAACATTAAGCTAGTTGCCTTCGCCGAAGAGGAAGGAACTAGATTTGAAACATCTTTAATGGGAAGTAAAGTTTTTGCTGGCACTTTTAAAGAGAATCTTCTTAAATCTGTTGATGAAAATGGAATTACACTTGAAGAAGCTGTAACAAAGTTTGGATTTAATACTAAAAACTTAATAAATTTACATCCTAGAAAAGATATAGATGCGTATTTAGAATTTCATATTGAACAAGGACCTGTCTTAGAAAATGAATCTCTTCCTGCTGGAATTGTATCAAGTATTACAGGATTTAAAAGTTTTAAGATATCAGTAAACGGTAAATCTGGACATGCTGGTACGCTACCAATGGATATGAGATTTGATGCTGGATGTTGTGCTTGCGAATGTGTGTTAGCCATTGAAAATATAGCTAGAATGACTACTAATTTAGTTGCTACTGTTGGAAAGATGAATTTCTATCCATCTTCATCAAATGTAGTACCTGAAAGGGTTGAATTTACCCTTGATGTACGTTCTTGTTCTCAAGAAGTTCTTGATAGTTCAGTAGAAAAGATATTCAACGAAATATCTCATATATGTGAGGATAGAAAGCTTAATTATACAAGTGAACTTTCTTTTGAAAATGTTCCTGTACCATGTTCTGATAAAATAACTAAAACTATAGAAAAAAGTTTTATAGACTTAAATCTTAATCCTTTTTATATTTACAGTGGAGCTGGTCATGATGCTCAAGAAATGGACAATATAGCTGATATTGGTATGGTATTTATAAGATGCGCTGGAGGAATAAGTCATAATCCTGACGAAAGTGTTTCTGTAGATGATTTAGATATTGCTGTAAAAATATTTTTAAAAATATTAGATAATCTCGATTTAAAATAATTTTATACCAGAAAAAATACACAATTAAAGCATATTATCATTACTTACCTTATGCTATATAATTGTATTATATTATCTATTATAAAAGCAGACTTTTATACTATTATATAACCAGTTTTGATATTTTATACCTAAGATAAATTTGTACATTAAGGAGATAATTTTTATGGATGAAAAATTAATTGGAATTTTAGCTGGAATGGGCCCAAGGTCAACTGCACCATTTGTGGATTTAGTTATTGATGAATGTCAATCACAATATGGAGCAAAATATGATGATGAGTTCCCAAAGATGATGATATATTCCTTACCTACTCCATTTTACATTGACCGTTCAATAAACCATGAACTTATGAAACAAACTATTATTGATGGTTTGCAAAAACTTGAATCAATTGGAGTAAATTTTATTGCTATGCCATGTAATTCAGCACATATATACTTTAAAGAATTAAAAGAATCAATTAATATACCACTGTTAAACATTGTAGAAGAAACCATTAAGAAACTTCCTACTGTCTCACAAAAAGTAACCCTTTTTTCAACCTAAATCAACGTTTGAATCTACAATTTATCAAGATGGCATACTACATAATGGGCATGAGTTTATATTTAAAGATGAATGGCAGAAAAAATTAAATACTCTTATTCAAAATATAAAAACAGATAAAGGAAACCCATATAATATTGATATTTGGAATGAACTTATTGAAGATGTGAAAAAAGAATCTATTAAAAATATAATAATTGCTTGTACTGATTTAAATGTAGTTTTAGAAAAATCTGATTCTTCAATTAATATTATCGATTCATCAAAATGTTTAGCTGAAGCAGTTATCAACAAATATCTAAAACTAGCTAAATAAATTTTTAGATACTATATTTTAGAAAAGATACAAGTTGTTTGTTTAGTTAAAAAAATATAAACCTATAGTTTTATATTTTAGTTCTTTGATGATATAAAATTTAGCTATATATTATAGTATTTTAATAGAAAAGGATACCAAGATTGGTATCCTTTTTAAATATTTTTCTATTTATTACACTTAAGATTATACTATTGAATAGTACCCATAGAATTAGATAACTCTTGTCCTGCTGTAACAAGATTAGATAATAATACATCAGCTACTGCATCATTAACTGAACTTATTATCCATTTGTTATCTTTTTTAGAACACTCAAACTCTACAGTTTTTGTTACATAAGTCTCTTTAACACTTTTTTGTTTTTCTTTCATAATTGATACTAGCATTTCAGTTGTTTTTTCATCAGTTAAGTCTTGTCCTGAAAAACTCATACCAAGCATCTTTGTAAATGCTTCAGCTACTATCTCTTTAAGTAATGGTGTTGAATCTACAAACTTACACTCTACTTTTACTGTCGCCTTATTATCTTTAATCTCACTATCTTTTATTGTATATGTGATTTTAGATGCATTCTGTTTTAGATAATCTAAAGCATACTGTGCATTTGGGTCTTTTGTATCTAGTTCTTTTAATACATCTTTATATTTTTCGTCATTATTCTCCATTACCTTATTCATGCCTTCAAAGTCAAACTTCTTTGCACTGTTAAAAAAACTATCGATTGTATCTTCTGGTTTTGCACTTGAACATGCTGTTAAAGATATTGCTAATAAAAAAGTTGTTAAAACTAATATGATTTTTTTCATATCTCAAATCCTCCCTCTTAATTTGTTGATACATAAGTTATTTTAACATATAATAAGAGTTTTTGAATAATATATTTAGAATATTTATGCATTTTCCTTAAAATAAGGCTTAGGATAAAGGATATCTATACTAAACTGTTATTCATGTCTACATCAGTCATAGTAGAAACCATAACCGCTTTTATAGTATGCATTCTATTTTCAGCTTCTTCAAATACCTTTGAATATTTTGAATTAAATACCTCATCTGTAACCTCTAGCTCTGATAATCCAAATTTTTCATAAATTTCTTGAGCAACTTTAGTTTCTAAGTCATGGAATGCTGGAAGGCAGTGTAAAAATATAACATTTTCATTTTCAGTTTTCTTTATCATTTCCATATTTACTTGATAATCCTTAAGTTGATTTATTCTTGTTTCATATTGTTCTTCTTCTCCCATAGAAACCCATACATCTGTATATATAACATCTGCACCTTTTACATCATTAATATTCTCAGTCAATATTATATCTCCCTTAGATTTCTTAGCTATCTCCTTCATATCCTTCACTAACTCTTCATTTGGCCAAAGTTCTTTAGGTGCAAGTGCTACAAAATGGATTCCCATTTTAGCACATCCTATCATTAATGAATTTCCCATATTATTTCTAGCATCACCAACATACACGAATTTGACTTTATTCAAATCCTTATCTACATTTTCAATCACTGTTAAAAAATCTGCAAGTATTTGCGTTGGATGGTATTCATCTGTAAGTCCATTCCAAACAGGTACACCAGAATATTTAGCCAAGCTTTCAACTGTTTCCTGTTTAAAGCCTCTAAACTCTATTCCATCATAAAATCTGCCTAAGACTTTTGCTGTATCAGATACAGACTCTTTTTTTCCCATATGGCAATCATTAGGGCCTAGATAAGTTACATGTGCTCCTTCATCATGGGCAGCTACTTCAAATGAACATCTAGTTCTTGTTGATGTTTTCTCAAATAATAAAGCTATATTTTTCCCTTGTAGTAAATCTCCTTTTATGCCAACCTTTTTCTTAGTTTTTAAATAACTAGATAAAGTTAATAAGTATCTGATTTCCTCTTTTGTAAAATCCTTTAATGTTAAAAAACTCTTTCCCTTTAAGCTTATATTATTCATATTCATTCTCCCCTTTTTGTAAACTTTTTAAATTCAGTTAAATTTGCGAGTTATTTATTTTATATATCTTAATTCTTTATTTTAATTATTTTTTTTGAATATTTAGTTAATTTCTAGTAGTATGTCTTTTAAAATTTTAAGAGCCTCATCTATTTCTTTGTAACTGACTGTTAATGGTGGTAAAAATCTTAATACATTTTTACCAGCAGTCAAAATAAGCAACCCTTTTTTTCTAGCTTTCTCTTCTATAATGCTAGATTCAACACTAGTTTCAATTCCTATCATCAAACCAAGACCTTTTGTGTTTAGTACTACTTCACTATTAAAATCCTCAATAGATTTTCTTATATAAGCACCTTTTTCTGTTATATCATTATAAAAACCTTCTTTAGATATCTCCTCTAATACAACTGTAGCTGCCACCATAGCCAATAAATTACCTCCAAAGGTTGTACCTTGGTCTCCTTTTCCTAGTACTTTTGAAAGCTTTTCATTTACTAGTACTCCACCTATTGGTATGCCTGCTCCTAATCCTTTTGCTACTGTAACTATGTCTGGTTTTACATCAAAGTATTCATATCCAAAAAGCTTACCACTTCTTGCTATACCACATTGGACTTCATCAAAAATCAACACTATATCTTTTTCTTTGCATATTTTTGCTAGTTCTAAAACATAATCTTTTTCAAGTACATTAACTCCACCTTCACCTTGGATTGCTTCGAGTATTATTGCACAAACACTTGAATCTATGTTACTTTTTAAATCTTCAATATTATTTCTTTCTATATACTTAAAACCTTCAGGAAGTGGATAAAAGTACTTATGATATTTATCCATACCAGTTGCCATTAAAGACATCATTGTTCTACCATGAAAAGAGTCTTTTAAACTTATAATAGTTCCTCTACCTTCACCATATTTATCACTACTATACTTTCTTGCTATTTTAAATGCTGTCTCATTTGCCTCTGTTCCAGAATTACAAAAATATACTTTATCCATTCCACTTATATTAATTATTTTCTCTCCAGCATATAATACTGGTTCATTAAAATATAGATTTGAAGTATGAAGTAGTTTATCCACTTGTTCTTTTAAAGCATTTTTTAGACTGTTATTACTATATCCAAGAGAAGATACTCCATATCCACTTGTAAAATCTATATACTTATTACCATCAATATCAAAAAAGCAACTTCCTTTACCATAATCTATAACAAAATTAGGTTGATTATATGTATCTATAAAATATTCATTCCATTTTGAGATTGTACTGTTCTTATTCATTCTTATCATCCCTTCTTAAATTAATAATTTTCTTATATATTATTTTCGTTTCTATTCATTTTCTTTTCTTATTAATGTTCCTATACCACTATCAGTAAATAACTCTGTTATTATAGAATGAGGAACTCTTCCATCCAAAATATGCACTCTATTTACTCCATTATTTAAGGCATCTACACAACCACGTATTTTAGGTATCATACCTCCAGTAATTATTCCTTCTGCAAATAATTTATCAACATTCTCTAATATAACTTCTGTTATTAATGATTTTTCTTCATCTGGATCTCTTAATAAGCCAGGTACATCTGTAAGAAGTATCAATTTATCTGCATTTAATTCCTTGGCTATAGCAGAAGCTGCTGTATCTCCATTTATATTATAAGTTTCGCCATCCTCTCCAACACCTATAGTGGCAATTACTGAAATATAACCTGACTTTAAACAAGATTCTATAAGCTCCACATTTACTTTTTTGATTTCACCTACAAATCCTAGTTCATAATTTTTATATGGGTCGCATAAAAGCATATTATTATCTATTCCACAAAGACCCACTGCTTTTCCACCTTTCGTATGTATTTTATTCACTAAGTCTTTATTTACTTTACCAGCAAGCACCATTTTTACAATTTCCATAGTCTCTTCATCTGTATATCTAAGTCCATTTACAAATTTACTTTCTATATCTACTTTTGCGAGCAACTTATTAATTTCTGCCCCTCCACCATGTACTAGAACTATATTGATTCCAACATAACTCATTAGTACAAGGTCTTCCATAACAGATTCTTTTAGACCATCTTTTTTCATTGCACTTCCACCATACTTAACCACAATAGTCTTACCTTGATGTTTTTCTATATAAGGTAAAGCTTCTATAAGTGTATTTGCTTTTTCTATATTAATCATTAAAATATTTCCTCCTAATTTCTATAGCTTCCATTTATTCTTACATAATCATAGCTTAAGTCACATCCCCATGCATTTCCTCGAGCATTTCCCATATTTAAATTTACTAATATACTTATTTCATCATCTTCAAGAATTTTTTTTGCTTTTTCTTCATTAAAATCTAATCCATTTCCATTTTTACATACTTCAATATATCCCTTCATACTCTCAAAAATAATATCCACTTTTTCCATATCTATATCTTCACCTGCATATCCTAAAGCACACAGTATTCTTCCCCAGTTTGCATCAGCTCCAAATACAGCTGTCTTTACTAGTGAAGAAGATATAACTGTTTTTGCTAATTTTACTGCATGTTCTTCACTTAATGCTCCATTTATATAACATTCAATTAATTTTGTGCATCCTTCTCCATCTTTGGCAACTAATTTAGCAAGTTCTATACAAACATATGTAAGTGCACTCAAGAATACTTGATAATGTTCATCCTTTTTACTCATCTTCTCATTCTTTGCTTTTCCATTTGCTAGAATCATTACCATATCATTAGTACTTGTGTCTCCATCTACACTAACTCTATTGAAACTTTTATCAACAGCCACCTTCAAAGCTTCTTTTAGCAAAACTCCATCAATATTTGCATCAGTAGTTATAAATCCTAAAGTTGTAGCCATATTAGGGTGTATCATACCTGAACCTTTTGCCATACCTCCAATAGTTATCTTTTTATCCCCATACATTATTGCTACTGCTATTTCTTTTTTTATAATGTCAGTCGTCATAATTGCTTCTCTTGCTCCAATATGACCTTGCTTGCTTAGATTATTCACTAATTCATCCATATTTTCTTCTATTAAGTCTATATTTAATGGCTTTCCTATAACACCTGTAGATGCAACTAAAACATCATTTTCCTTAATATTTAATTTATCACTAGTGAATTTAGCCATTTTATAAGCATTTATAAGTCCTTCTTTTCCATTAAATGTGTTAGCATTGGCACTGTTTACTATAATAGCCTGTGCTTTTCCATTTTTAATATGTTCCTGTGTTACATAAACAGGATTTCCTTTTACCTTATTTTGAGTAACTACCGCTGCTGCATCACATAAAACATCTGAATAAACCAAGGCTAAATCTCTTTTTTCTTTATTTTTTCTCAAGCCACAGTGAATTCCAGAAGCAAAGAATCCTTCTGAAACTGTAACTCCACCCTTTATAATTTCCATCTTTATCCTCCTACCTATATGAGTTTAGTATTTTTTATTCCTAAAATGATGGTGCTATATTTTTTAAACCTGTAGTTTCATCAATACCGAACATTATATTCATATTCTGTATAGCTTGCCCTGCTGCTCCCTTAATCATATTGTCTATAGCTGAGCAAATTATCAATGTATCTCCATTTTCATGTAATGATATTGCACATTTATTTGATAACTTAACATTCTTTAAAGAGGCTACTTTTCCCAATGGAAGAACTTCTATAAATTCTTTATATTCATAATAATCAGTCAATTTTTCATATATCTGATTTATAGAGATATTATCCTCTTTTGCACAATATATAGTTGATAATATCCCTCTATTTACTGGAATTAGATTCGGTGTAAAAACTACATTTATTTTTTCTTTATATGCTTCACTTAAATTTTGCTCTATCTCTGGAGTATGTCTATGTTTGCCTATTTTATATGCAGTTATATTTTCATTAACCTCAGTAAAGTGGCTACTAAATGACAATTCTCTACCAGCCCCTGTAAGACCTGATTTAGAGTCAATGATTATATTATTGCATTTTATTAACTTAGAACTCAATAATGGTATTAATGGTAAAGAAATACTAGTAGGATAACATCCTGGATTTGCAATTATATCTGCATCTTTTATATCATCCTCATATATTTCACTTAATCCATAAACAGCTTTTTTATGTAAAGTCTCATCTATAAATGATACTCCATACCACTTGCTATATATTTCTTCATCTTTTATTCTAAAATCAGCACCTAAATCTATAACTTTCTTTTTAGATTCAATTGCTTTTATTGCAAACTTTTCACTAACCCCATGTGGGAGAGCAGTGAACACAACATCACACATATCAATAACTTTTTCGTTTTCTATACATATCATGCTATTTTTATAGCCTATACTCGGGTATAGTTCAACTATATCTTTTCCTACATACGAATTTGAACCTATTGCTGTCACTTCAACTTTATCATGGTTTATTAATAATCTTAGTAATTCTACTCCAACATATCCAGTTGCGCCAATAATCCCAGCTTTTATTTTACTCATTTTATTCCCTCCATTTTATATTAAAGCAATATTAGAATTCTATTTTTATTTCTTATCATATAATAATCATTTGATAATACATAGATTAAAACCTTCTAACTAAAATAAAAGCCCCTTAGTATTATAAATACTAAGAGGCGAATTTCCGCGGTACCACTCTTATTGGTAAAATTATAACAATCTCTACAAATCAAATCAAAAAGTATCTGCAAATGAATTCTTAAAATTAAAAAAGCCTCTTGGTCAAAGACCAAGAGACGAATATACACCCGCGTTACCACTCTAATTGATAAGATAATCTTACCCACTCTAATCTCTTAAGGCGAGACTCACCAATTACCATACTATTAATTCTGGTAATCTTCTCCAAAGCTCTATTCACAATAAAATTCATTACTAGGCTTCCACCATCCCCAGCTCTCTATCAATTATTTTTATGCTACTCTCTTTTTCATAGAATTTCAATTTATTTTCTTATTGTTTTATATGATAGTTTATTTTTTTAACTTTGTCAATATAATTTATAAAATTTTGGAATTTTTTTCTATATGCTTAATTTCCACCATTTTGTATTCGAATTTCGATACAATTTAAATCCACATCGTAATAAAACATTTTGTGAAGCGATATTTTCAATATCAGTTTCAGCTATTACAAAAGATACATTTGGTTGATTTAATCCCCAGTCACATATTTTTTCAACTGCTTCTGTCATATATCCTTTTTTTCTGTAATTATCACCTAAACCATAACCAATCTCAATTTCACCATGAAAATTTGGTACATCTTTAAAATCAACTAGGCCTATAACTTTACGATTTTCATTTAACATAATAAACCAAAATGTATAAAATAATATATTTTTTTTATCTTTATTAGCAATATTTATTTGTCCTTTTACAATATCATAGAAAAATCCAGTTACTGGTTGTGCACAATAAGTACAATTTAATTCTCCTTCTAATTTTGAGTTATCGAAAATCCAAAGCTCAAGTTGACGAAGTGATAGTGGAATTAAAGTTAATCTTTTTGTTTTTAATATCATTTTTTCTCCTTTTTAAGAGAAAGATTATAATTGTTATCAAAAAAACACCTAAACAGATACAATAACAATCCTTCTATTATTGTTTATATATATTTTAATCTGTTTAAAGAGTCTTTTCATATTCATCACCTCCTAATACTATTCTTTTATATTATCATATATCAATTTAAGAGACATCTAAAATATATTAAATTATAGAATACTGCAATTTCAGATTGCAATATTTATATCATTTTTTAGTTATATATTTTGAACCTTACTATCTAAAAATTTTTCAATCTTTTTCTCAGAAAGTATCTCATTAGTCATAAATTCACCATTTAAAAAAAGACTGTATGTAGTAAATGGTGCAGGAGCATTTTGAGCTTCTTTTGCTGTTTCAAATTTTATGAGATTTACATCTATACTTCTAGAATCTGCAATTTTCTTCAAAATAGAAGCATATTTTTCTGTGTGTGGACACTGGTTACTATAATATAAAACGATGCTATTTCCATTTAATTTTCTTTGCTTCACACAATCCTTAAAACATGGAATAGGAGCATTATCAGTAAATGGAAGATATAATAACTCATAATTGGGTTCTGATGTATCTGCTAAACAAAATCCCTTATATTTTAGATATTTAGCATCAGATAAAAACGGCATTTTTTTACTGGATGAAAGCACAACTAATCCATATTTTCCTTTTGATTTTGCATCATCAATACATTCCTGTAGCAATAAATTAGAATATCCTTGACCTTTGAATTTTCCAGATAACCAAAAACAGTTAATAAACATATAATTATCTGCAATAATAGGAGACCATGCATTTTCTGCTGGAATATATTCTATAAAAGCTTTACCTCTTACATCAAGTCGTTTAAAAACAAGACCTTTATCAAAATGATTTTTCATCCAAAGTTTTTTAGAAAGAGCACAATTTTCTCCTTTTTTTTCAGAAATTGAACAGCATATATGTTCATTGTCAATATTATTTATATTTATATCAATAATTTTCATACTTTTCTCCTTTTCTAATTATATAATAGTTTATAAATATCATTTATATATTTTTATTTTAACATTTTAAATACGACAATATTATGTCATATTTATATTTTTTAAATAATGTCATTTTAGACTTATTTAAACTACTAAATTATATATATTTAAGTAAATTTTATAGTATATCTCTATTGTATATAAATTATATATTATCATAATATTCTAAATTTATAAAATAAATCGTATTGACTTAAATATATTTAAGATATATACTTATAATAAAATTTTTTAATAATAGAGGTGTTGCTTGTGATAAGTAAAGAATATTTAATAAGAGAATTAAAAGAACAGGACATTATGAATGCATTAGATTTAATATGGAATGTATTTGAAGAATTTGAGTCTCCAGATTATTGTGATGATGGAATCAAATCATTTCATGAATTTATAGAATATAACTCTATTATTGAAAAAGTCCAAGAAAAAACACTCTTCTTTTGGGGTTGTTTTGATTGTAAAAAATTAATAGGAGTCTTATCTATTAGAGATTTAAATCATATATGTATGCTATTTGTAGATAAAAATTATCATAAACGTGGTATTGCAAGAAAATTAATGAATACAGGTATAGAATATTGTACTAATAACAAAACCAATCTAACAGAAATCACTGTAAATTCATCACCTTATGCAGTTGAAGTTTACCACAAATTAGGATTTAAAGATGTTGATATTGAGCAAACTGTTGATGGTATACGTTTTACACCTATGAAATTGACAATATAATAACTTAAATAAAAAGCAAAGTCTCTTAAATATTTTATAGTAGCTTTGCTTTTTATTAATGCTTAAAAGTAATTATACCTTTTTTATTTTTGATAACACACTTTAAAAATCTTACTAATATGGAGCTTTGATTTATTTTTTTATATCTTTTTTGTTAATGTATCAATCAAATTAATTATTAAACTATTAACTTTATATAAACAAGAGATATTTTTTATTATTGTATTTTTACAATTTACCCACTAGATATATAATATCAAGCATCTATTGTATTAACATACAGCCCTAATAGTTTCCTACTAATCATACTTTTTATGAATACCTAATAGAACAGTATCAATGGAATCAGCTAGACCTTTTATAGCTTCTTCTTGACTTACAAGTGCTTTTCCAAGTTGTAAAGTCGAATAACCATGCAGTACACTCATTATCAAATTTAACACTTCATCTGTGTTTTTTATTTCTAAATTACAAGAAACAATAAGTTTTTCTAATAAGGTTTTATATTCACCAAATACCTCTAATGTTTCATTATTTCCATGCCAAGTAGCCCATTGTATTGTTTCATAGACACCAGGATGAGAAATTACAAAATTAAAATATTCTATACTTATACATTTTATAGCTGTGTCTCCAGACTTACCAATAGCAACCTTTTCCATCTGATTATTCATTTTTCGCATTCCATTATGTGCCACTTCAAGTAGCAGGTCATCTAAACTTTCTATATGATTGTATAAAGATGGTGTACGTATACCTAGCTTTGCTGCAACAACTTTTAAAGAAACCTTATTAAGACCATCTTTATCAGCTATATCTGATGCAGTTTGTATAACTATTTCTCTACTAACACGCATAATTCTCCTTCTTTCATTTTAAATTAATTACCTTATTAGTTTAACTAATCTAATTAGTTACGTCAATAATTGAAACTTAGAAAATATTTTATACTGTTATAAAGTATTGACAATTTGATTTCAATTCAATATAATACTAATTACATTAGTTTTTAAGCTAATATAATTAGTATTATACTAATTTGTTTCATTGCAATATTATTTTATAATTTGCTTAATTATAGAAATAACTACTATGTCAAACTGAGAGGAGACTTTTATGCAAAAAAAATATTTTAAAATTCATGGGATTCCTTCAATTCTTTGGGGAAATCCTTCAAATCAATTGTATATTTACATACATGGACAATCAGGTTATAAAGAGGAGGCTGAAGCTTTTGCCAATATCGCTGTTTATCATGGATATCAGGTTTTAAGTATAGATTTACCTGAACATGGAGAGCGTGAAAAAGAAAATAATTCATTTGACCCCTGGCATGTTGTCCCAGAGTTATCAACCATTATGGAATATGTAAAATGTCATTGGAATCAAATTTCTTTATATGCAAATAGTATTGGAGCATGGTATAGTATGTTGAGCTTTGAAAGAGATACATTAAAAGAATGTATTTTTGTTTCTCCAATTCTTGATATGCAACAGCTCATTTCAAATATGATGCTTTGGGCAAATGTATCAGAAGAGCAACTTAAACATGAACTAGTTATTCCAACTTCATTTGGGCATACTCTTTCTTGGGAATATCTATTATATGCAAAAAAACATCCTATTACTAAATGGAATGTACCAACAAAAATATTATATGGCAGATATGATGAACTTACTGAAATCAGTGTGGTAGAAAAATTCGTACAAAAATTTGGTTGTAGTCTAACTATTCTTGAAAATAGCAAACATTGGTTTAACACGCCAGAAGAACTAAACGCATTAGATGAATGGATAAATGCCTCATTTAAATAAAAAATAACAATATTATTTTCATGATTACATTGTCTATAAGCCTTTAATTAATTTTGATGTTATTTAAGGTAATTAAATAGACAATAAATTAATTGTTATTTAAAAACTTTAAAAGTATACAAAATCTTAAACAAGCACTAATAATTAATTGACATAGAGAGAAGAAAGATAAATATTATCTTTCCCTCTCTCTTCTATACAGTGTACAGTTTTTACTTGTTGTTATCAATAAACTGTATTTATGTACAAAACTCAATCTTTTATCTCTTACTAATATATGCATATTTATTGTGACATTAAGGTTATGATATTAAATAAATCTAATAAAATTAATTATAAAAAAATAATAATAAAATATTATCACTCAAATTTTAAGTCTACTATATAGTTTTATCATTTTCTTCTTTTATTTCAATAATCTTCTTAAATAAAATTGATAAAACTAAAGTCAAAAACCCTATAGATAATGAAACAAATGACACTATAACTGAAGGTATTATAGTAATTGCATATAAATATACATCATAAAAATAATATAATATTATCACTACAAAATTAAATATAAAAATCTCACTAAATGCACATACAGATATTTTTTTTAAGTCTTTAGGTATTTCTTTTGAAAATGGTTTATTGATTGCTAATAATTTGCATAATTTTTTTAATATAAACAATGACACAATATATGGAATAGCACATATATATATAGCTACTGATATCACAGTTGGCATGTTCGTATCTGTAATACCCACACCACTTTTAAAATATGTAGTCAATACTAATGGCACTAAAATAAGTGATAATAAAGTCAAAATTATTCCGACCAATACAATATTATTTAATATTTTAGAACTTAAATTCTTTTTCATATAAACTTACCACCTTATACATTCTTATTTTTAATATATATTATAATAGTTTTATATGTTATGTCAATAATTTATTATTGAAAAACAATAAATTATATATTATAATCAATAATATAGTCTATGTTAAGGAGAGAATATTTTTTATGATTACAAAATTTTTTAGTAACATTTTATCAATCTTTCTATATTTTATATTATCAATTTTGGGAGTTGCTGGTATAACATTTTTGTGTATGATACCTATGTTTTTGTATGATTTTAGTTCTGATAAATTAATTACTTTAATTGCAAGAATACTATATTTTTCTGACTACTTTATAGTCATTTTATTCTTAATATTTATAATTAATAGCACTAAATACTCACCTTTTATACTTGAAAATGTAAAGAGATTTAAAATAATGGGATATTGCTTGTTAGTCAATACCATGATTGAATGTATCAATGGTTACAGTTTGAATACAAACAATCTAATAATTTTTGGAAGCGACAATGGTGGTATTTCACCACTTATGATTATTTCTTTTATATTCGCACTAATGTGTTTTGTAATTGCTGAAACATTTGATAAAGCTATAAAAATAAAAGAAGATAATGACTTGACAATATAGAGGTGATGTTATGGCAATTATAGTTAATCTAGATGTAATGATGGCAAAAAGAAAAATATCACTTAAAGATTTGGCTGAAAAAATAGATATTACAAATGCTAATTTATCAATATTAAAAACTGGAAAAGCAAAAGCCATTAGATTCACTACTTTAAATGAAATTTGTAAAGCTTTAGAATGTCAGCCAGGAGATATACTTGAGTATGTAGAAGATGAAGATGATTAAAAAAGAGTGTTTAAAACACTCTTTTTTGATTATAATCTAAAATTTTTATTACTTTGCTGGGATATTTAAGCATGTTGCCAAGTCCTTTTCAGGAGTACTAATAGGTATTAAATTAAATGTATCAACTAAATACTGTAGTACATTTGGACTTATAAATGCTGGTAAACTTGGTCCTAAATATATATTTTTTATATCTAATGATAATAATGCCAACAAATCTGCTACTGCTTTTTGTTCATACCATGACAATATTATTGAAAGAGGAAGGCTATTCACATCTGTGTCAAATGCATCAGCTAAAGCTAAGGCTATTCTTACTGCTGAGTAAGCATCATTACATTGACCAACATCTAACAGTCTAGGTAATCCTGCTACTTCCCCAAAATTCAACTTATTAAATCTATATTTCCCACATGCAAGAGTTAGAATTATACAATCTTCTGGTACTTGTTTAGCAAATTCTGTATAATAGTTTCTACCAGGTCTTGCACCATCACATCCTCCAATCAGGAAAAAATGTCTTATCTTTCCAGATTTAACTGAATCTATTATTGCAGGTGCATTACTTAATGTAGCTTTATGCCCAAAACCAACTAATATTTCGTGCGGCTCTTCACTTTCCTTAAATCCACCTAATTCTAGTGCTTTATTTATTATTTCACTAAAATCTTTTTCTCCATTTTCATTTTTACCTATATACTTTACTCCATCCCATCCAACAACACTAGTCGTAAAAATTCTATCTTTATAAGAATCTCTAGGTTTCATCAAACAATTTGTTGTCATTAATATACATCCTGGTATAGAATCAAACTCTTTTTGCTGGTCTTGCCACGCTCCACCAAAATTACCTACTAAATGAGAGTATTTATTTAATTCTGGATATCCATGACAAGGAATCATTTCTCCATGAGTATATATATTTATTCCTTTTCCTTCTGTCTGTTTGAGTAACATTTCTAAATCTTTTAAATCATGCCCCGATACTATTATAAAAGGGCCTTTTTTTATTTTGACATTTACCTTATGAGGTTCTGGATTTTTATAAACAGTAGTATTAGCTTCATCTAGTTTTTGCATTACAGCGACACTCATATCTCCAGTCTTAAGAGTCAATGTTATTAAATTTTCTAAAGAAATATCATCATCTGTAATTGCTGATAGTGCTCTAAAATAAAATTCATCTACTTGATTATTATAATATCCAAGTTCTCTAGCTTGATGTCCATAGGCACTTATACCTTTTAACCCATAAAGTATTGTCATTCTAAGTGAACGTATGTCAGGATTTAAACTTTCATCAAACATTATTCCAGCTCTCTTAGCATCTTCTAACATTTGACTTCTTGTATCACTCAAATTATATTCAGTATATTCATTACTTTTAATAGATTCTTTAATTCTTTCTCTTAATCTCTGCTTTATTTCTTGTGATTTTCTAAGCATTTCTTCATGAGCATCACCATCAAAATTAACATTAGTTAGAGTCGTAAACAGACTATTTTCTACAAAAGAAACTATTTCTTTATCTATTTCTTCTCCATTATCTATAAGAACTTTAGCATAACAACTTATACCTTTTAATTGATAAATTAATAAATCTTGAAGTGCTGCTATTTCTGGTGTCTTACCACAAACCCCTATCTTTGTACATCCTTTTCCACCTACTGTCTGTTCACATTGGTAGCAAAACATAGAATTTTCCATTTGCTTATACCTCCTTTTATCTCATTACATAGTTTATCCAAATATGTTATAGAGTATAAAATTATATTAAAGTTTTTAAACAATATAGGTATTCTTTTACAAAACATGCAGTACCAAAGAAGTATATAGTAATTTGAGCAATATAAAAAACAACTGATTTTCAATATATGACAATCAGTTATTTTATATCCAGAATATCCATCAAGTATATTATGTTTATTGTATGTCATCTTTACAACTAATTTTTTTGAAATGTATTATATCATTATTAATTTTCACTGTATATATTTGTAATATTTTAGACTCTTTTTATCTATATACTACTGCTATACTTTAATTAAGAAAAACAAATCTTATACAAGCTGGTGATTATATGAAAAGAAAACTTTTAATTTTTTTCCTATACTACATATTAGGCATACTTATTTCATATTTTATACTTATTCCTATATTTAAAAAGAAAATAGAAATTCACACTATAGCTGGAATGCTAACAGATGCTTGTATATTTTATTTTTTGGCACATTTATTTACTAAAAAAAATAAAATTTAACTCAGCTCTATTTTATTAAATTTTAAAGGAGGTACCTACTATGAGTTTTAATAATATCAATCTTATACTTATTGGAATAGGTATTATAATAGGGACTACAATAAGGTATTTAATTAAACGGAAAACTAATTTTTGTAGTGAAAGATATTTCAATAAATTAGAATTAAAATATGGGAATATAGATAGAAAAAAAACTGTTAAACTAGATATATTTTATAGCTATTTAATAAGCTTTGAATATATAACAATGGGTTTATTCATAAAAAAATCAGAGAGTACAATAATAGTAATAATAGTAGTAGCAATTATAACAGCCGTATTGTATTATTTAATTAGAAAAAGATATATCGTTCTATAAACTTTGAATTTATTAAAAAAGAAGGTAACAACTAACTCTAGCTGATACCTTCTAATCATATATATTAAATAAAAACTTCTAATTTAATTTTCAAAATTTCTCCCATATAACTATTTCATGCAAGCGACTCCTAAACAATCTAAATATCTTTTGCTATATTCTGGTTTAAATTTATGCACTGAATAAGAACCTTGAAGTACAAATATTTGCTTACCTAACTCTGGCTCTAAAGTAAAACTTTCATATTTTTTTAATGTTAATTTTTTTCCCGTTGTTATAGTGTTCCCTTTTCTAGTTAAAAATGTAATCTTACCTATTATTCTTGCTGGTATTGTCAAACCAGTAAATCACTCGATAGACCAATTACTAAATTATTCTCTTTTGTCATTTTTATAATATAAATCCTAATATGTATACTTATAATCACCACTGTACATTATAGTGCCTTTAAGCATATTTTTTACTTATACATTATCATTTATATTTTTATTTAATGCTCCTTCTGTTATTAATTTTGTAAATATGTCTTTATGCTTTACTACATAGTAATTATTTTATATATTACCATAATATATAAAATAGACCATCGATTAAAGTGACCCTTTGAATTAATCTATATTTCATTATAAAGTTTTTACAGCTGTTCCATACGCAAATATTTCAACAACTTGTTTTTTGCTTGCAAATCCATCTGCCACAGCAATACGATATTCAAATTGGCAATTAATTACAGCATTTCCACCTAATTGTTCACATTTTTTCTTTAATTGTTCTTTTACTCCTTTAAATGCTGAGTTTGGGTCTGCACCTCTAAAAATTCCTTCCTTATGAGAGTCTATTGCAAATATAGCATCTATAACCCCATATTCTTCTTTAATATCTCCAGTACTTATAATCATATCTATATCCTCCAATACCTTTTCTTTAATAGTAGTCTAAATTATGTAGTATTTCAACAAAAACAATTATACTTTTATAATACTTTCAAAACTACATTAGTTGGTATAAGTTCATAAATAACAACCATCAATTTATAAAATATCTCTAAATTTAAATCCATATACTTATTTTCTGAATATATCAATCGCATGACTTGTAACCCCCAATAAATCTTCACGTTCACAAGTAGCAAAATGATATTTCAGATATAATTCAAATGTGTCATTGTCCATTGCATCTACTGCTTCACGCATAAATAATGCACATCCATCTGATGCTACATAATGCAATCGGGTTACAGGAAATATGGACATTAAATTATCAATATATTCTTTACGTACAAGTTCAAATAAATCCTTTGACTCGGATTTGGTGTCAAATGTCAGAGAATCGATTAATCCTTTTTCAACATATTCAGCAACATTAATATTACTGCGTTTAAACCCTTCATCAAGAAGACATCCATCAGATATGACATATGCAGCGAAAATCACTCCTCCTTGTTTTGTTACACGAATTGCTTCACGAAGAGCTTTTTGTTTATCTTCTATGCTATAAAGATGGTATAGTGGACCTAATAGCAACGTCATATCATATTTATTGTCAGTAAAAATAGATAAGTCCTTGGCATTACCTTGAGTGATGGTTATATCTTCATCAGATTGTGTATTTTGATTGAAAATCTCTATATTAAATTGCCCTAAACCTATACAGCAAAATAACACTATTATTCCAATTACAAAAGCAAATATACATATTGTAAGTTTAATATCCTTATTTTCCATAAATACACCTCTTATAATTTAGATTTCTTTGTTATTTTTTACTTAGTGATATATTATCTACATTATACTTATACAACATATATATCCATCTATTTCCAAAATTGTAACATTTTCATATATTAGTAATGTGACTATGCCAATTTAATCTTTAGTTTTAAGTTCTACATTCTTCTCCATCTCGAATTAGTTTTTTGCTTTTTCTATGTTATCTTTAAATGAAGTGTCAAATCCATTAACCTCATTCACTTTTACTGTGTAATTTATATATTCTCCTGTTGTAAGCATTATTTTAATAGCTGAAATTCTCACATTCCTCCATAACTATTTTGTAAATCATCATTCTTTAAATCAAGAAATACTGTTGATGCTACACATAATTCAGCTACATAGCTATTGTAGTCAATTTCACTTGTATATTGCCCTGTAGCTTTCCCATTATTGCCTACAACTTTTAACCCTTTTAGGACACTTTCTTCTTAAGGTTTCGTATTCCTCAGAAGATAAAAATCTTAATTTCCATTCAACTGGTTTTCCTTCTTCATCTAAGAATCTATCATCTGCTACATATTTCACATTGTCAATCTTTGTCGTATTTCAGACTAAAAAAGCACTTGAATTACTCATATTATTTTAATCTCTTCTTATTGTATATTTTATATTGTACCTGATATTAAATTGAACTTTTTAACTAATTTCCAATACTCACATGTAAAGCCCATATCTTCATCCAAATACTCACCATTCCGTTATCCAATATTCATATTTAGCCATATAACCATCTCGTTTTTGTTTGTTTTGAGAATAAAAAAAGAGCCCTTTTTAGGACTCATACCTTTCATATATAGATGTTATTTAATCATAAAGCTATTTTCTTTTTCTATTCCTTTGCTTAAATTCTTAAGCTCTTTTCCATTTTTTCATAACAAATACATCATAAGAATCAAAACTATTATTGTTATAAGTATGGAAAATGAAGCTTTGTTTAAAACTTGTATGGATAAACTATCTATTTCAATAAACAAAGTCAATTCTGTATAAAACCATATCAACATATTATTTCTAGCATTTAAATCTACTACAGTTATATTGTCCTATATATTTATTTTTTCTATTATTATTAAATTATAGTTTCTTCTTTACTCTTCTTACCTTTTAATTTCTCGTAATAAAATAAATATTCTTTTAAATACTCTTCATCCATATTAATTTCTTCCAAAGTATAAAATTCAACTTCAAAGGTCAATACCCTTCAAAAACTATTCGACAATTACAAAATACTCAAATTTTCGCTTTTAAGAATTATTTTTTATAGAGTTTATTCCATCCAATAATACTTTAGAATCTATTTTTAAATATCTAGAATACATCCAAACAACTGGACTACGAATCCTACCTTTAGAACAAGCAATTATTATCTTTTTACTATTGTTATCACTAATAGATAGGAGTTTATCTTTTATATTTTTGCGATTTTTTATTAAACCATATAAAACAATAATTCCTGCAATAGGTTTATTCCTATGCAGAAAGTCATATTCTTTTTCATCAATAACAGAGATATTATGTTCTAATTTAGTTATACTACCATATTCTGTTGGTGTACGTACATCAACAGTTACTTCATCAACGATTTCACTATGTTTTATTAGATACTGTGGACATAATTTTTTCATGTATACATCTAAGGTTTGCATAAGTATCTCTCCTTAATTTCCTGAATAATATATTAATTTATTATACTATAAAACAAGTGTACTCTTACAGTCATTTATTAATATAAATTTATAATTATTTAAAAAATATTTTAAATATATAATAAGATTTATACAGAGATTTTACTTGAGTTTAATTGAATCTTTAAAGCATTATTTTCATAAGGTTTTATACATTCTAAATTTAAATACACAACTTCTCTTTTATTCATTTACTGCCTCCAATTCATTAAATAAAAAAAGAACACTTACCAGTGTTCTTTAATATACTTTTATTGGTATTCTAAATTCCTTTGTCTCCATATTATCAGCTGATAATACTACCTCTATGTAAACGTCTTTTTTAAGCATAACACAGTTTCTAAAATTAAATTGCTCTATTCTAAAATTTATTCCTTTATGGATTGTAGTATTATCTTTTGGATGCCATCTAAGCTCACTATTTATTTGTTCAAAGTTATTATTTTCTTCAATCTCTACTTCCATATTAATAAATTTCAAACTTAATATAGGGCTTTTTGCAACAATTGTACTTTTGTTTTCTATTACAAAATCAACTAAGTTATTACTACGAATCTTAGTATAGATACCAGGTTTATCATCTATCTTATTAGAATCAAGTCTAATATATCCATTACCATTTTCATAATAATCACCAGCTATATTATTCTCATTATTTCTTCTATATTTTAGTATCAATTTGGCTTGTTTATTAGATTCCATAAAAGCTATAATTGATATAATCAAGGCTGCTATTGATGCAAATGATGCAATTACAGAAATTATATTTATATAGTTACCAAGAAATTCATTAAACTGATTAAGCATATCTTTTTCTCCTTAAAAACATTACTTTATCTTATTATAAGTTGTATAATATTTTTTACATTTATTTTTAATTTATTACACAAACTTCTTACATAAAAAAAGACCATCTATAAAGATGATTCTCTAGACTAAGTATCTATGTTTTTGTTTATACTCTGTAACAGCATCATTTCATGCTTCTTGCTCTCTTATTCCTTTTTCTCTAGCAATTCTTTGTGCTATCTTTCTAACTAATTCAGCACTTTTTAATATTCCTATACTAACCACTTCCTTATCTCTATTTTACATTATATCATATAATAAAGAATAAAGCTAATTATTAGCCAACAGGTACTAATATTAGTTTAGATAATTTCTATTAATTCCTTAATCTTTTTATATACTTCTTTAAATTTAATAACTTCATTGTCCTCTTAATTTATTGTATAAAAAAAGAGCATCTATAAAGATAGTCTAAATCCTATGTATTTTTATTTCTCATCTTTACACCAATTCCTGTCAGTCTTACCCTTTATATAAGTTCTCACTATTTCACCACAATCTAAGCATAAGTCAAAATATGTTTTAGATACCTTAGAGGAAAATTTTGTATTGTATTCCAAACATCTTTTCCTAGAGTATTAAATTCCTCTTCTAAATATGAAAGTGGTTTCTGAAAGGTTGGGTTATACATATATAAAAATAGCTATGAATAGATATTCTCTTGTTTTAGAGGAAATGACCAAAGAAGTCTCTAACAATTTAAGCAAAACATTATTCAGATAAACAAAAAACTGACTGTCAATTAAATGTCAGTTAAACCTAAAAAAAGGAATTTGTCAGTTAAGTGTCAGTCAGTTTTTTTATAATATCTTTGTTTAAATAGGGCTAGATTTGAACATTTTAACCCTTGAAACTATTTATTAATATACAAAATTTACTCATATACAGAATATCTTTTCCAAATTTGTTCTAAATCATCAAAGTGTTGTTTAATATCTTCTTTCTCTTTCATTCCAACAGATATAGCAAGAGCATTTGAAATACTAAGTGCTGGAACTAAAGAATCTACAAATGAAGCCATATTACTTTTAACTAAAAGAGTATTATCTGCAAGTGATGCTACTGGTGCAAACAAGCTATCTGTTAATGATATTACATGTGCTCCCTTTTCCTTAGCATAATCGACAATTTGATAAGATTTTTTTGAATAACGAGGGAAACTAATTGCAACTATAACATCTTCTTCATTTATTCTTACAATTTGCTCAAAAGCATCTCCCATATCCATTCTAATTATATGAACATTGTCAAGTATTATATCTAAGTAAAAACCTAAATATTGAGCTACTACAAAAGAACTTCTCATACCAAGTATATATATCTTTCTGGCTCTTAAAAGTTTATTAGAAGCTTCTTTAAATGCTCTTTCATCAATTTCTTCTAATGTGGACCTTATATTATCTATATCACTCTTTAAAACTTTGTTTAATATTGCAAAATCATCGGAATAATCATGTGCCATTTCAACTCTTTGTACTGTAGTTAGCTTATTTTTTATGAGTTCTTGAAGTGCTGCTTGTAATTTAGGATATCCACTATAACCTAAGGCATTTGCAAATCTTACAACAGTAGACTCACTTACACCTACAGTTTCACCTAATTTACATGCAGTCATAAATGCAACTTTATCATAATTATTTAAAATATATTGTGCTATAAGTTTTTGACCTTTACTCAATCTCGTATACTGAGATTGTATATTTGATATCAAATGTTTACTGTCCTTCATTTCATTTGTTTCTTCCATTTTTTTCTCCTTTTAGTTATACAAACTATTTTGTTTTTGTTAATATTGTCTTTTTCTGTAAAAATTCTATTATTTTGTTTTTATCTCAACTTCATATTAATTTTTATTATAACTTCTTAAACTCATAAAATTCTAACTTTTCTGTACCTTATACATCACATAGTATTTTCGATTAAATTTATTATACCATCTTTCCTTGCATTTTTTAATATTTATCCAATATTTCTTTTAAATTTTTCAATTTTTACTCATTTAAAAGTTTCCTATCTTATTTTGCATATTTAAGTATATATTTTATTTTAAAAGCAAACTATCGTATGCTTATTATTTAAAGTATTTTTAAGAGGTCACAATATATATATTAACTCTTAATAGAATCTTGTCAAGTTTTTTTTAGTATTTATTGTGATTTTTTCTTTTCAATTAAAATCAATTGTGGTGGGTTATTGACTTGATTTAAAAATTTAGATTCTAAAACATTAAATTCATCCTGACTTAAATTATTGATAAGATTATATATACAATCTCTTTCCTCTTGACCTCCATCATGCCCTGTATATATAGCGATACTTATTACTCCATTTTCTTTTAACATTTTTAAACTCAACTTTATAGCTTTTAAAGTTGTATCTGGTTTGGTTATAATTGAATGTTTTGCTCTTGGAAGATATCCTAAATTAAATAAAACACATGAAACTTCTTCTTTTATATATTTATTCATATTTTCATGACCATCTAATATTAGTTTTACTCTGTCTACATAGCCTTCTTTTTCTATTTTTTTACTTGTAGACTTTATTGCTTCTTCTTGTACATCAAAGGCATATACAAACCCTTTTTCTCCAACCTTTTCAGCCAGATACATTGTATCATATCCATTTCCCATAGTAGCATCAATTACTATATCACCTTTACTTATAACCTTTTCTAAATAAAATTTATTTATATCTGTAATTTTAGTTAAATATTTTGCATATGCCATAATACTATCTCTCCCTACTGTTAACCTTATTTCATTGTTATCTTATTTTATTGACTTTAAATATTTTATTTCATCTTCTGTTAAGTATCTATATTCTCCGACTTTTATATCTTTTAATTCTATCTTACCTACAGAAATTCTTCTTAAATTTAAAACTGGATGATTTATAGCCTTACACATTTTTCTCACTTGTCTATTTCTTCCCTCATGTATAGTTATTTCACATACAGAATAATTCTTTTCTTTATTTTCTTTAGTTACTCTTATTTTAGCAGGTGCTGTTGTGTAATCTTCTATGTTTAATCCTCTTTCAAACTTTCTTATTTCATCATTACTTATAATTCCCTTCACACTTGCTACATATGTTTTGTTAACCTCATGTTTTGGGTGAGTAAGTTTATATGTTAAGTCTCCATCATTAGTAAGTATCAATAATCCACTAGTTTCATAATCTAGTCTACCTATTGGATACACTCTTTCTTTCACATCTTTAAGTATATCTATTACACTTGGTCTATTAAACTGGTCTTTCACTGTAGTTATATATCCTTCTGGCTTATTTAACACTATATATACATGCTTTTCACTTGGCTTTACTTTTTTATTATCAAATTCCACTATATCCTTATCTTCCTCAATATTAAATGATAACTCTTTTACTACATTTCCATTTACCTTTATTCTTCCTTCAAGAATAATTTCTTCTGCTTTTCTTCTAGATGCAATCCCACAAGAAGCTATATACTTATTAATTCTCATACATAATCCTTTCTTATCTTAAATTATATGTTATTTGATATTTTTATCAATGTTAATTTTGTTACATTATTATACTATACTAGACCTTGATTAAAAACAAGCTAAAAAATTATTTAATTTTCCTAAATAATTGTAATTTCTTTTCACATACTATTAATATGTAATAGCTGACTAAACACTATTTTAAGGAAGTGATTATTATTTCAAAAGAAAATGTAAAATACTATTTAATAGTCGTGTTTATTGGAATTTTATTTTTTAAATTTATTAATACTCCATCAGATTTTATATCTAGTATTGAAGGATTCTTAAAGTTTTTTGGCCCATTTTTTCTAGCTATTTTGCTTGCTTTACTTTTAAATCCATTAGTAATGCTTTTTGAAATAAGATTTAAAGCACATAGGCTTTTAGCTATTTTTATAGCTTATATATTTATAGGTCTTATTTTAGCTTTTGGAATTAGATTGTTAATTCCATCAATCGCCAATACATTAAACAGGTTAATAAGTGAAATGCCTATGTACACTGATTATATAAACAATTTTATAGAAAAAAATATGTCAAACATAGATTTTTTAAAGACTTTAGTTCCTCACATACAACATAGCTTAGATAATGTGTTAAAAGAGGCAAATGATTCCATTAGTAGAATTCCTAAAAACTTATTAGTCTATGCACTTAGTATATCTTCTATGTTATTTAATATGACAATGGGATTTATACTGTCTATATATATTATATATGACAAAGAAAAAATTGCATTGGGGTTTAAAAAATTACTATACTCTTCTACTGATAGAAACAAAGCAGATGATATTATAGAATTCTTTAGAACTACTCATGACATTTTCTATGATTATTTGATTGGTAGAATATTAGACTCTCTTATTATTGGTATAATTGCATTCTTAGGATTTCAATTTGTTATCAGAATAGAAAATGCTTTATTTTTAGCTTCAATAATATTCTTAGGTAATATAATACCGTATTTTGGTCCTTTTATTGGTGCAATACCTCCAATAGCCATGACAATCTTATATAGCCCACAAAAAACTATCTGGGTTGTTATATTCATATTTATATTACAACAACTAGATGGAAACTTTATAGAACCAAAAGTTATGGGTAATCAAGTTGGTATAGGAGCTATATGGGTAATTTCTGCAATTTTAATAGGTCAATCTCTATTTGGTTTTATAGGTGTTTTCCTTTCAGTGCCAATAGCAGCTGTTGTAAAAACTTATGTTGATAAATATATAGATAATCGGCTACAATAACTTATATTTATTGTATATACTTTTAAATTTTTAATTTCAAATTTAGTTGCTTTTTATTGAACTATTTTATAAAAAATTAGCCCTTAGCAAAAACAATTTGCTAAGAGCTAATTTTTTATAATGCATATTTTATTTATTAAAAATATATGCACATTTTATATTTATTGATTATTTGAACTTTGAGAATTTTCACCACTCTCTGCTCCACCACTAGTATCTGGAGAAGGTGGTGTTGGTGCTGGATTATTATTTGGTTTTTCTTGATTCTGAGAAGAGCTACTATTATTATCAGATTTATCATCATCTGATTTTTTACTGTTATTTTTAGAACTAGATTTATTAGTTTTACTATTTCTACTATAAGAAGTTTTTCTTGCGTCTGATTCTACTCTGTACCTATCTTCTCCTGCTGTATCTTTTGCCTTTTTCTTTCTTTGCTCTTCTGCTTCATTTTGTTCTTTTTCTAATTTAGTTAATTCTTCTTTCTTTTTAGTTGCTTCTTCTTTAATAACAGATGAACCATTTTTTATTTTCTCTATAAGCTTAAGTTCCTTAATTGCATCCTCATAATTTTTCGATTCTTCAAACTCAGTCATATTTGACATTCTCATAGCTTGCATATACATAGCCCTTGCATTTTCATTAGTATTATCTTCTTCTAATGCAGAGGACAATGATTCCATAGCTTTTTTATAGTCATGTTTTTCTAAGTATGTTTTTCCTTGCTCAGTTAAATTTATTTCATCTTTATTATTAAATGAACATCCTACAAGAAATATAGATAATATCGATATTAATAAAATTACTCTTCCTCTCATTAAACCCCTCCTTGTTATATACTTTAAATTTTATCATAATTAGGAAGTTTTTAAAATATTTTATATTTATTACAAGAAATTTGTTAGTAAAAGAAAAAAATAAGTAGATATGCTATGTATAACTACAACAAACTAAAAATTAATTTAGAGCCATATATACCTTAGTAAATCTACTTATAATAAACTTAATATTTAATTTTCATTCTATACTTCTAAAGCTAATAAATCTTCATAACTTTGTCTCTTACATATTACCTTATCATTTCCATCAAATACTGATACTACTGCTGCTCTTGGTATTTTATTATAATTTGAAGACATTGAATACCCATATGCACCTGTTGATGTCGTTATAAGTATGTCTCCACTTTTAATATCCATTATATCTATATCCCCAATCAATATATCTCCACTTTCACAACATTTTCCAGCTATTGTTACATGATTCATAGTCTCATGGTTAATTTTATTTACAATACTACACTCATAACTAGCTTGATACAGAGAAGGTCTTACATTATCTGTCATACCTCCATCTACACTTACATAAACTCTAACATCTTTTATATCTTTTATTGAACCTACTGTATACAATGTGCTTCCTGCATTTGCAACTATTGATCTTCCTGGTTCTATTACCAATATAGGTACTTCTATCCCAAGCTCTTTACATGAACTTTCCGCTTTAGCAATTATAGTCTCACAGAATTCTTTTATAGTCTTAGGCTTATCTTCTTTACTGTAATAAACCCCTACACCTCCACCTAAGTCAATTTCTGTTAACTGTATATTGAATTTTTCTTTTATCTCTTTTACTAAGTTCATCATTATGTCCACTGTATCTATGTACGGCTCTACATCAAATATTTGTGAGCCTATATGAGCATGAAGACCCACAAGTCTTATATTCTTGTATTCACTCAATTTCTCTATTGCTCTAAATAAATCTCCATTCACTAAGGCAAATCCAAATTTAGAATCTATCTGTCCAGTTTTTATATAATCGTGTGTATGAGCCTCTATTCCAGGTGTTATTCTAAAATATATTTCTTGAACTTTACCTTTTTCTTCACATAACTTTTCAATCAAATCCAATTCATAAAAATTGTCTACTACGAACTTACCTACACCTAAATCTAACCCCATATTTATTTCTTCTTTAGTCTTATTATTTCCATGGAAGAAAACTTTTTCCATAGGGAAATTTGATTTGTAGGCTGTATATAATTCGCCTCCTGAAACTACATCTAGGCACATTTGTTCTTCATTTATAAGATTACACATATAAATAGGTAAAAAAGCTTTACCTGCATAAGCAACCTTGTTTTTTCCATCTTTGGCTTTAAAATATTCTACATATTCTCTACAGTTTTGTCTTACCAAAGCTTCATCAAATACATAAAGTGGAGTTTGATATTTTTCACTAAGCTCTAAACAACTCACTCCTCCAATATATAATTCATTATCATTTACAGTCATAGTTCCATGAAGTTTCATAATATCCTCCCCAAATTTTATATATTAAATACTTCTGCTATTTTTTCTATAGCTATTTGCTTATCATCAGAATTTATAGCACATGTTATACGAATTTCTGATGTAGTTATAAGTTTTATCATTATACCATTTTCATTGAATATCTTAAATACCTTAGCAGCAACTCCAGAAGTATTTTTCATGCCAAGACCTACCAAAGAGAATTTAGTGATATTATTATCAACCACTACATGTTCTTCATCTGTGTACTTAGATACTATCTTCTTACATTCTCCTAATTCTTCTTTTGGAACTGTAAATGATACACTTATTTTATCTAAGATAGGTGCAGTCTGACTTATCATATCTACACTTATCCCTATAGTTGCTATATCTTCAAATAAACTAGATATATTTTCTGCTTTAAAATCTTTGATTGTTATAGAGCTATCGTCATCACTAGTAGCTAATCCTGTTATTACTTTATCCTCTAATTTCATATCTTTTCCCCCTCTTATATATGTTCCTTTTACTGTACCACATGTACGTCCAACATAAATTTCAACACCATATTTTTGTGCAAGTTCTATACTTCTTGAATGCATTACTTGTGCTCCTAAACTTGCTAACTCAAGCATTTCTTCATATTCAATCTCATCAAGTTTACTAGCCTTTGAATATTTTCTTGGGTCTGTAAAATAGATTCCATCAACATCTGTATATATCTCACATTTCCCATTTAATTTAACTGCAAGAGCCACAGCAGATGTGTCTGAACCACCTCTCCCAAGAGTAGTTACATCACCATCTTCATTGATTCCTTGAAATCCAGTTACTATTACGACATTTCCTTCATCTAAACTATTTTTAATTCTATTTACATTTATATCATCAATTTGAGACTTCCCATGAAGACCACTTGTTTTTATATTTAGCTGATAAGCATTATAACTTACAGCCTTACATCCAAGTGCATTTAATGCTATTGATAATAAAGAAGCTGAAATCATTTCTCCAGTAGACATCAAAGCATCCAATTCTCTTTTACTAGGTTCATTACTCAATTCTTTAGCCAACTTTATATATTCATCAGTGGATTTACCCATGGCAGACACAACTATTACCATTTGTGGATTTTCTTTTCTTCGTTCTATTATGTTTTCTGCAATTGATTTTATTTTATCAGTATCTGCCACCGAACTTCCACCATATTTTTGAACAATTATACTCATGCTTTTTCCCCCTCAAGTTAAATTTTGATAAATAAAAACGCCCAAAGGTATACTTTGGACGTGTAAATCTCATAGACCAAGTAACCTTGTAGCTCATCACTTTAAAAGTGACAGCCTTATACATATTCTGCATAAGTCCAGAAAATCCATCCGTCAACAAATTTTCTTCGGCTATAGACCCTTTCATCAATCATCAACACTTACCAGCTCCTATTGAATACTATTGAATATAGCTACCTCTACCCTAGGCTCATTATTTTTAATTAATTTATTAATATAGTTTTATCACATTCTATATAATATTGCAACAATTATTTTACAAAATGTGGCAAATCTATAATTCTCTTTTTTAAAATTAGGTTATATACAATTAAATAGTTTATTTAATCCTAAATCTATAAAATTTATACTATACTCACTATCATATCTCTCTAAATCATTTAATTCAGATAGATTATCTGGTGTAACTACCAAAACGTTTGGCACTTTAAAAAATGGAATTGTAGATTTATCTATCTTTCTAGAAAGATTTTCATATTTAGAAATATCTATTTCATTATTTAAATCAACATCTACTAGAACCTGTTTTATATTACCAAATTGGTCTGTATATTCAATAAATAAATCATATTTCATATCATCCACACTAACATTTCGGTAGAATCTTTTTACATCACAACCTGCAGTATTGATTCTAACAACTAATTCTGACCCTACTAGAGCCTTTATTAAATCATCTCCCTTAAAAAGTTTACTACCATTCAAATAGTATACGTATGAGAGGTCTTTGTAATTATAATAATCCACATCACAAGGATATTTTTTAAGTGTATACTCACTACACATTTTTCTCAAGGTTTTTTTAAAGTTTTTTTTATTATATCTCTTTTGGTCTCCATAAATTTTTCTAAATTGAGCTTCTGTAACACATCTAACCCTGCTAATTAAAAGCAATATCTCTTTTTCCATATTAGTCATAGTACATTCTCCTTGAAGTATTATTTGCAAAGTTGTACTAATATTATATTAATTTTATGACATTAAATTTACAAAGAATTAAAATAAAATAGCTAGTTTTTATAAAAATAAATTTTATAAAAACTAGCTATTAATATATTAAATACTATTTTCGATTTTTTTAAGTTAAACTATACATTATCTTGATTCTCAGAACCTTGAGAGTTTGTATTTTCGTCAGTTCCTGTTCCCTCTTTTGCTTTTTTATCTTCAAAGTTTGCAATATTTAGGTTATCAAATTCTGACATTTCAATTACACCAGATAATTCTTTTGAATATGATATTTTGACTTTATCTCCAACTTGAGTCAATGGCAATTCACTAGATACTTTTGAAGTAGCTTTGAATATTATCTCTTTATTTGAATCTAAAGTCACATAATAATTAGTATTTCCACCTCGTACATCTGGACTTATTCTTGTCACTGTACCTTCTATGACTTCATCTTTTAAATCATTATCCAGTTTTAAATCATTACCCTTAGATTCTAATGAATCTTTATAGTTTCTCAATGCTTCGTTTTTATCTTCACCTAAACCAAGCACATTATAATCTTCAACAGATACAAATGCAACTCTCTTTACAAGACCAGCCTTATCTTTTAACGATGATACATATGTTGGTTGACCTAATATATTATACATTACAGGGAATGTTGCTTCATAATTCTTTTCTTGAACATTACCTTCAGCTGATTTCATTGCAGCTGTCTCAGTGGCTCCTGGTTGTTTATATAATTTAGCTTCTTTTGTTCTAGAGTCAACTAACATAAATCCAATTGTAGATTCATCTCCTCCTGAAGATGTTATACCTGTATACCAATAAGACCTATTATCATTTCCATAAACTAATGATGTTCCTTCTGTTGGCACTAGTACTCCTTTTTCTGATATAACAGAATTTAAAAATCCATTAACATAAACTCCCCAGTCTTTAATCTGGTCTGTTATAAATTCTTGTGGCTGGATTCTATCCACCCATTTAGGTGTATTTTTAACATTGTAAACATTTATTTTTCCAGTTTCTGCATCAACAGTAGCTATTCCTGTAGCATTTGCTCCTCCATAACCAATTTTATGCTCATATAAACTTACAACCCAATAAGGTTTACCTTCATCATTTATTTCAAGGGTAAAATCTGTCATACCAACATTTACCACACCATGTATGTATAAATGTCTCTGTAAATCTTGATGCAAGTAAGCTTCTGGTTGATATACTATCTTTATTGGTTTTCCATCTATTTCTTGAACTAATTGAACATCTTGAGGGTTACTTGCAGATACTTTTACATAACCACTTGAACCACTTAAAGATGTTACCCACTTAATTATGTCTCTATGAACAAGAGGTGCAACCCAGTACAATTCTCCATCCACATTTTGTATATGGAATTTTCCTAATTTTGACACACTACCTATAGCTGGAACTTCTCCAAGCTTTTTATCTCCCAATTTCATAGCCATATCTTCATCTACAAGACGAATGTCATTTACACTGACAGGACTAATGTCGTCAGTAAATTTACTTTCAGTTACTTTTCCTAATAATTCTTTATATGCCTTTGCATGAAACACAGGTGTAGAAGCTATAAAAGGTACAACTACAATATACACAAGTAAAGCTATTGCTATTGAAAAATTATATTTAGCAAGTTTAGATGTTCTTTCATTTCTATCTAACATCATATCTAGTATTCCTGCCACAACAAAGAAAATTATTCCTACTGAAAATAAAGATGTGAAATCTAATCTAAGTACAGGTAATTTAATAAATGCATAAATTGCTACAATTATTATTGCAACTCCATATGTTTTAAGATATCGTTTCATTTAATACTCCTCTCTACAAAATGTTATTATTACTATTATATCCATATATTTACAAAAAATAAATATTTATCATATTTATTTATGTGTTAAGATATCTTTATACATTTATATAAATATTTTATTCAATTATATCTTATCTATATACCCCAAAAATACTGTAAAAATACAAATAATCACTAAAATTTAAAAACTGAAGAAAGTGTTCTAACTAAGATTTACGAATTCTTAATCCTCTCGAAGTTAAACTACTATCTTCAGCCTAATTATCTAGCAATAGTTTTTATATGATAAACTCTAAAATAAATTTTTAGATGTTTGCGATTTTTGATACATAAGAATGTTGTCTAGAATTATATTCTGATAATAAACCTTCATATTCTAAGGTTAAACCAGGTAAATTATAAAAATCATTTGGTGTTACTTCAAATGATTGTTTATTTAAAATGTCTATTTCACTTTTTTCTAACATATCAGCAACAAAGTTTGAACATACATATTTATATTCAGATTGTCTATGAATATTCATTGGCAAATATATTAATGCCATTATATCATAATAGTAATCTTCTCTATAATCACTAATTAATTTTATATTTTTAAATAGATTTTCATATTGTAAATTATCTACTTCTAATGAATATACTCTACACACAGTATTTTTTCTTATAGCATATAATCCTTGATTTATATTTTCTTCAACAAATCCCCCAATAAACGGATTTCTCGGATTTAATCTCCCAAAAGAATACATTGGCTTTAAATTTTCATTTAGTGATATTGACACATGTGTATACAGTTTTTTACTTATATTCCTTATTAAGTAAGATAATAAAGTTCCTGTATATGTTGTTACAATATAGACTTTATTCATCATTTCCCCCCAATCTAGTAACTAAATAATATTACATATTTACAACTTAATATCATAAAACATTCTAACACAATAAATGTTATTTTACAAATTTTGATTTTAAAGTACTCCAATATTGTATGAAATATAATAAAAATATAAATATAAGTTTTCTATATTTTTAACCAACAGCTGTTTTCTTTAAATTAATCAAATGATTTAGTATATCCTGAGCCTTTCCAGAATCCTTCAAATATCCTAATGCCCCATTTATTTGTGACTTCAAATCTATTTCTACTTCCATATCCAAATCAATATTTCCTTTTTTTATAGATATATTTTTAAGAGTTACTGGATAAAGATAACTTTTCTCTAAAGTAACCTTATTTCCATTAACTTCAAATGGAACTTTTTTATTATAGTTACTTAGTATTTTCTCTAACATCTTATCACTTATCTTGAATTTACCAAGTTTTACATTTTCAAGGCTTACAATTAGATTCTCTCCTTTTAAAGTAGGTCTCAATTCAAGTTCATATTGGCTATTTATTAATCCAAATACCTTATATGGCCCTGCCACTTTTATTTTTCCATCTTTCATTTCAACAAAATTATTTTCAAGCTCTTTAATCCCATGCTTATGCATTAATGTATATATTAAATTTCTAAACTCATCCTCTGAAACAGACACTTTCCCAACCATTCTAAGTGGATTTTTTACTACTTCCATGGAATTTATATATGAACCTTTTGATAAGTATTCTTCATCTATAATTTCATTATTTTGTGAACTGACATCATATCTTTCTTTTGGTGTTAAAGTGTATACAACAATTCCTGTAAACACTAGAACAATAACAATTAAACTCAATAAAATTTTTGCAACCTTTCCCATAATCGTCTCCTTTACAAATCTGTCAACAGATTTAAAATAAATTTAGATAACTAACTTCACATAATATTCTTAACAATATACATATTATAATACAGCCTTTTAAGGATTAATTCAACAAATCTCATTTTTTGTAAATAAACTGTAAAAAACATGTTTTTAGTATAAAAGTTAATATTTTGCATAATACTCTTAATTACACCTTTATTTTTTTCTAATCTTGGATTAAAATTAATATTATGCAATACAGTGTAGTGTCCTGTATTATAAGCAAATTAAATAGGAGGTATAAAATATGTCAAATGAAACGAACTCATCTAACTTTATAAAAAATATTATTATAAATGACCTAGAAACAGGAAAACACGACAGTATAATAACTCGTTTTCCACCTGAGCCAAACGGATATTTACATATTGGTCATGCAAAAAGTATATGTCTTAACTTTGGACTAGCTAAGGAGTTTAACGGAAAAGCTAATTTAAGATTTGATGATACAAATCCATTAAAAGAAGATGTTGAATATGTAGAATCTATAAAAGAAGATGTTAAGTGGTTAGGGTTTGATTGGAACGAGTTAAATTTTGCATCTAACTACTTTGATGAAATGTACAAGAGAGCTTTAATATTAATAAAAAAAGGTAAGGCTTATGTATGTGACTTGACACAAGAAGAAATGAGAGAATATCGTGGTACTTTAACTGAGCCTGGAAAAGAAAGTCCTTATAGAAATAGGTCTATTGAAGAAAACCTTGATTTATTTGAAAGAATGAAAAATGGTGAATTTAAAGATGGTGAAAAAACATTAAGAGCTAAAATAGATATGTGTTCTCCAAATATAAACCTTAGAGACCCAATTATATATAGAATATCTCATTCAACACATCACAACACAGGAGATAAATGGTGCATATATCCTATGTATGCTTTTGCTCATCCAATTGAAGATGCAATTGAAGGGATAACTCACTCTATATGTACTCTAGAATTTGAAGACCAAAGACCGCTTTATGATTGGTTTGTCAAAGAGTGTGAAATGGAAAATGTACCTAGACAAATAGAATTTGCTAGACTTAATATAAACAATACTGTTATGAGTAAAAGAAAATTAAAACAACTTGTAGATGAAGGTGTTGTTGATGGTTGGGATGACCCTCGTGTTCCTACAATATCTGGTATCAGGCGTAAGGGATATACTGCAGAAGCATTACGCAATTTCTGTAGTGAAATAGGGGTATCAAAAGTTAACTCTACAGTAGATAGCCAAATGCTTGATTATTTCCTAAGGGAAAATCTACAACCAAAAGCACCTCTTGCTATGGGAATTTTAAGACCTTTAAAACTAGTTATAACTAATTACCCAGAAGATAAAATTGAAATGCTTGAAATAGAAAATAATGCTAAAGATGAATCTCAAGGAAAGAGATTAGTTCCTTTTTCTAGAGAGCTATATATAGAGCAGGATGATTTTATGGAAGAACCTGTTAAGAAATATTTCAGATTTTTCCCAGGAAATGAAGTTCGTTTAAAAGGTGCTTATTTCGTAAAATGTACTGATGTAATTAAGGATGAAAATGGAAATGTTATTGAAATACATGGAACTTATGACCCTGAAACTAAGAGTGGTTCTGGCTTTACAGGTCGTAAGGTAAAATCTACAATACATTGGGTGGATGCTAAATCTGCTATACCATGTGAATTTAGATTATTTGAGCCATTAATTCTTGATGATGTTCCTGAAAATGAAGGCAAACATTTCCTAGAACAAATAAACCCTAATTCATTAGAAATATTACAAGGTTTTGTTGAACCTACACAAGTAAAAAATGCTAAACCTTTTGATAAATTCCAATTTGTTAGAAATGGATTCTTTAGTATAGATAACAAGTATACAACTGATGAAAAACTTGTATTTAATAGAATAGTTCCTCTAAAAAGTTCTTTTAAACCAGCTAAATAATCCTACAATAAAAAAATGAAGACTTAAAATATAAATTACTTCTACTATATATAACTTTAGTTAGAAGTAATTTTTTATTTGAGTCTTCACAATTTACTCTAGATTATTAACTTTTTTCACTACTAATTCCCATCACCTCTATCCCATCTTTTATACATTCTATGCTAAGAGGAAAATCTGGACCCTTTTCTCCATCAATATCCGTTATAAGGGAATCTTCACATTCTATATATACTTTTTTGGTTTTAAAGTAAAGTATTTCATTTCCATTATACTGATCTAAGTAATCACCTCTAAGTACACTTATCAAAACTGGTATTGATTTTGGAATTGGCATTCCTTTAAAAATAATTACATCCAAATAACCATCATCTATTTCAGCTTTGTATGCTAGATTTATATTTCCTGCTGTTTTGCCATTAAAAATCAACATAAGATACATATCTCCATCATAATACATTTCTTCAGAAGATACTTTTATCTTAAACTTCCTCATATACAATGCTTCTTCTATTCCCTTTATATAATAAGAAATTCTTCCAAATGAATTTTTTAAGTCTGTGTTTATCCTTTGTGATACATCTGTAAACATACCAGCACTTGCCACATTTATAAAGTACTTATTATTAACTTTCCCTATGTCTATTTTTCTCGGCTTTAAATTTATGATTTTCTTTATAGCTTCTTTTATATCGAATGAAATTTGAAGAGCATTTGAAAAATCATTTGCAGTTCCTGTAGGTAAAATTCCAACTGGGATTCTTATGTCTAATTCTTTCATTGCATTTACCACTAAATCTATGGTACCATCACCACCTGCTATTAGTATATGATCATAAGAACTATCCACTTCCTTAAATGCATTCTTTACAGGTTCTTTAATATTCAATCTATAGGGTATCAATAAATAATTTCTCTCCTGATATAATTCTATAATTGTGTCCAAATTTGATAATATCTTTTTTTCACCTGAATTAGGATTGTATATAAGTTTTACTTTTTTCATTATTTCTCCCTACTTATTTTATTCTTTTAATATCCAAAATCTTCGTTTAAGAAAATTACATGTATTCTTTCTGGTGCTAATTGTCTCTTTATAAGTGTATAATTACAACATATTCTTCCTGGGCTTGAACAATCTATACATATGCCAGTAGTCTTACATCCAGTATTTGTATTTAATCTTTTGCAATTAGCTGGAGCAGCTATCGTTTTTGTTCTTTTTATAGCTTCATCTACATCCTTAACTATTTTATTTACTCCTGCTATAACTATTACTTTGTCAGGTCCATATATCATAGCAGCTACTCTATTTCCATTTCCATCTACATTGTAAAGCTCTCCATTCTCTGTTATTGCATTAGTACTTGTAAAATAAGCATCTGCAGAAAAAGATTTTCTATATATTTCCTTCATTTCTTCTGGTTTAATGTCTTTTGCATATCTATCAAGAAAATCATACTTTTCTCTTATAAAATCAATTACCCCTGTTTCAAATAAGGTCATAGATCCTCCACATCCTACTAGAGAACCTGCTTTAACTATTTCTTCAATTTTTTTTAGAAGCTCTTCTTTATTATTTACTAAATGCCCTCTCATATTATTATTTTCTAGAGATTTTATCGTTTTTTCTATTCTTTTTTCATTAAGCCAATTTAGATTTTGATCCATTTTAACTTCCCCCTTGTTTGTAATAGTATCAATTAGTTATAAATTTTATTTTCTTTATAAGTTTATTTTAGTACATCTAAAAAAAAATACAATATAAACTTGAATAAGTTTTACATAAATTTATTCAAATTTATAATCAAAAAAGGAAAGCAGATACATTTCTTCCACTTTCCCTATATTGTATGTAGTATTATATATTTATTAAAATCTATATATTAATTATATGTTTCATATCATCAAATATCACAATTAGTTTAAAAGTAATATTATATTCTTTTTTAAACATATAAATTGTATTATTAAATTTACAATCTTCAACTCCAACAATATTTTATTAATTTGATGAAGAAGATGCTATAGCTGCACTTGTTGCTGCCATTACACATGCAATTTGTATAGCAACAACAATATTTAAAAATATATTATTAGTTATAGAGTCTATGTTGTTCTCAGTTTGTATAGAATCTGCATAAATAGAAGCTACAATAGCAGAACTAATCATCACTCTATTACTTTTTCCTAAAGACCAATTTCCAAAACCTTTTTCTTCTTTAAGTTTATTTGATACATTTTTTATCTTTTCTATTATTTCATCTTCTCTATAATCTAATAATGAAATTGCTCCTATTATTGGATATCCATAATAATTCATTTTACAATCATTTTCTTTAAATGCTTTTTTAAGTTCAATAGTTTTTTTACATTTAACCATACTTCTATCATCACTAAATAAAAGAATTTGAGATAATGCTTGTAAATCATTTCCTTTATAAAAACCATTTTTATTTAGAAATTCGTAACATTGTTCTATATACTCCAAATCTTCTTCTAAATTTTTTGAATGAATTGCAATAAGTGCTATATTACAATAGTCATCACTAGACGTTAAAAATGGATGTTTTTTTCTCATATATTCATATATTGTTTTCATCTTTGATATACATGTAACATAATCCATTTTTTCTCTATTCTCGTAGACTATTGATGCTGTAAGTGGTAAATATGTATCGCCCCAAAACTTTTCATTTTTAAGTTCCTTATATATTTCCAAAATCATCTTAAAACTACTTTCTGGATTTGATTCAAACGAAAGTAGTGTTGCCATATAAAATATATTATATCCTCTAAAATTAGAGAATAATCCAGTATTCTTTTTAATAAGCTCTATTCTCTCTTCTACTAATCTAGGGCTTATTCTTTTATTCTTAAGGGTAAATGCAAGTGCACAACTATGTTGGATTAACCCCATTTGCCAAGAACCTTTAACCTCATTTAATGCCTTATAATTTTCTACTAATAAGTTTGCTTTTCCATTTATAAAAGATTCTTCCATATTGTCCTCCCAGTAATATATTTCATTGTATTAATAGTTTTATATTCATTATATATTTATTAAGCGATACAATCAACACATATTACTTTAAGAAGCATCATTCTTCAACAATAATGTAGCCTTTTTTATAATGTCTTCCCATATTATTAACTCTATCATAGTACTCTGATTCACTTTCATTACTCCATTTGGGCACAAATACATCTATTGCATTAGAATTACTAAAATACTTACTAGACCCCCTATCCATAACAGTTTTTAATTTCCCATCTACAATAATCTTAGTTCCAAAACTCAAGTGATTATTTGCCACAAAACCATCTTCTAAATCATCTCCTGTAGCTGTTATAGCTCCATATCCATTTTCTTGGTTAAGACTTGTATAATAACTTACTTCAAAAGTTATGGGTACTAACTTTTTTATTTTAATTCCTAACTGATTCTGTAGCTTCTCTTTTTGTACTTTTAACTTATACTCATCACTATTTTTATAGTCTTTCATACCTTGATTATATTTGGAATTAAAGCTTTTACCAGACTTTACTATAGTATCAATATTTACTATAGATTCTTTACAATGATCTGCATCTATTTTCGTTTCTCCATTTACCAATAATGGACTTAAACATACACTACATACAACACATGTAATCAATGCTTCTTTAAGCTTCATAAATTCCCCCCTTATTATTTTGATATATTAGCATATTTAATATTATATGTCTACATTTAGATTTAAATACCACACCCATTTGCTTTAAGAAGTTGTCTTCTATTTAATTCACCTTAACTCCTTATAAATCCTCTATCTTAGGTTTATATAGAATAGAGCTTTTATGCTTAAATATATTTTATTAATCTTTTAATACCTAAAATCAGTTTTATTTAATGATTCTATTTTTTAGAATTTAAGAATTAAAATTCTATAATTTTAAAACATATTGATTTTATTTTTTTGAGATGATATAATTTTTTTAAGAGGTGAATAATATGATAAAAAATACAAAACAAATTACAGTAGAAGTTAATGAAATTCTAGTACAAGAAATATCTAAGATAACTAATGATGAAAATAAGATTTTGACAGATTTGATAAATGAATCAATTGTAAACTATATTCTTGAAAATAAGAAAGATAACATTGAAAATAAAGATTTAGAGGAAGTGATTAACTTTTATAAAAAAGAAAATACTGAAAAACAAAAGAGTACAGCAAGAGCTATTGCTGAAGCAAAAACGCACACTTTATATTAAATAAATAAAAAAGTTCCTAAAACTAGGAACTTTTTATTTTAACAATTTCTAATATGTATCTAAATATTTATCTCAAATTTATAAATATAAATATATTTAATATAACCCAATATATACTTTAAGCTCTATAAGTAATTAAAATAAAAATAAAATTATACCTTTTATATATCTAAAACAATTAATTTACACAATTAATGAACAAAACTTCTGACTTATAAATTAATACCTAGTATCAAGTTATGCTAATATTAACTATAAGTCTAGTATAAAATTAAGTTCTAATAGGTTTGATTTTACACCAAACTTATCAAATTAACATTGTAATAACAAAATAAAAATACTTCTAAAAAATTATACTTTTCACATAACACTTTACATTATATTCATTTAACTGATTATTATAAAAACTATTTATTTTATGACAATTAAATTCATATCAAAAGCAGACAAAATATATAAATTCTGTCATGACATTATCAACCCATTTATTTTTATATATTCAAATATATAAAATATGTAATTTACTTAAAATTATGTAATCTTATTTTTAATAAAAATATATACCCAAAATTATTATAATTAACTACATTAAATTATTCATCTTTTTTAATATTTTTAACCCATTCTTCAACAGAATTTAATTCATCCTCATTTACCCCCTTTTTGAACAATGATTTCATAAAGCTTTCAATAGAACTACCATGCATATTATCTAGAAAAGTTTTTGTTTCAAAATGCAAATACTCTTCTTCACCAATAAGAACTGTATAGTGTGTATGTCTATCAATTTTTCTTGCACTTAAGAATTTCTTATTTACTAATCTTGATAAAAGTGTTAATGTTGTAGTTTGTTTCCAATCATATAGTTTTTCCATAGCTTCAATGACATCTTTTGATGTTACTGTAAAATCTGAACTCCAAATAAATTTCATGACTTTTAATTCTGCTGGTGGTATCTTAGTAATAGTCATATGATTTTACACTCCTCTCAAACTTATATATAATTAAATACTATATTAATAGACTTTTAGAGTCAAAGGTTTTATTTAAAATATTCAATCCAATTTTATTAATATAAAAAATTTATATTTTCAGTATAAATCAAACATATAATCTATTAATATAAAAATTAAATATCTTTTCTCTATAAGTATAACAGATTATTAAATTAAAATTCTAATATTTGACATAATATATACATTTTATAATAAATATACATGATATTTTATAATAAATGTAACTTTATTTCAGAAACTATTTTTGAGTATATATATGTTATAATAAATGTATAAAATTTTGATTGGTGGGTTATATATGAATGCATTTATTAGAAAAAGAAATAAGAACTATATTGTTTACCTTGAATTTGCAGATGAAGATACTGGCAAAAGGAAGCAAAAAAATATGGGTACCTTTGATAAAAAAAGAGAAGCAAGTAAAAGACTAAATGAGGTAAAGGAAAGCTTATATAAAGATGGTTTCTTAGTTCCAAATGAGATTACCGTTTCAGAATTTATGTTAGATTTTCTAAATAAATACAACGAAAATATTTCATTAGCTACATACAATAATTACGTTGGTATTTGTAAAAATTACATTAATCCATCTATTGGTAAATATAAAATACAAGACTTACATCCTATTCACATACAAAATTACATAGATAATCTATCTTATAAATTAAATCCTCAATCAATTAAGATTCATATAAATATATTGAAACTTGCAATAAGGAGAGCTTATAGACTCAAATTGATAAAAGAAAATATTATGGATAATATAGAGACTCCAAGATATAAAAAATTTAAAAGTGAAATTTATGATAGAGAACAAATGATAAAATTATTAGATTTAGCAAAAGATACAGATATGGAGTTACCTATTAATTTGGCAATTGGATTGGGTCTGAGAATTTCAGAGGTTTTAGGTCTGACTTGGGACAATATTGATTTTGAAGAAAATACAATAACAGTAAACAAGATAACATCTCGAATTAATGGTTCTGTAATTCTTAAAGAACCAAAGACAGAAAACTCTGTTAGAAAAATATCAGCTCCAAAAGAATTAATATCTTTGTTAAGAGAGCATAAAATAAAGCAAAATAAAAATTTATTAAAATCTTCTACTAGAAATAATAGTAATTTGTTATTTTTTAATAAGAAGTGTGAACCTATTGCTGAAGATGCTATGAGTAAAAGATTTAAAAGATTTTTAGAAAAAAATGATTTACCTCATATTAGATTCCATGATTTAAGACATTCACATGTTACTTTACTTATAAATTCTAAGGTACCTATAAAAGTTATATCTGAAAGAGTTGGACATTCAAACATAAATACTACCTTAAGTGTTTATTCTCACGTCCTTAAAGAAATGGATAAAGAAGCTTCTGATAAAATTTCTGAAAGTTTATTTAATGCTAATTAAGATTAAATTAGCTTAGTCTATTGAGATAGATTCATTAAAATATCAATTGATGAACTAATACAAGTTTTATTGTCTTCATTTTTATAATATTAAATGTATCTATCTCTAATTGACAACATCTAAATAATTTTTTTGTTTCACTTTATTAAAATTATCAATAATACTTTTTCTATAAAAGTTTATATTTTTGTAACAAAAAATATACTTTCTTATAAAAGATGTCTTTTAAAATACTATTTTATTATATGCTAGTTAACATTGGAATATCTAGCATCTTCTTCATTACATCATCTACCTTTTTCGCTTTGTATTCATTATGTCCAGTTAAATATCCTTTTTCATAAGCATTTTTTAAAATCTCTTTTTCATATGTATTATCAGGTTTGAATCCTGTAAGACCTAAATTATAATTTCCCTTGCACCCATCTTTATAACCTTTATTATACCCTTTTTCTGCAACATAATTTTTATGATTTTTTCCATTATGTACTGAAGATGTTGTTGCTTCATAATTTCCTTCTATACTGGCATAAGGACATGCTCCATTATTATGTAGGTGTGCTGAATGTCCTCCGCAATAATAATGTCTTAATTCAGCTTTATTTTTGTTATGATGATTTCCTGATGAACTATGTCCTCCTGAGTGAGCATATGAAAAATTACCTACACTAATCATGGCTAAACTCATTACTATAGTTACTAATTTTTTTTTAAACATAATATATCCCCCCTAAAACATTTTTTATTTTTATTATAGCATCTACTATAGTATATTTAAACTCTTAAGATACAAAGAAATACATTATTCTAATAACAAACACAATTTATAATCCATTTAGATATATTTAATTGAGTTCATACTTCTCTTTCTGACATTATACTTTTATTGTTTCATATATTTTAATAACATAAAAAACCTCCTAATATTTGATTAAAAACTTACACACTTGTACATAGCATGTTCTCAAATATTAAAAGGTTTTATACTGACAATTAAATTTGTAAAATGATAATATTTACATTAATAATTTATTTACTTTTTCCATACATTTTAGCTAATTGTTCTTGTATTTCTTTACTTTCTAAATACTCATCAAAGTCCATCTTTCTATCCATTATTCCATTTGGAGTTATCTCTATAATTCTATTTGCTATAGTAGATATAAACTCATGGTCATGAGAAGTAAATAAAAGCACTCCAGGGAACTTCTCAAGTCCTTTGTTAACAGAAGTTATACTTTCTAGGTCTAAGTGGTTAGTAGGGTCATCTAGAACAAGTACGTTTGCATTTGAAAGCATTAGCTTACTAAGCATGCATCTAACTTTTTCTCCTCCAGATATAACTTGAGCTTCTTTTAAAGCTTCTTCTCCAGAGAATAACATTCTACCTAAAAATCCTCTTATAAAGCTCTCACTTTTTTCTTCAGAGAATTGTCTAAGCCAGTCAACTAAAGAATATTCTACTCCATCAAAAAACTTATTATGATTCTTTGGAAGATAATCTTGAGAAGTAGTTACTCCCCACTTATACTCTCCACTATCTGGTTCAAGTTCTCCCATAACTATATTTAAAAGAGCAGTAGTAGCTATTTCATCACCCATAAATACTACTTTGTCATCTCTATCCAATCTAAATGATACATCATCAAGAACTTTTACTCCATCTATAGTTTTAGTCAAATTGTGTACTTCTAAAACTTCATTACCAATTTCTCTAGCAGGTGTAAACCCTACATATGGATATCTTCTTCTTGATGGTTGTATATCTTCAACTTCTAATTTATCCAATTGTTTCTTTCTTGATGTAGCTTGCTTAGCCTTTGAAGCATTAGAGCTAAATCTAGCTATGAATTCCTTTAATTGAGCTATCTTTTCTTCAGTCTTTTTATTTTGGTCCTTAGCAAGTTGTAAAGCTAATTGACTTGATTCATACCAGAAGTCATAGTTTCCAACATACATTTGTATTTTACCAAAATCTACATCAACTATATTAGTACATATTTGATTTAAGAAATGTCTATCATGCGATACTATTATAACTATAGACTCTTCTAAATCCATAATAAAATTATTTAACCAGTTTATTGATTTAAAATCTAAGTGGTTAGTAGGCTCGTCCATTAATAGTATTTCAGGCTTACCAAAAAGTGATTGTGCTAACAATACCTTAACCTTTTCCCCACCAACTAATTCTTTCATTTGCTTGTAATGCATCTCTTTAGTTATACCAAGACCCATAAGTATTTTCTCAGCATTAGTTTCTGCATCCCATCCATCAAGTTCCGCAAACTCTCCCTCAAGTTCAGCAGCTTTGATTCCATCTTCTTCATTGAAATCTTCCTTCATATATAAGGCATCTTTTTCTTTCATTATGTTCCAAAGTCTCTCATGCCCTCTTATGACAACATTTAACACAGTTTCTTCTTCATATTCGAAGTGGTCCTGTTTTAAAACTGACATTCTTTCTTTATCAGTTATAGATATACTACCTGTATTTGGCTCTATCTCTCCTGATAATATTTTTAAAAAAGTAGATTTTCCCGCACCATTGGCTCCTATTATTCCGTAGCAATTCCCTTTAGTGAATTTTAAGTTAACATCTTTAAATAATTCCTTATCACCAAATCTAAGTCCAACACCTGTAACTTGTAACATTAATATATTTTCCTTTCTTTTTGCTCATAATTTATTTTATCATAAAATTTTGATAACACTTTTATTATCTATTATCACTTAAACCGTATATTTTTTATACTAAGTTAGTGAAATATTTATTTAAGGTATACTACAAGTTGTAAATTTATAAAAATTAACAATCTATTATATTATACTTATAAAGAAATTAAATTGCAACTTTATTCATTCTTTTACATACTGTAATTACTTTATTATAGCTTATAAACCAATTATGCTTTTTATAAAGTATTTTAGTTTGTTTTGTTTCATATTTAAAAAGAGTACTTAATTTGTAAATACTCTTTTCTAATATCTTTATATTTTAGCAAAATTACATGCAGGGTAAGTACATACATCACAGTTCATACAAAGTCCTCCATGACCATATCTAGCTATATCATACTTATCAAGTTTTTCATCAATCAAGACTCTAGATAGAACTATGTCGAATACTGTAGTTTTATGATACATTGCGCACCCTGGTATACCCATAATTGGAACTTCTTCATAGTAAGCAAGTAAAAACATTGCTCCTGGCAATATTGGTGACCCATATGTTACCAAATCAGCTCCAGTTTCTTTTATTGCTGTTGGTGTGACATCATCTGGGTCTACACTCATACCACCAGTACAGCAGATAAGTTCTGCCCCCTGACTTATAAATTCTTTTATTGCATTTTTTATAATTTCTTTATCATCTGGACATATAGTTTGTCCTATAACCTCACATCCAAAGCCCTTTACTTTTTCTTCTATCACTGGTCCAAATTTGTCAACAATTCGGCTATAGAATACTTCATTTCCAGTAGTAACAATCCCTACTTTCTTAGGTTTAAAAGGCACTACATTTACTATTTTTCTATTTCCAACTACTTTTCTTGCCTCTTCTAATTTTTTCTCATCTATGACTAGAGGTATAACTCTTGTTCCAGCTACTTTCAGACCTTTATTTACTATAAAATTATTATGAAGAGTAGCCATCATTATTTCACCAACACAATTCAAATCAAAAAGTGCATCAACATCTATCTTTAAAAGCCCATCACAGGCAGCTATAAAATCTATCTTTCCTTCTTTTATTTCACTAAAATTTAAATTTTCTCCAGCAGTTAATTCTTTTAAAAATAGTGCACCTTCATTTTCATGAATCATGCCTTCTGATTTTTCCCATACATACAAATTATCTTTACCAAGAGATAATAAAACTGGAATGTCTTCTTCTTTTACTACATGACCTTTTTTAAACTTTCTTCCTTTAAATTCTCCAGGTATTATTTGAGTTATGTCATGACATAAAACTTGTCCAATAGCATCTATAGTTTTTATTAACTTCATAATTTACCCCCAATTCTTTCATAGTCCGTTTTTGTATCAATATCTAATAATATTTCTCTAGGAACTTCTACATACTTTATTTTTGATGCATTTTTTAAAACGGTTTTACCTTTTTCATCTTCTTTAAGTGCCAATAATTCTTCTTTTTTGCTGTATGGGAATATAACTGGATTTCCACATACATCTTTACATCGTGGAATTACTATAAAATCTCTATCTAATTTAAAAGTATTTATAATTTTATCTATATATAAACTATCAATAAATGGCTGGTCTCCTACAAAAAACATGTAGCCATCACATTTTGAACTGTTTAAAATACCTAATTTTATGGATTCGCTCTGACCTATATTTGCATTTTTATTATCCACATATTTAAAACCATATTTATTACACAACAATGAAACTTCTTTGTATTGACTTACAACTACAACTTGATGAAAATTAATTTTACTAACTGCTTTTAATACATGTTCTATTATAGAACATCCTTTATAATCTAATAAAAGTTTATTCGTTCCCATTCTTCTGGCAAAGCCCGATGCCATTATTACTGCATTTATCATATATATCATCCTTAGTATTTATAATGTATTGATAGTTCTATGATTTTATAATATCACTATTGATATTATCTATATATATAATATCATATAAACTATTTTAATACTTCAATATCTTGTACAAAACTTTTGTTTTATACTTCCATAAAATATCTCCATTTTACTTTCATCTTCTTTAATACTTTTTATTAATTCTATAGCTAATTTTTTATATTTTTCATCTTCAACTTTATTGATGAATAATATTTTTTCTCCACAATAGTTTTTAAATAAACCATTTGGATTTAATACTATATTTTTTAAATTTTCGAGATTTACTGTAGAATCATTGTTAGTATTATATGTATCTAAATTTACTATTTTTTTAAATAGGTCTAATCTGTGTATGTTTTCTTCATTAATATTCATTCCAAATGAGGTTATATCTAATATTCCTACAGTTTTTGTAGTTTTGTGATATACTACTGGTTCATTATCATTCCAACCTTTAAGTCTTTTTTTCTTTGAACCATCTCCCTCTATTAATACTATATCAAATTTATCTACAATTTCATCCAAAATAGATGAATCAATACCTACTATTTTATTTTCATTATTTATATAGCTTCCACATACTGTTACTCCATGACAAATAGATGGAATAACAGTTCCATCTATTGTCATAATTATATTTTCATAATTATCTGGTACATATATTTTAGTTGTTGTTGTAAGAAGAACTCTTAATTTACATCTATAAAAATCTGCAAAATAGTTTATAAATGAAGTTTTACCTCCTGCTCCAACTACAGTTATTATTTCGTTCTTTCCTATTATATTTGATAATTCCACACTTTCACCTCTTGTAACTAATTTTTTAATCTCTTAATTTTTTATAATTAAACTTTTTTAGTAAAAGTGATTTTTGAAATTCCATAAACTCGAAAGTAAATAGATTCTGTTGTAAACAACAAGGCGGATCCAATTCGCCGCTAAGCTGTAAGCCTACGCTATCAGTTTATCTTTTAAATATAATTAAGATATTCTTATTCTTTGTGGTTGTTTTAATATTTGAGGATTATCCTTCAACTTGGATAAGTCAACTATTTGTGATTTTTTTAATATATTAAGACTAGCATTTACATCTGCATTTATAATCATACCAACACTGGATTTATATTGACCTCGAGTTATTCTTTCTCCCTTAAAATCATATTTTTGTGCATTATCCAAATTGATATCAGGCAGAAAATCATCAGCAAAAAAGTCAGATTTACTAGTATAACTTTCTTCTTGTCTAATAAAATTAATATTTTTTATTTTGCATAGATATTCTAACTTTCCTTTTATCTCTCCAAAAGGAATTCTTATAAAATTTCTATATATTTTCCTCTCCACATTATCACTTTTCTCTAATTTAGCATTATATCCTACTATTAAGTTTCCAATATTATTTTTTATACAGTAATCAATTATGTAAAAACAAGTTTTATTTACATAATCTTTAACTTGATTATTCCTTTTATTCCAGACTTTAAATTGCTTTCTTGTAATTGCTGTTACATTCTTTTTTAATTTTAAAGCTTCTATTTTATCATTCTGTTTATTTGCCCATTGATTCACAGATTTAAGCCTTTTTCCATCTATGATAAAACTATCACCTAAATTTGTAACACATGTACATAAGTTTTCTAAACCTAAATCTATAGCTAGTGCATTTTTTTGATTTGAAACTTCCTCTGATTTTGGTATCTCATAACAATACTGAATTTCAAAGAACCTAGCCTTATGTTTAGGTATTATTCTTATTTCCTTAATCTTTTTTTCTAATATATTTTGAGGAACTTTTATACTTACTTTCCCATATAATTTTTTAAATGCTGGAGACATAGGTACATTTAGAGTACCATCTTCTTTAATTCTTATTTGACCTATTATTATGCTAAAGAATCCTTCCTTATCAAGGTATTTAGGTGATTTTATTCCTCTAAAATCATACTTACCTTCTTTAGCTAATTTAATTAATCCAAAAAAGGACCTAAAAGAACTATCAACTTCTTTTAATATCTGTTGAGCTATATTACTATTGAGAAGTTTATAATTTTCGTTTTCTTTACATACATGATAATTGGCTTCATAATTAAGATGTTCTCCTTGATTAAAATAGTGCTGTCTAACATTGTATGTCCCAACATTATATAAATTTTTTGCTAAGAAACACATCTCTCGTAGAGCTTGATATTCTTTTTTAGTTAAGTTTTTTAATTGTTGTCTTTGAGTTCCATAGTGTATATTTTTTATTCTACTTGGCATAAACTCACCTCCTTTAGAATATACTCTACTAGACATTATATATGGTATTTTTACAAAACGCCATATATAATGTCTATTTAGTTACTTTATTTTACAAAATAATTTAAATTTACATATTTTTATATATTATATTACATATTATAATGGTTTGTTATTGTTTTTCATTCCCATATAAACTTTTTCAAATGTCATAGGAAGCTCTCTTATACGAACTCCAGTAGCATTGAATATTGCATTTGCTATTGCTGGAGCTGGTGTGTGTATTACTATCTCTCCTAATGATTTAGCACCATAAGGGCCTCCTGGGTCGAAATTATCAGCAAAATCTACCAATATATTTCCTACTTCTTTTTTTGTAGGAACTTTGTATTGTAAAAAACTATCTGTTAATAATCTTCCATCTTTATCAAATCTAGGGTCTTCATACATTGCAAACCCTATACCCATCATTACTCCACCTTCTACTTGTATTCTAGCTAAAGTTGGATTTATAACAGTTCCACAATCAGGTACACATGCAAAATTTATTACCTTATATTCACCTGTATTTTTATCTAATTCTATCTCTGCAAATCCTGCTATAAATGGTTTTATTCTTTTTAACATACCAAAAGACTCTGTCGCTTCCAAGACTACTGGCACATCATCACTAGCAAAGCCTATGCCTCCTACTGATTCCCTACCTAATTCTTCCAATAACACAAATTTACTATTATCATTTTTAACAAAAACTCTATCTTTTCCCAACTCTAAATCTTCTTTTTTAAATCCTAGCTTTAATTCTGCCACTGAAAGTAATATTTCTTTTAATTTATTTGCTGTCTTTATAGTTGCATTTCCTGTAACTGTTGTTGTACAAGAAGCAAATGCTCCTGTATCGTATGGACATAAATCTGAGTCCCCCGTATAAACAGATATTCTATCTACAGTAGTATTCAAAGTTTCAGCAGCAATTTGTGCTTGAATTGTATCAGCTCCTTGACCTAAATCAGCAAGACCAGATAACAACTTGTATGTTCCATCTTCATCCATGCGTATAGTCACTGTTGCCATATCTACACGTGGTATACCAGAACCATGATTTGCAACTGCCATACCTACTGCTCTTACCTTGTTATTTCCTATATCTTTACATGGATACTTAGCATCCCAATTTATTAATTTTTTACCTTTTTCTATACATTGTTTTAACTCACAACTTAATATTTCTTCTTCAGCTGCTTTTCCAGTAGTGTATCTATCTATTATATTTTTAACTCTAAATTCAAGCGGGTCCATTCCAATCTTATTGGCTAATTCATCAATAGCACTATCTATTGCAAATATTCCTTGTGTAGCACCATATCCTCTAAGAGCTCCTGCTGGTAACCTATTAGTATAAACTGTTCTAGCATCAAATCTAATAGCATCAATATCATTGTATATTGGTAATGTATTATGTCCAGATTCGGAAGAAACAGAAACACCATTACCACCATAAGCACCCGTATTGTTTAATGATTTTAATTCTATTGCCTTTAAATTTCCTTCTTTATCTGCACCCACTCTAACATCAAAAAACATTTCATGTCTACTATTAGACCCTACAAAAGTTTCACCTCTTGTAAAAACGAATTTTGCCGGTCTACCAGTTTTCATAGTAACGAATGCAGTGAATATATCTGTAGCCGCTATATTCTTTCCTCCAAAGCCGCCACCTATTCTAGGCTTTATCACCCTTATTTTTGAAGATGGTATGCCAAGTACTTTTCTAAGTATTCTCTTTACATTATGTGGTGATTGTAATGATGAAACTACAACAATCCTATCATTTATATCCTTGTACGAATAAGACCTATGAGTTTCCATCATACAATGCGATTGACTTTGAGTTTTATATGAAGCTTCAACCACAAAGTCACTTTCTTCAAGTTTTGCTTCAACATCTCCAAATTCAAAAAACTCTTTAGATACTATATTATTTTTTGCATCCAATCCAAAAAGGTATGGCTCTACTATATCGTCTTCTGGATGTATAACAACCTCATTTCCTTCTGCTTCCTTTGCATTAAACACAGGTTTTAAAATTTCATAATCTACCTTTATCATCTTCAACGCTTTAAGTGCTGTTTTTTCATCTTCTGCTGCCACTAATGCCACTTCATCACCAACAAATCTAACTGTATCTTCAAGCAAAACTCTGTCATAAGGAGATGCTTCTGGCTCTGTTTGACCTGGAACACAATATCTAACTTGTGGTACATCTTTATAAGTATAAATGCCCACAACACCTGGAATTTTTTCAGCTTTTGATGTATCTATATTCTTTATTTTTGCATGTGCATGTGGACTTCTAAGTAATTTTAATGTCAAAACATCTTTATGCATGATGAGGTCTTCAGTATATAGAGGCTTCCCTGTAACAATGGCTGTACTATCTATCTTTCTTATCCCCTTAGTAATCATTATTAGTTTCCTCCCTCAATAACATTATACATCCTTTTAACTAGTGCACTTGCCATGTCTATTCTATAATCTTTACTAGCTCTCATATTACTTCCATAAGTTAATTCCTCACTTGCAATAATAGATGCCTTATCTATATCTTTTTCTTCACTTAATATAGTACTTGCTCCAAGAGCTATTTTTGCCCTTTGAGGTCTCGCTCCAATTGCTATTTTGTAAGTATTATTTTCTTTCAACATGGCTGAGTTTAGTACAGGAAAATCTCCTGTACATTTTCTTATTGAATCAAAAACAGCTATTGCATCTCTTTTTGGAAGTATTACCTCAACTAATATGTCTTTACTTAACTTATTATCTAAAAACTCATTTAATTCTAAGACTCCTTCTTTGTATAATCTTACCTTTGCTCCAACAACTAAAAGTGCTGGTATTAAATCAGAAAAACCGTACTTTGAAAATACACTAGCACCAATTCTAGCACCTTGTCTAAATTGAACTCCTACTATATTAGAAACAGCACTTGAAACTATTCCACTACAGTAATTTTTAATAGTTTTATCAATTTCTAAACTTCTAAGAGATGTATCTGCACCTATAAGAATATTTTTCTCATCTTCCCTTATATAATTTAGATTTATCGCCTTTAAATCTATGGCTGTTCCTATATTCTTATTACTTAATTTTATAAATCCGCACCCACCTAGAATAACATTATTCTTTTTAGAAGTTAAAATTTTATATGCTTCTTCTAAGCTTTCTGGAACTGTATATTCTTTTATAGTAACCATCTTATCCCCCTGTCATTATACTTATTAAAAATTGAAACTTTTAAATATATCTTTTAATTTATGTCAATAAATGTGATATGTCTGATTCACATTTATTAACTCTTTACATTATAAATTTTCCTTTTTATCTTCAACTTTGTTATTCCTACTTTTAGGAAATTTTACCATATACAAAGCTTGAACTATTATGGCTACCATTGCTCCTGAAACTACACTTGAATCTGCAAATAAGGTTTCTATAAACTTTGGAAACTTTTCAAGAACTTGAGGAGCCACCATAAATCCTATGCCAGAAGCCATAGAAAGACCTAATATCATGCTATTTTCTTGATTGAACCCATCCATACTAACAAGTCTTAAACCAGATGTTGTAAGGGTTGAAAATATAACAAGTGTTGCTCCCCCAACCACACAAGGAGGAATGGTTCTTATTAAATTAGCTAGCAAAGGTGATATTCCTGCCAAAAATAGCCCAATTCCCCCAATAGCCAATACAAATTTACTTACAATTTTCGTATTGGAAACGATTGCAGAATTTTGACCAAACATCCCCATTGGAGTTGCAGAAAATAATGCACCTATCGTAGATAGTACTCCATTTCCTAAAACAGCAGAAGAAAGTTCTTCATCTGTTACTTGTCTATTGAGTCCCCCTACTGCAGAAAGCGTACATGCACCCATAATATCTGCTATTTCAACCAAATATATTATTGAAAACATCACTACAACTTCGATTCTTATATCTAGACCAAAAATAAGTGGTTTTGGAAGCGCTACCAAAGTAAACTCTTGAATCGAAGAAAAATTTACAATACCCAACATTAGTGATAAAATGTATCCAAAAATTATACTAACTAATATTGATGCATCTTTAAACAATCCTCTTCCATACTTGTTTAATCCTAATATCATAAGAGATACAGCGATTCCAACTATAAAATTAATTGGCTGTCCAAAAGTTTCATTTCCCATACCTCCAGCTAAGTTTTTTATAGCTATTGGAAAAAGTCCAAGGCCCATACATGCGACTATTGTTCCAGATACAACTGGAGTAAATATAAATCGTATTTTTTTAAGACCAAAACCAATTATAATTATTACTATTCCAGCTATTATTTGAGAACCAAATAAGACTGGCAACCCATACTTTCCTGCAACAGAGACTCCAGCTCCTATAAACATAGCTGTAGCTCCCATTATAACTGGTATCCCTCCCCCTAATTTAAATCCTTTAAATAGAGGTATTGGATATAATTGTAATAAAGTTGATATTCCTGCAAAAACTAGTGCTGCTTGAATCAAGAGTGTTGACATTTTATGATCAAGCCCAGCTGCATTTGCAACCAATATAGCTGGTAAACAACTTCCTATTACCATCGCCATTAAGTGTTGTAACCCTAAAGGTACGGCTTCCTTTAGTGGTGGTATTCCGTCTAATTCAAATTTTGATGTACTTTTTGCTTTCATAATAAAAACTCCCGTTACATAAAACTTATTGAATTATATAAATACTTAAAAATCTAATATATTAAATTAAATGACGTTTATAAATTTTGATTACACTTACTTATACATTTAAGTCTCTACTCTTAAAGAATACGTACAATAAATTTAATTATTAACAAATAAACTTATTCTATCATTTTGTATATGTTATTATACAGTAGCTTACAAACATAAGAATATTACAGCTATGAATTTTTAATTTTTTACAATAAATTTAATCCAAGTTAAATCTTTCAATCTTAATAATTATAAGTTATAAGTTTTCATAAGTATTTATATTTTGTAAGTTTTAAACATTTACCTATAAACGCTACTTTATAGATGCCACTTTAAACCCAGTGACCTCATACTTTCATATGAGCGTAGACTATTTCTTCATCTTCAGCATTACCTGTTAAGAGCAACCCGTTTCCACTATCAATAGCTTATAGTGTACTCTCTCTCGAGATAGTCGTTTGACCTTCCTATTTCTAGGCTTGGCGACCAAATGTCCATTATTAAGTACTTAGGCTCTCACCATATACCATCCTCACTATTGTTTCTGGTTTTCACCACATTCATAAAAGTTTCTTTCTATCTTTTATTGTAGTTGCAAGGCTTTAGGATTTACTGGTTTTAAAGTTGTGTCCTACATAGATTTCTCCATGTACGGGGCTAAAAGTACAACTCATTTAATATACTTTGCTTTACCCCCTGTAAATAATATTATTTACTCTTTCACTGTTTTTGTTATTAAATTAATTAAATAATAATTAATCTAAGCATAAAATAATTTTTTAATTTAAACTCAAAATATTTATGAATATTTTATAATATAATTCTCATAAGACAGAAAAACTTAATAAGCTATGTATCTCAGTTGTATCAATGTACTCTCCTTTACTATATTTGTACCTGCAACATAAAACATACAAGTTTCTATCTATTTTATAGATATATATTAATATCTATAATTAAAATAGTAATATTGTTTGTGTAATAAGAGCTTTATTTACATTACTATTTACAGTTTTTATAGAGCAATTTTAATGCCAATATTTACGTATATTTATTTGTTATAAAATTTTTGTAATTTTATTGATAAAATTTTACTTATTTCAACCGTTCTATCAAATTTTCGCATTTAAATTTTAAGTTTTATTTTTATAATTTCAATATATCTACATAAAAAAAAGACCTTAAAATAAAATTTTAACGGTCTTTTCTCAAATTTTTATTTTCATTTCTAAAATTTATAATAAATAACAGTAACATTATAAGCCTTTTTTATATAATATTTTTTATTTAGTGGATGATAAATTAGTGAATTAAGATATTATCTAACTGATTTTAGTTTAACAATATCACTCCAATTTTTACTAGTAGCTAACTCTACTAAATTTAAATCTCTTCTTATTTCAGAAACATCTTCTTTTATGGCATTTGTATCACCTTTTATATATGCTATATTATGCTCCATACTATCATGAGTAGCTTTATTTATTTCAGAATTATGTAATAAGCTTCCTAAAATATTGCTCTGCTCTTCCTGTATCTCTTTCATTGATTTCTCTTCACGTTCTAGAACATCAATCTTTACTTCAATTCCATATAATTTCTCATTTGCTGTAGATATTTCGTCCTTAATTCCACTCATATCTTCACTAATATTATTTATTTTGCTTTGCATAGAGTTCATCTCTGATTTAACTCCAGATATATCTTCTTTCATCACAATCATATCTTGTTTTACATCAGACATATCTTCTTTTACCACACTTATCTCCTGTTTTAATCCAGTTATTTCTTTTTTCATTAAATTTACTTCTTGCTTTACTTCAGATATATCTTCTTTTAACATATTCATCTCTTGTTTTACTTCGGACATGCCTTCTTTTAATACACTTATTTCTTGCTTTACTTTGGACATATCTTCTTTTAGAACAGTTATCTCTTGCTTCACTTCAGACATATCTTCTTTTAGAACAGTTATCTCTTGTTTTACTTCAGATATATCACTCTTTAATACAGTTATCTCTTGTTTCATTTCAGACATATCGTCCTTTAACATTGTTATCTCTTGTTTCATTTCAGACATATCGTCTTTTACCACAGTTATTTCTTGTTTTACTTCAGACATATCGCTCTTTAATGCAGTTATTTCTTGTTTTACTTCAGACATATCTTCTTTTATACTAACTACATCTTTATTTATAATATGTAATAATTCTAAAATCTTATCTTGCACTTACATCACCATCCCTATTAATTATTATAACATTTTATACAAATGCTATACAATGTTAACATATCTATAAAACAATTATTAATAATTAATCAAAATATAAAATAATTTCAAATAAACCTATTTTTCATTGTTGAAATGATGAAAATATACTTAATTTCATACAAAAAGGGTGCCTCATGAACTAAAAAGTTCATCTTGAGACACACCTTTTTATTTCTATATAAAGTTTTATTTTTTAATTATTCTTTACAAAATAACCTATGCATTCAATTCTGAACATGAAATTTTTCTTCCAAGTGCTTTTGGTTTACAAACTGATATGCAAAGACCACAGTATCTACACTCTTCTTCATTTAACTCCATCTTATCATTTAATTTTCTTGCTTGATATGCACATACTCTCTCACACATCTTACATTTAGTACATTTTTCTTCATCATAAGTAAATTCAAAGCTAAGTCTTTCATTTACGTCGCCCATATGCTTATGTACTATACCACAAGCATTTTCTATAGTATTATACCCTAGTCTATTAAGATTAGATTTTAAGTCATCATGTATTTTAGATATTACTTGTGCACCTTTTAAAATTACCACTGAACATATACCAACAAAGTCAGCACCTGCCATAATCATTTCTAATGCATCATCTCCACTAACACATCCACCTAAACCAATTATTGGTATATTGACTTCTTTTTTTATTTCATAGATTCTTTGTAAAGTTATTGGCTTAATAGTTTCTCCACTTAGATATCCTATTCCATTTCCACCTAATAAAGGTTGACCAGTTTCTATGTCTATTCTAAATGCTGGTCCTACAGAATCACAAGCAGTTATTGCATCTGCTCCTGCTTCTTCTAATTTTTTAGCAAAAGCTCCTATTTCATCTATCATAGGAGGAAGTTTAACTATTACTGGTATATTTACTTTTTCTTTAGCATCTTTAAGCATTGGTATCAAATCTCTATAGTCATAAGATACTAATTCAATAAAGTCAGCTCCTGCATTTGCAACTTTCTCTACTAATTCACTGCTTTCTTCGATTGTATGACCTATTGAAGCTATACAGACAGTCCCATCTTTTTTCATTTGTGGTATTTCAAAATCTATCCATTGTTCTGGTTCAAAATCTGTCCATTTCTCATTATTTAAAAGAGCATTAGTTGTATTTCTAACCATATGTGGTGCTGGATTTATAGCTCTTTCTTTTCTTATAGTCTTAGTAACAACTGCCCCTGCTCCTGCATCACTTAATATTTTACATCCAGCTGCACTATATGTTAATGGTCCTGAACCTATTATAAGTGGTGATTTTAATTCTTTACCTAAAAAATTGTACATTATCTGCTTCCCCTTTTCATTTATATTTACATTCATTTATATTTACATTCATTAAAATTTCCAAAATTCACAAGCAACTTCTTTCATCTCTTTAACAATAGCTTTTTTATCTAAATCAACTAATTGTTTTTCTTTTAAAATATGTCTACCATCTATGTATACATTTGATATAAATTCTTTTTTACCTTGTACTACTATCTGGTCAAATATGTTATCAAGAGTTACAGGAGTTTTGAATTCATCTTCCATAACTATTATATCAGCCTTATTGCCAGCTACTATTTTACCAGATTTTTGAAGACCTAGTGCATGAGCACCATACTCTGTTGCCATTTTAAAGACCATATTTGCTGGCATTACAGATGCATCTTCTTCGACTGATTTGTGCATTAAGAATGCACCTCTCATAACTTCAAAAAAATCATTTATATATCCATCTGTACCAAGTGCTACTTTTATACCTTTTTTAATCATTTTTGGTACTGGAGAAAAACCTCCACCTACTTCGCAGTTGCTAAGAGGCATATGAACCACTTTTACGCCTTTTTCTTTTAATATCTCTATCTCTTCATCATTTACTTTTACACACTGAGAAGCTAATACAGTTTCATCCAATATTTCTAAATCATTATAGTATTCAACAGCTTTTTTACCAAAATGTTTTTCAGCATAGTTTGGTTCATATATACTCTCACATAAATGGAATTGCATTGGCGCATCTAATTTCTTTGCATCTTCTTTAGCTTGCTTAATAAATTTATCTGAACATGTAAAACTTGTATGAGTACACATTATTCCATTTATTAATTTACTATTTTCTCTACTCCACTTTATCAAATTAGAATTTTCATCTAAACATCTAAGCCCGTTTTCATAACTTATTCTCTCGCAACTTTCTAGGGATAAAACCGCTTTCATCCCTATCTCTTCTAATATTTTACCTTGCTCAATTAAAGTTCCTACCTCTGTATTTGGAGCCTCTAGAGTATCACAAAAAGCTACTACACCAGATTCTATAAGCTCTATTGCTGATGCTTTAGTTGTTGCCTTTACTTCTTTTAATCCTATTCTGTTTTCTATAAATGGCCACCAATAATCATTTAAAAAACCTTCAAAATCAGTAAAATGTACGTTTGCAGGTATTCCTCTAGAAAGCACTCCATATTGGTGCATATGACCATTAATGAATCCTGGCATTACTATAGCATCCGATTTATCTATTATTCGTTCAATATTTTTGTACTTTATTTCAACTTCTTCATTTGGTAATATATCTTTTATAATGTTATTTTCTACTACAACAGCATAATTTGTATATATTTCATCAGCAGAAGATATTAAGTATTTACTTTTTATAGCAATCATTTATTTCCCCCCCTGATTTAATTTTTTCATAGCCATATAAACTTTCTCAGAAGTTATAGGAAGTTCTCTTACACGAACTCCAGTAGCATTATATATTGCATTTGCTATTGCTGGTGCTGGTGTATGAATAACTATTTCCCCTAAAGATTTAGCTCCATATGGACCTGTTGGATCATAACTATCTACAAAATCAACAAATATATTTCCTATATCTTTTTTTGTTGGAACTTTGTATTGTAATAAATTAGAAGTCTGAAGCTTTCCATCAGAACCATGTCTAGGGTCTTCATACATTGCAAGCCCTATACCTTGAGTTACACCACCTTCAACTTGTATTCTAGCAAGTGCAGGATTCATAACTGTACCACAATCAGTAGAACAGGCATAATTTATTACTTTAAACTCACCTGTCGTTTTGTCTAACTCAATTTCAGCAAATCCTGCTAAGAATGGTTTCGCACTCTCTTGTATTCCATATGATTCAGATGAATATAAAACCTCTTGATTTCCACCACCAACAGATTCTCTTCCTAATTCACTTAACAATACAAACTTATCTACATCTTCACTATAGCAAACTCTATCCTCATATAGTATTAAATCATCTATTGGTAAATCTAGTTTCTTCTGTGCTACTTTTAATATCTTTTGTTTTAAACTTTCAGCAGATTTTATTGTAGCATTTCCAGTTACATAAGTAGTACAAGAAGCATATGCACCAGTATCATATGGACACATATCTGTATCTCCTGTATAAACAGAAATTCTATCAATAGATGTATTCAATGCTTTTGCAGCTATTTGAGCAAGTATTGTGTCAGAACCAGTTCCTAAGTCTGAAGACCCAGAAAACAACTTATAAGTTCCATCTTCATCCATTCTCATATTTACTATTGCCATATCTATGTTAGCTATACCAGAACCATGAGTTCCCACAGACATTCCAACAGCTCTTACTTTATTGTTTCCAATCTCTCTGACAGGATATTTTTCATCCCATCCAATAAGTTTCTTTCCTCTAATTATACATTCATCAAGTGCACAACTTCTGATTGGAAAATTCATTATTCCGCCTTCAGTTTGCTTTTTTATAATATTTTTCAATTTTATTTCTGTTGGATCCATATTAAGTTTATGTGCTAATTCATCGATTGCACAATCAAGTGCGAATGTACCTTGTGTTGCTCCGTATCCTCTTAATGCTCCCCCTGGAACTAAATTAGTATAGACAGTTCTTCCATCAAATTTTATTGCAGGTACATTGTTATATGTTGGAAGTACATTATGCCCTGATTCAGAACAAACTGAAGGTCCATTATCTCCATAAGCACCTGTATTGTTCAAGGCTTTCATATCTATAGCTTTTATATTTCCTTCTTTATCTGACCCAATCTTTATATCAAAAAACATCTGATGTCTAGTATTAGTCATTGCAAAAGTTTCTTCTCTAGTATAAATAAGCTTTGCTGGTCTTTTTGTCATCCAAGTCACAAATGATGCATATATCTCCGTTACAGCTATATTTTTTCCACCAAAACCTCCACCTATTCTTGGTTTTATTACTCTCACTTTTGAAAGAGGTATTCCCAATGCTCTAGAAACCTGTCTTCTCATATGATAAGCTGATTGATTTGCAGAAGTTACTACTAATCTACCATTCGTATCTATATACGTATAAGCTCTATGAGTTTCCATCATACAATGGGCTTGTGATTGAGTCATATAAGAATGTTCTACTATTACATCACTTTCTTTAAACTCTTTTTCTACATCCCCTTTACCCATTTTTTCTCTTGATACAATGTTTTTTGTAGCATCTAATCCAAAATCAAATGGACAAAACAAATCATCTTCTTCATGGATTAAGGTTTTATTTCCTTCTGATTCTCTTGCATCCAATATAGGAGTCATTACTTCATATTCTACTTTTATAAGTTTCATAGCTTTAATAGCAGACCTTTCATCTTCAGCAGCTATTATAGCAACCTCATCTCCTACATATCTAACTATATCTTCAAGTATTAATTGGTCATGAGGTGAGGCTTCTGGATATGATTCACCAACCATTGAATATCTATAATTTGGCACATCTTTGTAAGTGAATATATCTACTACACCTTTTACTTTTAATGCATTTTTTATATCGATGTTTTTTATCTTTGCAAAAGCATGTGGACTTCTAAGAAGTTTAATAGTCAAAACATCTTTATGAAAGATTAAATCTTCTGTATATATTGGTTTTCCAGTAATAATGGCTTCACTATCTATTTTTCTTACTTCTTTATTTACCATCACACTCACCTCCAATACTATTATACATTCTTACTACTAAAGCTTTTGCCATGTCTTTTCTATACTCTTTACTTCCTCTTATATTGCTTCCAAATGAAAGTTCTTCACTTGATACTTCTCCAGCTTTTTCTATATCATTTTCTAAGCTTAATATTTCACTTGCTTTATAGGCAATTTTTGCTCTTCTTGGTCTAGCTCCTATTGCAATTTTATAAGTACTTCCTTCTTTTAACATTGCTCCATTTAATACTGCAAAATCACCTGTACATTTTCTTATAGAATCAAATACACCTATAGCATCTTTTTTAGATAATATAATTTCTATTAATATATCTTTTTCAAGTTCACTTTCTAAAAAATCAGCTAAGTTCATAACCCCTTTTTTATATAACCTAACCTTTGCATCTACTACTAGTAATGAAGGTATTAAATCTGAAAATCCATACTTAGCAAATACGCTAGCTCCTACTCTAGCTCCACTTCTAAATTGAACTCCTACTATATTAGAAACAGCATTTGAAATTACTCCATTACAGTAATTTTTAATAACCTTATTTAATTCTAAAGTTCTTAAACTTGTATCTGCTCCAATTAATATGCTATCATCAGTTTCATTTATATAATCCAAAGCCAAGTCTTTTAAATCTATTGCTGAACCAATATTTTTATTACCTAACTTTAAAAATCCGCAGCCTCCAAGTATTATGTTATTTTTTCTTGATATTAGCAGTTCATAAGCTTCATCTAAACTTTTTGGAACTACATATTCCTTTATAGTTATCATATTCTCTCCCCATATCAATTTAATTTTCACTTAAAAACTTAAGTGTTCAAATATTTATGTATTGCTCTTAATTGACCTTTATATCCTGTGCATCTACAAAGGTTGCCATTTACATAATCTATAACTTCTTCTTCAGTTGGATTTTGAAGTTCTCTTTTCATAGCCAAAACCATCATTATAAATCCAGGAGCACAAAATCCACATTGGTCAGCTCCTTCATCTGCAAGAAAATCCCCAAATTTCTTTGCTTCATCCAAAACACCTTCAAGCGTTGTTATATGTTGACCATCTACTCTTGCAGTAAGATAGTTGCAAGAAAGTACTGCCTTGTCATTTACCATTACTGTACATAGTCCACATGAACCTGTATCGCATCCTTTTTTAACACTTACATACCCATTTTCTCTTAGTGTATCTGCTAAAAAATCATCTGGTCTTATACTTAATTCTTTTTCTTTATTATTTATGGTACATTTGATAATCAAATAAATCACCTCAAAACTCATATTTTTAAGCCAAAGTTTTTATTCTACTTCTTTATGAATAAAATCAAATTTATTAATAAAGGCTATTCCATTTATGACCTTCCATTCTATTCTTTATAGTTCCTCTTACACAAAGTCTCTCAGCTGTATCTTGAGCATCTTTTAATGCTTTCTCTTCATTAGCTGTTAATATTTTTGAATCTTCCATTATTATATTTCCATCTACTATAACTCCCTCTATATTTTTCATACTAGAAGAATATACTAATGTAGATACTGGATTATGCATAGGTATTGCTTTTGGTGAAAGCATTGGATTAAATATTAGTAAATCTGCTTTCTTACCTATTTCTAATGACCCTATCTCATCTTCCATTCCAATAGCTCTTGCCCCATCTATAGTTGCTAACTCAAGAACTTTTTCTGCTGACATTGCCAATGGATCACACTTATTAACTTTATGTTGAAGTGCTGTTAATTTCATAAGTTCAAGCATATCTTGAGAGTTATTACTAGCAGCTCCATCTACTCCTAAACTAACTGTTATTCCTTTTTTAAGCATTTCTGGTACTGGTGCAACACCTGAAGATAAGTACATATTGCTTGCTGTATTATGAGATACTTTCATGTCATATTTTTTAGTAAGTTCCATATCTTTTTCAGTTAAATACACACAATGTACCATAAGTACATTTGGTCCAAGTATTCCTAATTTTTCTAAAACATCTATGTCATATTGCCCATGCAATTCTTTTGCAGCTTCTCTATCAAAAGGAGTTTCTGATATGTGTACTGTAAATAAAGCATCATCATATTCTTTTACTACTCTCCATAGCATCTCAAGCATTTCTTGAGAATTTGACCATATTGCTGCGGGAGCTACTCCTATTTTGATTCTTCCATTTTCTGTATTATGGTGTTTTTCAAATAATCTTCTTACATCTTTTTCAACCGTTTCTACATCTTGCATTATTCCAGGATGAACTCCAAATTGAGCACCTGTATTCATACATCCTCTTCCAAGTATTCCTCTTATTCCTAATTCTTTATAAGCATCTATTATTCCATCGCAAAGACCTGGTTTACTGTGAGGATACATATAGTCAACCATAGTTGTTATACCACTTCTAAGTCCTTCAATACATCCAAGCATTGCAGCATCATAAGTATCTTTTGGTTCTAAATAGTTAGCTGCTGGAAAAGTCATAGTTTCTAACCAGTCTTTAAGTACCATATCATCTCCCAATCCTTTTAATAAAGTCTGGAATAAGTGATTATGTGTATTTATAAAACCTGGGAATAGAACTTTACCCTTAGCATCTATTACCTTTTTAACATCTGTATATTTACTTTCTATTTCCTTAGAATTCCCAATATCAGCAATCTTGTTATCCTTTACTACTAACGCCCCATCAAAAATAACTTCTCTCTCTTTATTTACAGTTACTATTATGGCATTCTTAATAAGTATATCCATCATTCTTATTTCCCCCCGCATTATTTAGTAATTTTTCTTTTAATGTATTGACCCATTGCTTGTTCTTTAATATTACAACTTTGTACTACATGGTTTCCTCTCAAAAACACATCTTCTACTTTACATTTGATATTAAACCCCTCATATGGAGTATAATCTACATTTTGTTTTTGAGTTTGATAGCTAATTGTTTCTTCTTTATCAGTATTCAAAATAACTATATCTGCATCACTTCCTACAGCTATTTCGCCTTTTTTAGGATACATCCCAAATATTTTTGCAGCATTTGTTGAAGTGACTTCTACAAATTTATTTGCACTTATCTTATTTTCTAAAACTCCATATGTATATAAAAGAGATAACCTATGTTCAACACCAGGCGCCCCATTTGGTATCTTACTAAAATCATTAATTCCCAAATCTTTTTGACCCTTAAAATTAAACGAACAATGGTCGGTACCAACTGTTTGTATGTCTCCATTAGCTAAACCTTCCCAAAGGTAACTTATATCTTCTTTTTTTCTTAAAGGAGGAGACATTACATATTTAGCACCCTCAAATTCAGCCTTATCATATAAATCATCTTCTAATAGTAGATACTGTGGACATGTTTCTACTATCATATCTATATTTTTTTCTCTAGCAATTTTCACAGTCTCAAGTGACTCTTTACAACTTAAATGAACTACATAGGATTTTGAATTTGATAATTTAGTTATATCAGCAAGTCTTGAAACAGATTCTTTTTCAACTATATTAGGTCTAGTAAGCGGATGATATTTGGGTTCTAAATTACCATTTTGTATGTTTTCTTCTATCAATACATCTAGTAAATCACCATTTTCACAATGAAATTCAACTATACAACCTAAGTCTTTAGCTTTCTTTAAAACTTTGTATATAGTTCCATCATCTACTTTCATGCCATCATATGCCATATACATCTTAAAAGATACTATTCCATCTGAAATAAGCTTTTCCATATGAGCAAATGTATCTTTATCCAGACATGTAATTGTCATATGAAATCCATAATCACAATAACAATTTCCACTTGCTTTTTTATGATATGTTTCTACCCCTTGCAACAGATTTTCGCCTTCACTAGCTTCTGCAAAATCTAGTATAGTGGTAGTTCCTCCAGCTATAGCTGCTCTTGTTCCTGTTTCAAAATTGTCAGCAGTAATAATAGAACCTGCATTCATATCAAAATGAGTATGTGTATCTATCCCTCCAGGAATTACAATTCTCCCTGTAGCATCAATAACCTTATCATCATTTATTTCTAGATTATTTCCTATTTCAACTATTTTCTCATCTTCTATCCTTAAATCACTTATATAAGTTTTATCAGAGGTAATTATAGTTCCACCTCTTAGTATTGTTCCCATATATACCTCCTAACTTTTAAGCTTTAAAGTATTATCTAAAGGTGCTATATTAAGCACCTCTAGACTATATTTAAATAATTTATTGTGAACTAAATATTATTTTCCATATACAGATTTTAATATTCCATAGTAGCCTTCTGTTCCTATAAATAATTGTTCTTGCTCAATATATTCATCTATTGTATGAGCAAGATTTTCTTTAGAAGGACCAAATCCTATTGTCTTTATTCCAGCTTCACCTGCATAG
>NZ_JBJODA010000018.1:0-115231 GCF_045899875.1 Clostridioides sp. GD02377
GATGTGTATAGAAATATAAACAAGGGAAATGATTTATGTGAAAAGATTGTAATCGTGGAAGAGTTATTATCTGCTTTTATATTTAAGTTAGCAAAGCAACTTATACCAAATGTAGCTCCAGGAATTTTAAGTGATAGAAAACTTAGAAATATGCTTGAAGAATTAGATTTATTGTACTTAGAAGATAGTTTTGTAAGTGGACTAGAAGGAAATATTACTACTGAGATGGGATTAAGAGTAGGTGATTTAGCTGATTTAATAAGGAATAATCTAAAAGAGATTGATATATTAAATAAAAATCCTAAAGATGCTCATTTATTGCTTTTAAAAAATGCTAGTGATGAATTAAAGAGTGAGTTAAGTGATTTTTTAAGACAATTTGGGATGAGAGGAATTGGAGAAATAGATATAACAAATCCTCGTTATCAAGAAGATTTCACTCCAATAAGTATGTCTATATTGAATAATATAAATACATTGGAAAAAAATGAACATAGAGAAAACTATCAAAGATTGATTGAAAAATCGAGTGAAAGTGAACAATTAATTTTGGAAGCTTATGAGAAGATAGGTAAAGATGATTTAGTAAAAAAAGTTGAGAATCATCTAAATAATATAAAGACTTTCTTGCCTTTACGTGAATATGGAAAATATATTATAGTTGGTGTATTTAATGAAGTAAGAAAAGTAATTGATGAAGTAGGGGATAAATTAGAAAAGGATAATTTACTTGATAATAGATACGATATATTTTATCTAAACCTTGATGAAATATATCAAGCATTAACTGAAAAAGTAAATTTCAAAGAAAGTATACAATGCAGAAAAATAGAGTATGATAGATATGAAAAACTGAATCCACCAAGGGTAATTACAAATGAAGGAGAGATATTCTCTGGGAGCTATTCAAAAGAGGGGGTACCAGAAGGAGCATTTGTTGGTATGCCAGTATCAGCAGGTATCTATGAAGGATATGCAAGAGTTATATTGAATCCAAATGATGACAGTTTACAAAAGAATGAGATTTTGGTGACTAAATTTACAGACCCTGGTTGGACTCCACTTTTTGTAAACGCAAAGGGGTTAGTACTTGAAGTTGGAGGGCTTATGACTCATGGTGCAATAGTATCTCGTGAGTATGGTATACCTGCTTTGGTGGGAGTGGAAGATGCTACAAGTCTGATTAAAACAGGAGATTATTTGAGAATAGATGCATATAAAGGATATGTTGAGATTATATGTAAATAGAGTGGACTTAGTAGAGTATTATAGGAGAGACGTTTACTAGTGAAAATGAATGAGGCAATATAAAATTATGATATATAAAAACACTTCTATGAGTATTTGATTTATCAATAAATAATAAATCTACCATAGAAGTGTTTTGATTTTAATAATAAAAGTGTTTTTCTCATAATAATAAAAGTATTTTGGTTACAATAATCATTTTATCTAATTCTTGTTTTTTAGAATAGTAAAATTTCCACTTGTAGCACTTACATAGAAATTTGTAGCCCCATTTTTATAAGTGTATAAATCATCGTGACGATTCAATTCAAAGTCACTATTTAAAGAACTAGAAATCTTATCAAAACTTAAAGTGAATCCTGGATTATCAGGAATAGATAAATCAATATTGGCAGAAGTAGTCTCGTAGTTTAGAGAAGACAACATTTTGTTAGATATAATTTTTGCATCACCTGAAGTTGATTCTGCTTTAATATCAGAAAGTGTTCCAGATACATCCATTCGTCCAGAAACTGTACTACAGACAAGACTTTTATTATTTATATCTTTTAAACTTATATCACCACTAGTTGTATCTAAATTTAAACTATCAATTTTGCCAGAAAGTTGTATTCTGCCAGATGTTGAGGTAAATGTGGCGTCTTTACTATCTAGTTTTGTTATATCAATATCACCACTAGTTGTGTCTAAGTTTACTTTATTAATATTACCAGAAAGCTCTATTGCGCCTGAAACCGTACTAGCTTCCATTATATTACCTTTTATGTAAGTACTATATATATCTGCTGAAGTAGTAGATAAATTTATTTTATCATAAAGCTTATTAGGCAAATATAGTTCAAGTATTGTTGGTTTTGGAAGATTAACTCCAATAAAGAATTTCTTTGCTGAATTATCATCTATAGAAAGAGAATTTCCATCAACCTTTATATTTGCAAGTTTTTTCTTTGAAAAATTAGAAGGAGTTTTTTGAATTAATTTGATTTTATTAGAATCACTTTTCTTAATTCTAACTTCACCTGAAATCCAGTCAACATTAATATCGTTTATTTTATCTGAAAAACTTTCATTTTTAGCTACTATATACTTATCATAGTTGTATTTAGAATGTAAATTATTAAAAGAAAGATTAAAAGAATGCGAGAATATATTTCCTATAAGAAGAAGGATAAATACTATAGAAAGTGATATTGCAACGATACTCCATACTAAAATCTTTGTTTTTATGAGTTTTTTATTCATGTTTATTATCCTCCTTTGATTCACTTAGTTGTATTATTCCTTTAATAATCTCAACACCAGCAGAACCTATTATAAATAGTATCCATGAAAAAGACCAAATATTAAATAGCATGCTTGTGATTAGATATATAGCAACTATTATAATCCAATATGCACTAATAAATGATTTGTAAGCCGGATTTATATCATCATAATTTGTTTTAAATTCTTTGAATTCTTTTGTTGAAGTATCATTATATAGAGCATAGTTTGGTTTTGTCATTTGATTATAAACTAGTAGTCCTACTCCAATTGCTATTAATATAAGCATTAAAAGAATCCCTAGAGTTGGCTCTATACCAAAGCTCACAATTGAGACTACAAACAAGAAAGGGCTTACTATAAAAAGAGCAATTGCTATTGATGCTCTTAAGGCTCTTTTCTTTTTTTCCTCAATTAATTCAGAAGGTACAAAATATGGTTCTTTAACACTTTCAATTAACTCAGATAAATCTCCAATTCCTGAGATTACTGAATTATATGCTTCTTGTTCTGTTTTACCATCTTGTATTTGGTCGTTGTATTTTTCTTTTAGATTTTCAAATAATTCATCTTTAAGTTCTCTGACTTTTTTTGTTTCATTAATTCCTGTAAAGCTATTATCAATATAAGTACGTATTTTATCTAACATATTTTCACCTCCTAAATTAATATGTCTATTAGTGCTTTTGTATTATCCCATTCTTCATGGCTTTTTATATATTTTTCTCTGCCTATGTTTGTTATAGAATAATATTTTCTTCTAGCTCCAGTAGCTTCATCTCCCCAATAAGAGGTTATTGCACCAGACTGCTCAAGTCTACGAAACGCTGTATATAGAGTGGCTTCTTTTAACTCGTACAATCCATTGGTCTTTTCAAGTATAGATTTATTAATCTCATAACCATAACTGTCTTTTTCAAGTAAATGTTTTAAGATAATTGTTTCTGTATGACCTCTTATCATGTCAGATGCGATTGTCATGAACATCACCTCCGATTAAATATATAATACTTTGATATACCTCGCCTGTCAAGGTATATCATGAGAAAAAATATTTCATAGTGTTATTATAAGATTATAAGAGTTTATATGAAAATAATGTAAAAGTTTTATGGATAATATATTTTATACTTAGTTTTAGATAAATTTATATAGTCATTATGTTAAAAAATGATATAAAGTCTAATTTAATTTAGCAAAATAAGTGATATAATTAAAAAAGAAAAGAAATATGGATTTATTTGGAATAATTTTGACAATCTATTTACTACACGTGTAGAGTCGTATATAATTAAATTATACGTAAAATATAAAAAATAATTTATCAATACGTTAGGAGAAAGTATTATGATAAAGTCAGGCTTATTTTGGAATATTTTCATTATGATATCCTTTATAATAGAATGGTTTCTTTGTAAGAAAATGCTAGATTATACAAGTGAGCAAAAAATTTCTAATAGAAAAATAAATATATACATGGGTAGCATTATTATTTTTGCTAATATAATTTATTTTTTTGATGTATCTCCAGATATAAGAGTAATTATATCTGTGATGTTTACTGTCGTATTTTACAAAATCTCATATGATGTGAGGTTTATGAAGTCTATATTAATATCCTTAATTTACTGGATGTTATTAATTGCTACAGATGCTTTAAGTATATCTTTAACAGTTTGGCTTAATTCTATAGATGATATGAGTAAGATGGCAACAGGTTATATATACAGAATTGAGTCCATGGTATCTGGAAAGATGCTTTTGATTTTAGCTTTATTTTTATACAGAACATTAAAGATAAAATTGAATATAGAAATAAATAAAAAGACATTCTCTTATATAATCATCCCAATAGTCGCTAATATAGCATCTTTTTTTATTATTTTTAAATACATATTTAATTCAAAGTCTGGTAGTGGAATGCATAATAGTCAATTTGTTATGATTTCTGTTGTACTGCTTATATCAAGTATTATTTTAATCTTAATTGCTAAGAAGTTACAGCAATATAATACTTTAATGGTAGAAAATAATATGATTAAAAACGTTTTAAAATCTGAAAGTGAGTATTATGAAGATATAGAAAAGAAATATCTAAAGACTAGATTATTAAGTCATGACATGAAAAATCATTTATTGTGTATAAATGCCATGATTAAAAAAGGTATTGATGTTACTTCATATTTAGATAATCTACAAGGAGAGATTCATGGTAATGACTTATTTTTTAATACTGGTAATTTCATATTAGATAGTATATTAAGTGAAAAGAAAGAAATCTGTGATAAAAATGATATAGAACTAAGAACAGGAATAAATTTTAGTCATTGTGAAGCTATTGAATTAGTAGATGTATGTCATATATTCTCTAATATTTTAGATAATGCGATTGAAGCATGTAACAAAATAGATAGTGGTAATAGAAAGATTTGTATTAAAGGCGATGTCATGCAAAATTTTTATCTAATAAGAGTGGAAAATACTAAAGTAAATGAGATTATTACTAAAAATGGAGATATTGTGACAGATAAAACAGGTCCTTTTCATGGTTTTGGAATAAGAAGTATAAAAAACTCTGTAAACAAGTATGGTGGTAATGTTGTAATTGAATATGATGATGACAAATTTGTAGTTAAAATTGCTATACCACTTAAAAATGTGAAAAAGGTAGTCAATCATGTAATTTAATGTATACAGGTAAAGTCTATAATTATGTGTACATATTGAAATTATTTATTATTTATCAAAATTTTTCAAAGTTGGGATATTATACATATTATAAATGGGGCATATTAATAAGCTTAAGATAGTAAGCTTTTTATTGTGATAAATAAAAAAAGAAGTTGCATCAAAAATAGAAAAACTCTTTAAAGATGTAACTTCTATGGTATATGTATGAGAGGCTATATCGCCATTTCTGGGATTAAGCTTCTCATAGCTTCTATAGTTGTTTGAATAAGCTTATCAAGTTCCCAGCCAAGCATTTCTGCACCACTTCTTATAACATCTCGAGAACAGCCAGCAGCAAATGACTTATCTTTAAATTTCTTTTTAACAGATTTCAATTCTAAATCAGAAACACTCTTTGAAGGACGCATTATTGCAGCGGCACCAATTAAACCAGTAAGTTCATCTACAGCAAATAATACCTTTTCCATAAACTGTTCTGGCTTGACATCTGAGCCAGTTAGTCCATATCCATGACTTACAGTAGAATCGATTATAGATTTATCTAAATCAAGCTCTGTCATTAATTCTCTTTGCTTAACACAATGTTCATCAGGATACATTTCAAAATCTAAGTCATGTAAAAGTCCAACTACTTCCCAAAATTCTACTCTCTCAGGGTCGTATTCTTTTGCATAGTATCTCATAACTCCAGATACGATTTGAGCGTGTCTTATATGAAATTCTTCCTTATTGTATTTTTTTAGTATTTCCCATGCTTGTTCTATATTTGGCATGTAACTCATTTTTATCACTCCTATAGCTGAATATTTTGAATTTTTATAAAGTTTATTTTCCATTGATTATATCAATCAATTTCCAATACGTCAACACACTGATACACAATTTTGCATGTGAATTCAGAAATTAGTGAAAATTGAATTTTTATGTCTGGTTTTTAGGTCTAAAACCTTTCTATTTAAATTCTGAGTATCTAAATTTTTTCATTCTGTAATGTTATTTTCGATATAAATGCTATAAGTAATGTAATAAATCCTACTCCTATTATAATAATATACACTCTATCTGATAATAAATCGAAAAGTCTACCATATATAACCTGCCCAATAGGCATTGCGACAGATGTTCCTGCAAAAAGAATAGCCATAACTTTTCCTAGCAGTTCATTTGGAGTTTTTAACTGTATGATTGTTATAGCATATATTGAGATAAGAGTCGTTGTAAAAAATATTAGCATAGAGGATATAATAAAGATTAAAAATGGAACTGGAAATCCTGTATTTAATATAAATGGATAGACTGAAAATGCCATTGGTATAAATATAAGTGCACATATGATGAAACAAATATGTAAGTTGGTTATTTTCAGATGCTTTGAGAAAATACCAATACTCACAGCAGCTATTAACGAACTAAAAGAGATTGCTCCTTCTGCTACACCATATAGAAAGTTATTAGATTCCATAGTTATTTTTACTATATAGGGGATACCTACGATTAGCATAGAACTTAAAACTAGATTTATTGCCATTGCTAAAAAGAGTATTTTTAATGTAAATCTATTTTCCTTACATATATGGATAATACCATCTTTTATATCAATAAATATAGTTTTTATAATGTTGCCAGTTTGTTCTTGTTTAACAAAAGGAATCTGTATAAATATCTCCATAATTGCAGATAGAAAGAAACTTATACAACTGATAACGACAATTGCATTGATACCAAGGATACTATACAAAACACCTCCTAATACAGGACCTGCTATATTTGTAAGAGAGGCAACTCCAGCTACGATACCATTTGCATTTATTAAATGTTCATTATCTACTAAAATGGGTGTACTTGACTGAACTGTTGGTTGATACATTGTGCTTATGACTGAAAGTATGGTCATAATAATTCCTATAAGTAGTATTGAACCATTATCATTAAATAAGAAGAGTGATAAGATTAGTACTGCAACACTACTTGAAAAATCGAAAATAACCATTAAGTTTCTTCTGTTGAATATATCTGCAATAGCCCCACCAATAGGGGAGAATACTACAATTGGGATTGAAGATACTGCGAGTATCGTAGCAAATATTTCTGCCTTACCAGTCATATCAAGTATGTAGAGAGATAAAGCAAACTTGAGTATTGATGCACCAAATAATGAAATTATTTGACCTAATACCATTAAGTTAAAATTTTTATTAAAAGTATTTAATGATTTTACCATATATATACCTACCTATCTAAGATTATTAAAATATTTATAATGATTGCTATGACAGCAATGACTATAAGGAAGTTTTTTCTTGTTTTAATCCCTAATATTATTATAAATGCAGAAAATATTATAGATAAGATAGAGTAGAATGGCATGAGTTCGCTGCTAGGGTCTACTAGTTTTGTGTGGATATTTAGTTTATCATTTATTTTGTAAATAATATCATTTAGTTTTTGTATTAATTCAATCATATTACCCCTCCTAGTTATAAAGAAATGTTTAGAAAATTTATTTTAAATTATTACTCAAGTATGTGTTCTACAAGATTGTCTACCATAAAATCAAATACTTCAATGTAGTTATATCCAATATCTTCTTTTAGCAATAGACTTGAAAGTAGGGCATTGCAAACACCAAAGGCTTTTTCTTTCTCTATTTTTAATTTGAGATTGTATCTTTCAATTAAGTTGTAAAAACTTTGTACATTATTATATTCAAGTTGCGAAAGCATCTCTTTAGGCATCTTATTTAATAAAGAGATGTAATCAGCATTGTTTGGTGAATATAAGAATGGGTTTTTATCATATAATCGGTATAACATCTTCAAGGCTTTTGCAAAACCCTCTTTTTGAGGCATGTTACTTAAAATTTCATCTACTGATGATATAAGTTTGTTTTGAATTTCATTTAATACTTCAAAAAATAGCTTTTCTTTTGAATCAAAGAATGTGTAAAATGAACCCTTTGCAATTCCTGATTTTGAACAAAGTTCGTCAATGTTAGTTTTTTTGTATCCATATTTAGACCAGTGAATTTCACATTCTGAAATTAATCTTTTTCTAATATTATTTTTTTCTATTTCTGTAAAGCTTTTAGCCATATTTATCAATCCTCTCTATAAGTATATGTTATCTATGACTTAAAATATATTTTAAGTCATAAATATATGATATTGTTCATTTACAAATTTGTCAAGCTTGATCCTGACAATAAGCAATATTTTTTGCTACAATCTGTTATTAATCTCATATGGAAGCCGTTATATGAAGCCAATAGCCATAAGGGATGTTATTTATAGGTTATTGGCTTTATGTCTTTATATCTGAGTATTTGATAGCTGGCAAATTTAATTGTTTTACAGTGATAAGATTTTCTTATTTATATTTGAGATAGGATAGCGAAAAATTTTTAAGCACTATATTTTTCAGATTCCTAACCTTATTTATAATATTTTCGATTTGACACTATATCATTTGAACTAATATAAGGATTATGATATTTTTTGCGTTTTCGAGTGAAATAAGGGAAATTAATGGATTCTTTTGGACAAAAGGAAATGCAAGCCATACACTGATTACATTTATGTTGAAATGTTGGTTTACCATTTTGCATTATTATATTTTTGCAAGGGCATACTTTAAAACATAATCCACAAGAAATGCAATCATCCCAAACCTTGAAATATTTATCATTAGATGGACAATTTTTTATATAATGGTCCATTATTTTATGAAAAAGTGTATTTACTAAAAAATTGGGTTTTGGGTAGTTTCTTATTTCTTTTTGTGATATTTCTTTTGATATAATTCTAAGCTGTTCCTCCGTTTTAGGGACACGTTTTTTAGGGTTAGGAAATGGTGGATACATGGCTACATAGTTTGCAACACTATATACTTTATTCCCATAAGATAAATTACACCCTTTTTCCTTGAGTAACAATGCTAATTCTTCCATGCTTTTTCCGTTAATAAAAGCAGGCATAGAAATTGCAAATATATAGGCATCAGGGGATAACTCTAAATTTTTTATAAATTGAATTACAGTTTCTGGTATAGTCCAATGGTATACAGGAAAAATAAATCCTATTCGTTCAGCAGTCAATTTTGAATAATCAGATGGTGATGTTCTCATTGAGATAATCTCTGTATTATTAAGTTCTTGTGCGATTACCTGAGCAGCTCGCATACTATTTCCTGTTCCAGTAAAGTAGTAGATTACATTACGCATATTTTTTACCTCCAAAATATGTTGAATAAGACTTGTAACAGTCTATTTTTTATTCTGAGTTTTAAACAGAATAATGTTCTGTTAGGATTATATCATATATGCAAATTATGGTCAATAATTAAGAGAATAGCGTTCTTTTAATTGTATAATCTGTCCTATTCTTGTTGACATTATGATATGTGTAATTATACCTTGCAAGAAATATAAGGGTGAAATAATGAGAGAATTATTTAAAATACAATGCCATTTAAAATACAAAAAATATAGATTATGAAAAAATTTTTTAAGGTAAACGTTTATTAAAAAAAGAAATGTTTACATAACGAATAAATGGCTATAATTTAAATACACAAAGTTATATCAGAGAGAGGAATAAAAATATGTTTAATGAACTTAGAACAAAAGAAAATGTATATAAAAATTTAATAAATGGAAAATGGGTGGAATCTAATTCAAGAAAACCAATAGAAATTTACTCACCAATAGATAATTCTCTTGTTGGTAAAGTACAATCTATGACAAAACACGAAGTAGATGAAGCCATTGAAAATACAAAAGAGAGTATAAAGGTATGGGCTGAAATGCCTGTATACAAGAGAGCTAATATATTCCATAAGGCTGCTGATTTATTGTTAGAAAATATGGACGAGATAGCTAATATATTGGTACTTGAAATAGCCAAAGATATAAAGTCTGCAAGAGCAGAAGTTGAAAGAACGGCAGATTTTTTAAGATATACAGCTGATGTAGGAAAAAATATGGAAGGTGAAGCTATTAGTGGTGATAACTTCCCTGGTGGAACAAGAAATAAGATGTCTTATGTTTCAAGGGTTCCATTAGGTACTGTTTTGGCGATATCTCCTTTTAATTATCCTGTGAATTTATCAATGTCAAAGATTGCACCAGCACTTATTGGTGGAAATGCAGTTGTATTAAAACCTGCCACACAAGGAGCTATTAGTGCACTTCATGTAGTAGAGATTATGAGAAAAGCTGGTATACCAGATGGAGTACTTAACACTATTACAGGTAGGGGTAGTGAGATAGGGGATTATGTTGTAACTCACAAAGGAATTAATTTTATCAACTTTACTGGTAGTACTGAAGTTGGTCAACATATATCTAAAATATCTAGAATGGTACCATTATTATTGGAACTTGGTGGAAAAGATGCCGCTATAGTATTAGAAGATGCAGACTTGGATTTTGCAGCTAAGAATATAGTGTCTGGAGCTTATTCATACTCAGGTCAAAGATGTACAGCAGTGAAGAGAATCCTAGTACAAGAGAGTGTAGCTGATGAATTAGTGGAAAAGATAAAGCCATTAGTAGAGAAGTTAACGATTGGAAATCCAATGGAGGAAGTAGTTATCACGCCTCTTATAGATAATAAAGCGACTGATTTTGTTCAAGGTTTAGTTGATGATGCACTACATAAAGGAGCAAAATTAATAACAGGTAATGTTAGAAAAAATAATTTATTTTATCCAACATTATTAGACAATGTAAATGTTGATATGAAGATTGCTTGGGAGGAGCCTTTTGGTCCAGTACTTCCAATTATAAGAGTTAAAGATATAAATCAAGCAATTGAAATTGCTAATCAGTCAGAGTATGGACTTCAATCATCAGTGTTTACAAGTGATATTGATAGGGCATTTTATATTGCTGATAAGCTTGAGGTTGGAACTGTTCAAATAAATAATAAGACTGAAAGAGGGCCAGACCATTTCCCATTCTTGGGTGTAAAGGCATCTGGTATGGGAACTCAAGGAGTTAAGTATTCAATTGAGGCTATGACTAGACCTAAGGCAGTAGTGGTAAATGTTAAAGAGTTATAAGTAAATGAGTAGCGTATAGATAAAAATATAGAATAATAACTGGCAATAGAAATATAGAGAAGCAACTAAAAATAATCAATAAATATAAGTGAATGGCTGGAAATATAAAATAAAGTGGAGAGTTTAATTCTCCACTTTATTTTTTGAAGTTTTAAGCAACTTTACTTGATAGAAGTATCTAATCTACTTTATTTTTAGGGAAACATTTAAATATAAAAGATATTCTAAAGAATTTTTAAGATATTTTATCCTAATAGAATTGATATATTTTTGTATAAAATTATCTTAAACTATAGAATAATGTTTAAAAAAATTGTTTTACTTGAATATTTATCCAGTTATGCATTTTGATTGACCAGTTACACGAAATATATTGAATATTAAGAAAATTAGTAATATTATATGGATAAATAAAAAAATATATAGGAGGTATTTTATATGAGTCTTTTTGTTGGTGGATGGTCAAAATTTAGAACTGTCGAGGAAGAAGATTTAAAAGTATTTAATGAAGCTGTAGGAATGTTAAAAGGTGTTGATTATGAAGCACTTATTGTTGCTACTCAAGTTGTTGCAGGAACAAATTTTAAATTTATTTGTAATGCTACTTCAGTCACAAATCCTCCACATGATTATTTAGCAGAAATAGTAGTTTTCAAACCTCTTCCTTGTGATGAGCATGATGCAACAATTACAAGTATTAATGTAATTAAGTAATATTAATAGGAGCTAGGATATGAGATTAAATATAACGAAACAAAACACTCTAGAGGTTGAAAATAGTAAAAAGGAAGATGTCTATTTTGTAATAGTTGATAATGTTTTCTTTGAACGTCATGGTGATGTATTTAATAGTATCACAGACAATAATTTAAATAATTATAATGTAGAAATATTACCGACTAATAATATTTTCTTAGAATTAAAAATAACATCTACTAAAGATTTAGAACCTGTTTTTATTGTAGTTGAAGATAGACAGTATAATCACGGAAGTGTAATGTTTAAGCCAGTAGTGGTGTAATGTCTAAATTTCTTACAGAAGTATAACTATAATAAAAAGAAAAAAGTCTATAAATATGATAACTATGAAAAGATAGTGTTTAAAAATATAACAAAAAAATATAACCAAATAAATGAACTAATTAAAATAACTGTGTTGACAAAATCTATATTCTGCAACACAGTTATTTTACTAAATAAGATAGAAATTTATCAATTACAAAAGTAAAATAAAACCTTTTATTTAAATCAAAATTTATAATTTAGGGGGCAAATAAATGCTAGAAAATCAAAATCAACTTTTAGATGAAATAACACTCTTATTAGATGAAGGAAAAGTAGCGATAAATAAGGCACAAGGTCAAAATTTAATTCTAGTTCTTGGAGGTACAGGTTGTGGAAAAAGTACTGCAATTAATTATCTTGCGGGATGTGTAATGAAGGAAGTAGAAGATGAAGATACTGGTACATCATATATTGAATGTTTAGACCCTGTAGCAGAGATTGGCTCAGGAGCTGTCTCACAAACTCTATATCCGAATATTGTAGATATGAGAAAACCAGTGGAAGGAATGAATGCAAAATTATGTGACACTGCAGGATTTAGTGATAATAGAGGAGTAGCTCATGATATTAGTGCAGCAGTTTCATTAGGTGAGGTATTTAAAAATTCTGCATCTATATGTGCAGTAATTGTACTAATACCAGAAGCAGACATTTTAGACTCTAGACTTACAAAAGTGCTGGATTTATTCCAACAGTTAAATATGTGTCTTCATAAAGATAACTTTAAAGGAAGTATAACTTTTTTCATTTCAAAAAGCTTCTTAGGAAGAACAGAAAAACAATTATATAATATTATCAGAAAAAAATATGAACAGTTGTGTGAATCCTCAGAAAGTAATATAGATGAAAAGGCTTGGTTATTTGAAGAATTGCTAAAAGATAATGGCAAAAATATTCATCTTTGTAAGCCTCTTGTAGCTGAAGAGAGAGAGACTTTATTAAAACAAGCACTAGAATTAAATGAAGTCAAGGATAAGACATCAGCATTCCAATATCCAATTAGTTCGGATGCAAGATTAGTTTTAGATACATTAATAAAAGAGATTCAAAGTAGTATAGTATCTAGTTTAGAAGATTATGTGAAGGCATATACAGAAGACTTTATTAATGTTATTGAAAGAATAACAATGATTCGAGAAATATCAACATATGATAGAGTTGTAGGGACATTTAAAAATTGGTTGGAAAATACATCAAGTCTTACTATAGACAAATTTATTAATGTGTTATCTAAAGAAAGTGGATTATTCTTGAAAGATAGTTGCATGAAGTTACAAAATAAGATAAAGGGAAATTTAGATATAATTGATGCCCTAAGTAAATATACAGAGAATGGAACTGGGGAAATTCTATTACCTTCTGTACACATGGAATCTATTATAGAAAAAGTAAGTAAAAAGATAATGGAGCAAAACTTCACTATAATAAGAAAGAATTTAGAAAAAGTTTTAGTTTCTCATGAAGTACAAAAACAAGTATTTACATTAAAAAATAGAGAAAAATTGATGGAAGTTGCAAATAAAAAGGACTATATGTATAGTGTAAATGATTTTGAAGAAATTTTGATGAATGTTACGACTGTACAGCGTGAAGAATTAGTAGACAGTATAACAAGATTAAATGCATATGGAGAAGAAGGAAACGAAATAATTAGAGAATTTGTAAGTAAATACATCTTAAATCCATTTATAGTAAAAACAATTAATATTAATGATAAGAAGTGTGTTGAAATAAGAGCATTGATTCCAAACTTAGTAATTAGTAGTGTATTGAAATATTTTAAAAATAGAAAAGTAGATGACAATACTACTACATTTATGTTCTTTGCTAAAGAGACTATTTATATGGATGATAACCTTGGAATGGAATTTGCATCAGAGAAAAATATTATTCTTTCTTGTAATAATCTCGATGTAAGTAGCAATGTAAAGATTAACGTAAGTGGAAAGAGTGGAGACCTTGTAGATAATTCTATGTATGGACAAAATGGTAAAGATGGTAGGGATGCAGGTAATATTTACCTATACATTAAGAAAGAAATTAGAAATTATCGCTTAACATTAATTGCAAATGGAGGAAATGGCTCTAAAGGAACAGATGGGAAACGTGGAGATGATGGAGCAAGTGGAGCTAATGGAGCAGATGCAGGATATACAAGTTATTTTGCTGCACAAATATTTAAGGGATATTTTGCAGAAGGCACAAAAGGTAAAAAAGGTGATAAAGGTGGAACTGGTGGAAATGCTGGAATAGGTGGAAATGCTGGTAAGAAAGGTAATATTTACTTCGTTTCAGATTCAGAAGAACAAAAAAATAGAATAATTAATCATTGTGATGTAACAGTGAGAGATGGAGAAGCAGGTCCAAATGGTGTACCAGGCTCAGGTGGATATGGAGGCAAAGGTGGTTATAATGGTTATAATACACTTTCATTCTCTGCAAGTGGTATAGATAAGACTCTGTACTATACAGGATATTTTACAAGTTGGGATTATAAAATAGAGAAAGTATTTTATTATCGTGTAGAACTTAGTGGTGGAAGTTGGAGTGAAGGAAAAACAGGACCATCAAGAGAGTATGCTGAATATGGAGATAGAGGAGACAATGGAGGATTTAATGCACCAAATACCAAGATATCAACAGCCGTTTCAAAAGTAGAAGAAAGTCTAATTAAAGAAAAATATCAAAGCTATTGTTCTGAAATATAGAAAGGGATGGATATATGGCAAATAAACTTTATAGTGGAATCGTAAACCTTTTGGAAGAGGGAAGGGACACACTTGAAAAATATAACTTAAAAGAAAAATCAATTTTATTATTCTTAGGTGCTTCAGGTGTTGGAAAGAGTACTTGTATCAATTATTTAAAAGGTTGTGAAATGGAAGAAAAAACAGATGCAGAAACTGGACAAGTATATATTACTGCAAAAGATTCAGCTGTTGAAATTGGTAATGGTGTATACTCTAAGACGTTATGCCCAGAAGTTGTAGATGTTACAAATAGAGACTTTTCATTATGTGATTGTCCAGGATTTTTTGATAATCGTGGACCAGAATATATGATTGCAGGAGCAATGCTTGTAAGAGAAACTATCTTTACATCTTCAAAGGTGAAAGGAATGGTAGTTATTTTAGACTACCAGTCTCTACTGGATTCTAGACATACACTATTAATAGAAACAGCTAAAAACTTAAAAGATATGTTTAATGATTATACAAAGTATAAAGAAAATTTTTTCTTCCTTATTAATAAAATACCTAAGTCACTCAGTGATAAAGTAACTGAAGAGAAAATAAGAGCTATATTGAAGAAAGTAAAAAAAGACCTAGACAGTCAAGAGAAAGATTATGATGGTTACAAGGAGCTAGTATATCTATTAAATGTAATCTTATCAGACAATATATCTATCAAACTGTGTAATCCACTGGATAAAAAGCCAGAAGTATTATTAGATAAAATGAAAAATCTTCCTGGAAATTTTGAAAAGACAGATATGGGCTTGATGCTTACTGCTTCTTGTAAAATAGAAATACAAAAAGCTGTTGATGTAACATATAATGAGACAGAAAAACTTTTAGTTCCTTATATACAAAGTGTAAAAAAAGGTATAGAAGACTCTATTTCAATTTTACCTTCTATAAAAAGTCTAAAAGATACAGAATCACAATTGGAGAGTATGTATACAAATCTATGTAGTAAAGTAGCTAATATTAGAGAACTTATGGAGTTTGTACAGGAACTTTCATATGGTGACGGATTACAAAAAGTTAATCTATTAGAAGAAGTACGCCTTCTCTTAGAACTAAATAGTTATTGTAGTGAAACTTACATTGTTGGCTTAAGCGAGCTATTAAAATCATTACTAAAGAATACATTAGAAGATGCATTAAGGGATATTAGATACTGGATAATAGAAGAGGAAAATAAGAAAGAAGAGGCCAAAAAGCTTGAAGATGCAGAATATAGAAGAGATAAGATTAGAAGTTGTACATATATAAAATCATATGATAAAGAAAATATACTTTCCATGTATATACCTATACCTAAGGTGAATTTATCAGATTTAACTGAAATAATATCTGGTTATCAACTTAATATTTTATCGTCTATATATATGTATGGAGATTGTGAGATAAAAATCGATTGTAATATGGAGAAAGAAGTTTTCTCAGGTAAAAATATTGTATTGTTAGCAAAAAAATTATGTATACCAGAAGGAACTCATTCAATTAATGTATCTGGTAAAGATGCAGAGCAATTGACTGGAGAAGACACTATTTATAATGGAATGAATGGAAGAGATGGTAATAATGCAGGAACTGCAGGTGACATTTTATTATCTTTTAAAGAGATAGAAAAAAAGGGAGAACTTAAACTTTATGTAGATGGTGGACTAGGTGGAAATGGACAGGATGGAAAAATAGGAGAGACAGGAATAACAGGAGAAATTGGAGCAAATGCAAATATAGGTTCTGAAAAAGAGTTGAAAGAATTTGCTAACGATAACGATACAAAATATTTTGTGATAAAAGCAGAAAAAGGAAAACAAGGTGGAATTGGAGGTACAGGTGGAGACGGTGGAAATGCTGGTCTTGGAAGTAAATCTGGACAGATTTATCTTCTTGGAAAAGCATCTGTACTAAAAGGTGCTATAAGTACAAAAGATGGACATCATGGTATAGCAGGAAAAGGAGGTTCTGGAGGAAAAGGAGGCTCTGGAGGTCTTGGAGGAATTAGAGGAATATATGAAGAAACAATAAGACGTGGAGAAGGGGGCGATTATAGTGATAGAAACTATTATTATTTTGATAGATATGTATTAAGTTACGCCTCAGACTCAACAGAGGTAGCAGATGATGGAGTAAAATTAAATGCTCTTTATGAAAAACATAAAGATTGGAAAATTAGCAAACGTGAAGATTCAGGTTCAGATGGAGCAGAGGGAAAAGAAGGGCGTTTTGGAAATGCACTAAAAGAAAAGGAATTATTAAAGCAAGAGTATTCTTTATCAATGGATATGTTCTTCTATGAGTTCTTTGATAGATTTGGTTTTACTGGAAGTAAGGGATATAGAAACCTTAAACTGTTATGTGCTGTAGGAATCTTAGAAGCTGATATTTTAGAACTTTCACATATTTATGAGATTTTTCATGCCGTTGAGAAAGTAGAGATGCAGTTAAATAAAGAAATACTTCAAAAGTACTTTAAATTTGAGAGCAAAAAGAAAGAACCACTTTCTATAGAAGATATGAATATAAAGAAAGAATTTTATCAAGAGGCAAAAGAGATTTATGAATATCTTATAAATAAATTGATGCAGTCTGATAAAATAGAATCTTTTGTAGCAGAAAAACAGAATTTTAGTGAATGGAGTATGATTTTATTTGCACTTGAGCAAAAGACTGCGTTCTATGTGCAAATGATAGAGGAAAATGAAATTGGAGGAAATCGTGTTACCGATATTCGTGCTTTAACAAATTACCTAGATAAGACCTTAAAAGAATTGGAACAAGGGCAGAAGGACAAATTAAAAGAGGGATATTTCAACACATATAAAGAAGGTATACTGACTCAAATTGAATCTGGAAATCAGCAAATAGAAGTTTTAAGAAATGAACTTGAGAATAAAATGATTTCTGTTTCTGCAAAAATGAATCTATTGATTCAAGAGATTCTAAAGATAAAAGAAGATGAAAAAGAAGATATAGAGAAACTAAAAGAGAAACAGAAAAAACTTGAGGAACAAATGAAAACACAGTTAATTCTTTCAGGGATACAGAGTGCGTTGAGCTTATTAACAGCATTTAGTGGCATTGGTCAAGCTTGTTTAGGGGCATTTGATAGTGCAAAATCTTTGAGTGAAAATCTTTCAGCTAAAGAAGAAGAATATAACTGGACTAACAGAATGGTTGAGTTCTCAGATTTTAAATTAAGTTCTGAGGGTATTAGTGTTGTTCTTGGAGCTCAATTGAAGGATGATAGAAAGAATGTTTTAGAAAAAATGACACATAACTTAGCAGGTGTTGATGAAGGAAAAAGAGAGAAGTTTGACCAGATTAAAGATATTATAGTTAAGTCTGTAGATAATCCTGCATATGCAGAAAGAGATAGTGATATTCAAGCGGCAAGAAATGGATTAAGTGAAGACGAATATAAAGAAATCTACACAAAAATTGAGAAGAAACAAATAGGCATGCTAGAAGCAAATTATAGCAATAAACAACAAAAAGATAAATTAGCTGCACTAGAAAAGAGCAAACAAGCTGTTGAAAGACAACAAAAGACAGCTGCTATTAAAAATGCCTTAAGTATTGGTAGTTCTGCTTGTTCTCTTGTTAATACAGCAATTAGTGGTGTTAATAATTGTCTTAATGTAAAGTCTAGTTTTGAAAGTAAGATAGAGGTTGTAAAAGATGCAATTAAGGATAAAGAAAATAATATTAAAAAATTGGATGAATTAAATACTCAGATGGTAGAGTTTAAAGATAAAACTTTTAAAGAATCTATTGCGCCATTTGTAGAAAAATTTGATAGTACAGTTAAAAATCAAGATATTTTCCAAAATGAGATAAGTAAGTTAAAGATGAAGGAAGTTTTAACTGAGTTAATTACAAAATTTGAAGGTCTAAAAATGGAAAACTCAGCAGAGATTTCTGGAATATTTAAAAAGGTACAAGATATGATGGAAACTCAGATTATCATTACTGATAAGATTGACAAGAAAAAAGATAACCTTGCAATGGGAGAATTAATTTATCAAATGTCGGATAGTGGTAATCAAATGAATGAATATCAGAAAAAACTTATTCATCAAATTGAATTAAATCAGGTTAGATACTTGTGTCAGCTAGAGGCAGCTGCTTTTCAATTGTGGACATTTCCATTTGGAAGTAATATAGTAAATATCTTAAATAGATGCCATGTAGGGATTACAGAAGATGAAAATGAGGTTGTAAATCAAGCTAAAGAGCAAAATAGACAGATTAAAGATTTTCTAGACCAAGATACTTATCAATGGCAAAGAACAGATAATCATATTCTAAAAGTACCATTGGTAGGAAGTTTAGGTGGAAAGAGTAAAGTAGGATTTGAAAATACATATTCTTTATATACTTGTAGTGAAGAAGAAGTGAAGAAGCTTTTGACTGGGGAGGAAATTAACTTTGAGATTCCAGTAAATCAAAACTTTGATGCTATGAAATATGTAACTATTTATGCTAATATACCTAATCTTAGACGAAATATTTTAGATGATAGTGCAAAAGTAAACGTGCATATGCGTTTATATGATAGTGGATATTTTTCACTATATGATGATAGAAAAGACGTCTATTATCAATATGTATTTCCACAAAACTATATTGATATCACACATGGTCTTGATGTTAAGTACAATGATTCAGACTCAATAAACTCAATATGGTCTTCAGTAGAAGATAAAGGAATAGAAAAGTTCAAGAATGCAGGATTAAATTCTGGGAGAAGCCCATACTCTATGGCTAAGGTTTCTTTGAAGTCTCATTTTAATAAGAAACTTTCTTATGATTTATTGACGAATGAACAGAAGAAGAAACTAGAATCGTATTTTAATAAATCTAGTAAATACGCATGGAGTGAGAGTATAGATATATTGAAAAGTCTTGGATATGTTGATTTGAAAGGTGTTTTAGCAAGAAATTGGTCTGAAATCAAGAAAGATATAGATAATGATGGAGAGATTATGAAGCATTTCTCAATATTACAGGCTGATTTGTTGGAAAGAATTATTTATGAGCAGACTAGTATATTAAAAGCAAATATACCTGACTTGACGATTGAATTTGTAGGGTGTGGTATTTATGTAGAGTCTGAATTTAATTATTTAAAGCAAAATGAGTTAAGATGTTATGAACAGAGATTAGTTAAAAATACAGTTGAGGAATAGTCTTTAAATAGGTATGAAAAAATCTAAAAAAGCACTTTTAAATATTTTGTTTAAAAGTGCTTTTTTTAATATGAATTATAAATTTATTATATGTACATATGTTTTGTAAGGAGTTTTATATAATTAGGATTAATTGTAGTTATAAGAATTAGAGTCTTCTAATAAATTTGTCATACTTTTTAAACTTATTCCAACAGTAGAGGCATTGTGTAAAAAGGCAGATGTACTTGGTCTAACAAATCCACCAACACCAAGTAAAATCAGACCTAAATTAAAGCCTATAATAAACTTAGAACTTAAATCAATTCTCTTCATAAGCTTATCACTAATCTGTTTTAAAACGATTAAGTTATTTAAATTATCTGCTGATATGGTAATATCTGAAATCTCTCTTGCTATTTCAGCACCTTCACTCATTGCAATTCCGACATCTGATTCTGAAATAGCAGGGGAATCATTGATTCCATCCCCAATCATAATCACTTTTCGACCATTTAGTTTTTCATTTTTGACAAAGTTGGCTTTATCTTCTGGTAAGACTTCTGAATAATATTCATCAACGCCAATTTTACTTGCTATAGATTTTGCTGTTTTTTCACTATCTCCAGTCATCATCACAATCTTTTTAATTCCATATTCTTTCAAATTTGAAATTACATATTTTGCTTCTTCTCTTAGAGGGTCATTAATGCAAATAACTGCTGATAACTTGCCCGATATTGCCATAAATAGGTGTGAATATTCATCTGATAGATTATTATACTTATCATCTTCACCATCTGGAATAGTACACTTCTCATCTTCAAATACGAAGTGTTTGCTACCTATTATAACTTTTTTATTATCAACTTTTGTTGAGATACCATGTGCAATAATGTATTCTACCTCTGTATGCATCTCTTTGTGACTAAGCCCTTGTTTTTCAGCTTCATATACTACTGCATTTGCTATAGAGTGTGGGAAGTGTTCTTCTAAGCAAGCTGCAAGTCTTAACATTTCTTTCTTATTATAATCTTGGAATGTAATTATATCTGAAACAGTCGGTTGAGCTTTTGTTAGTGTGCCTGTCTTATCAAATACAATAGTATCTGCAGATGCCACACCTTCAAGAAATTTTCCACCCTTTACAGTAATGTTGTGATTGTTACATTCTCTCATAGCTGACAGTACAGAAATAGGGATGGAAAGTTTTAATGCACATGAGAAATCTACCATCAATATAGAGAGTGCTTTTATAGGATTTCTAGTAATTGCATAGGTTAATATGCTTCCTAAAAAACTGTATGGAACTAATGTATCTGCTAGATGTTCAAATTTACTTTCCACAGAGGATTTTAATTTCTCAGATTCTTCAATCATGGTTACTATTTTTTGAAATCTAGTAGTACCAGCTTTTTCTTTGACACACATGACAATATTGCCTTGTTCTATTACAGTTCCAGCATATATGTAAGAGCCTTCTCTTTTGTTGATTGCAAGAGATTCACCTGTAAGTGATGCTTGATTAACCATTGCTTCTCCTGATACTATAACCCCATCGAGTGGAATCATATTTCCCATATTTACACTGACTAAGTCGTCTTCTTTTATTTCTGAAATTGGAACTAGTATTTCGGTATCATCTTTTTTTAACCATACTTTTTCAATGTTCAATGACATACTTTGAGCTAAATCGTCTATAGATTTTTTTCTGGTCCATTCTTCTAGTAATTCGCCTACACCAAGAAGAAACATGACTGACCCAGCTGTATTGACATCTTTTCTAAAAATAGAAATGCCTATAGCAGTGGCATCTAAAACAGAAATTTCTATTTTTTTATTTAGTAGAGAAGAGATACCTTTTTTAAAATATTTTATAGAGTGAAATCCTATTAAAAAAAATCTTAAGGACTTTGGGAAAAATATTTTAGAGACACTCTTAACAAGTAGCTTGTTTACTAATTTATCTCTATAGTAATTATTTAATTCTCTGCTAGTATGTTCAGGGACTAGACTTTCTATTTTGCTATTATTAAAACTAAACTTAGTGATTTCTGTTATTATGTATTCTCTTTCTCCAGTGTAATAAACAACTGCATCACCAGTTCTATCGTAAACTTTTGCTTTAGTAATACCATTTATAGAAGTTAAATAATATAAGAGAGTATCTGATTGCTTACTATTTAATTTACCAAGTTGTAAATCAAAGCGTATACGACCTCTTATTTCATGTTTTATATAAAAATTCAATTTACTTCCTCCTGATACTATTAATCATAATACTTGGTACTGTTAACTATGATATTTGATATTATTGATTATAATACTTGGTACTATTAACTATGATATTTGATATTATTGATTATAATACTTGGTATAATTAACTATAGTACCTAATATTATTAATCATAATAATCGTTAAATTTATTCTGCTGTGCAAGCGCTATTTTTTTCTTCAGTTTCATTTTCTTTGATTTCTTCATATTTAATGCTATTACAATTAGTATCTTCTACAGTTTTTATAGCTTCAGTTTTAGGAGCTTCTTGTTCATATTTAGAGACTTCTTGTATAGCGTCTGCCTTAGATGTTGATGATTCCTCCTGTTCGTTGATTTCTTTTGCTTCTGCTAAAATATCTTCTACGTTTTCTTGGATTTTAGTAGTTGTTTCAAGTACAGAGTCTTTAACTTTTAATGCTCCTGCTGTTGCACGAGTGCAAGTTTTTTTTGCACAGTCGCTTGAAAGTATCTTAACACCTAAAGTACCAAAAAGTACTCCTCCTAAAAATATCCCTGTTTTTTTCATTTTTAAAATATTCATTTTACCTTATCCTTTCGTTTAGTTAGATTTTATTTATATTTATGTACAGAGTAATAAATGCTTGAAGTAACTCTTATATAGCTGATACAATTTTCTATATTTATTTTATATTTTAGAAAATTCTTGATATCTATTTCAAAAATTAAAAATTCAATAATAATTGTTATTAATAGATTTCTAAAATCATATTACATTTATTACCATTTATGAAATTAAGTATAGCATGAGCGAATGGTATTTTCAACAGAAAATGATAATTTATATCAATTAATTTGGTTGGTTTGTGAAAGAATGTAGTAGGAGAGTTTAAGGTGTTGAGATTAAGAATTTTTCTATAGTGGAATTTTATAATGATTTATATGAGTGTTGGCATATGTATGAGTGTTAGCATATGTATGGGATTTGCAATCGTCAAAAAGCTAGAGATTTATGTTTTAATTCTCTAGCTTCTTATTTATTTTCTGTACATTATGCTGGGATAGCACCATGTTAGAATTTTTATTATAACCATTTTATCGATAAATGAGGAACAGTTCTGCCTTCCTTAGTTATATGTGTTGTAGAGAAGCCAATTGCACAGGCATCAAATCCATATTCGCCTGTTGGGACTCCTAAAATATCGCAGAAATCTTTATTATTGCCTAATCTTCCTATTACACTAACAAGTTCAAGACCTAATCCTAAAGCCGTTGATTTAAGCCACATATTTTGCATCACATGAGACAATGATTTTTGTTCTATGGCTGGTATTCCACGACGTTCTGCCACAATAATAAGATAAGGTGCTGTCCCTATACCAAGAACCCCTTTTTTAACTTGCATCTTTAAAGAAGCAATGAAGGATTGAAGAGTGATGTTGTTCTCGGCTTCCTTCTCAAGGGTTGATATTTGAGTTTTAATAACATCAATAAGAATAGTTTTTATTTTATCCATTTGTAAACTGTTATTTGAAATAACAAAGAAATGTCTGAAATCTGTTTGTTTTGCTACTGCAAGTATTGCATAAGGTGCAAGTCTTCCAGTTTCAATTATTTCTTCAACAAGTTCTTTTGAGGGTACTTCTTTTGTAAAACTTCTTACAGATCTTCGAGTTCTTAATAGCATATCCAAAACTTCATTAACATTGCTTTTGTCTAAATTGTTCATTTTGTCCTCCACTAATCAATACATCTACCAAATTATTAAATTTATATCCAATTCATAATTCAATAGATATTTGATATATTCCATTCATTAATATTATTCTTAGGATATTTTATAATACATTCATTAAAGGTAAACTTTTTGGTCATGTTAAACACCTTCTCCAAATTAATTTACTGTTTTTTATGAACACATTGTTGATTAATAGCCTATATGTATATTATAATGTTTATGTTGTTTTATACAATAAACAATAATATTTAAACTGTTAAGTAATGGACATTTACCAGAAAATTGTTAATTAAAATAAAAAAATTTATATAGAATGAGGAAATAATTCATGAATAAAACATCTAGTGATAGAAGAACAATACGTACTAAAAAGATGATTAGGTCTGCCTTAGCAGAGTTAATAGATGAGAAAGGATTTAACAATGTATCAGTTACTGACTTAACTCAAAGGGCAGATATAAATAGAGGAACTTTTTATCTGCACTATGTCGACAAGTTTGACTTGTTAGAGAAGATTGAAGATGAAATCATACAGGAAATTGAAGAAGAGACTAAGCATCTTGATTCAGTAAATATGATGAACATAGATGCTTCAAATGAGCCCCTTCCGTTTATGGTAAAAATTTTTGAATATTTTAGAGACAATTCAGTGATTATTAAGTCTATTTTAGGACCAAAAGGTGACCCTACTTTTGAAAGAAAGATAAAAAGCTTTATTGAGACCAATTTGTTTGAGAAACAAAAGCTTAAAAATTTTAATATAGATGAGGCAGTAATTTCAGAAGAATATTTTATACAATATATACTTTCAGCAGACTTAGGTGTAATTCAACATTGGCTTGAAAAAGACATGAAAGAATCTCCTGAAGAAATGGCACTAATACTTGCTAGAATGTCATTACTTGGTCCATTAAGAGCACTTGGTATTCGTAAAGACTTATAAATAAGTTTTAGATATTAAGATAAATATATCAAGCAATAAAATATAGTTTACTGTGAAGAAGTTTCTATTTTTTGATTCTATTGTAGAAATATGGTATATATACACGACAAGATGCACTTACTTGATTAACCCTTGTTTAAGTGCATCTTCTATTGCTTTTTTTATAACTTTGCTTGAGTTCGTAGCACCTGATATAGCATCTACATCTATTTTTTGCTCATTGAGTACTTCATCAATGACTTTCTCAGCTTTTTGACCCCTTTCATTTTTATGTTCCAATATATTGATGTTTGTAATTTTACCACTGTTTACAACAACTTCTACCTCAGCAGAGATAAGATTTACATTGCAATTCCCAATATAAGTTCCATCTTTAACATCAGAAAGCTTTATATTTTCAAAGGTCATATTCTTTACTGTCTGTTGATAGTCATGTACTCGTTTCATATAGATTCCAAAACATATAAAACCTATCAATAAAACAACAACAATAGTACGATAAATGATTTTTTTACTTTTAATTTTCATTTTAATACCTCTCAATTTTTTAGTTAAAATATTTGTATTTCTTTATTTTTAATATATATAATCACTTATTTGATGATGGAATTATTTTGAGATAGAGCGATAGAGTGTGTCAAATCCATATTTTAGAAATTCTTCTTTAGAGAGTTTGAGTTCTTGTTTTATATAAGCTTCTTTATTAGTTGCTGTTTGTATCAAACCAGATAACATTCCCCAAAATGAAAAAATAGTAGGCATAATTTTAATATCGTCTCTAAGCTCGCCTGATAGGATACCATAACTTACAAATTGCTTTATTTTATCGTTGATTTCCTCACCAACACGGAAAGTTTCTTTTTCTTCAGGTAAATAGTCTGTACTTTCAAAGTCAATGTTTATTTCGTCAAGAGCTATTTTGAAGTAAAATGGAAATTCTTCTTGGTATCTTAGTAGAGAATTGCAGATAAAATCATATCTTGCTCTCGTACTTTCTTGTTCTTCTAAAGAGTGGGTAATGTATGTATGTAGTTTTTTCATGCTTTCAAGTACTAGTACACCTACAATTTCTTCTTTGTTTTTGAAATATACATATATGGTAGCTTTGCTATAGCCAGCTTCTTTTGCAATATCATCCATTGAAGTAGCCTCAATCCCTTTTTTCATAAATAAAGTTTGGGCTGATGAAGCAATGTTTTCACGATGTACACTTCTTGGTTCTTTTTTTCTTCTTCCCATGATATAATCCTTCCTTAAAATTAATTAAACTGGTAGTTTAATTATAGTTAGGGTTAGTTATTTTGTCAATCAGTATTTGGGAGTTATTGCATAATAGAAAGCACCAAAGAATGATGATTTATGGTTTATCATTATTGATGCCATTTGTGTTAATTTATTTTATGTTTTTAGAGTTTTTTTATATCATGAAATATTGATAAAAAAATTCTGTTTTCTTCTTTTATAAATATGAAAAAAGCCGTTAACATTGTTGGACTAACGGCTCATATTAAAGTATTAAATTTAAATTTGTCTGAGTTACATTATATTTATTAGTTGTAGGTTTTTTGTTTTGTCTATGTACTCAAATACCAAGTATACCCGTACATATCAAGTACTTCAGCACCACCATCATTTTCATCTGGAGGTGGGTGAGGTAAAAATTTTTGCACAAGCGTACCACCCTCAGCAAGTTTTACAGATATTTCTTCAATCACTTCTTGAGATGGTAACACAACGCAAATCGCCATGCCAGAAATTAAAACAGGTTCTTCTGTATCTACGCCCATTATACAGCCATCATACTTTGTGAAAGTGACACTTGCGTGTATAATAGGGTTGTTCGGGTTGTTGTTTAGTCGTACAAACCTAGTTTTTCCACCTCCAAAAACCTCAGCATAAAAGTTAAATGCTTCTTCACAAGTATTATTGAAGGTTAAATATGGAGTTAATATGGTAAACATCTCCTTTATTTGGTACAAAATATAAATAATTTGCAGTTATAATTACTCTACAAATTAAGAATTACTAACATTAGTATACCAGAAATACTGATAATTTATATTACTGAAAAAGAAATTCTTGGATATTTTCGAAGTCTTGATTGTAACAATAATAAACAGTTTGCCTTGATTTATCATAAACCATTGAAAACTCTGTTATCCATTCGTCTTCACTTTGTTTGACTGCTTCCAATATCTCAAAGGCTTTTTCTACATTCATATTAACTGATAAGGAGAGTAAGGATATACTCTTATACAAATTGAATCGACAAGTAGATAATGGTAAAATGAACTTAGAAAAAGCAATAATGCAGTTTATACAAATGGGAGGATTATAATGGATTTTCACAAGGCTTATACCTTGCTGGAGTAGAGTGTATAGATGATGCAGAGCCACCAAATGGTTGGGTAAAGTGGACTGTGCCTAGTTATGAATATATCTATGTTGAAAATGAGGGAAAAGATACTTTCCAAACTGTTACTTTGTATCTACATGAAAATAATATCACCCTTGCTGGCTCAGTACATGATTTTAATTGCCCTATAACTGGCAAAGGATATATGTTTTTCCCAATACTCAGATTGTAAGCAGACTTCCATATGAAAGTAATAAATGTTTTAGTTATGATAAAACTTACTATTTTACTGTAAAGAAATCAAATATTGACATACTAGTAGACAATATTACTAAAGCATTTTTATACTCAAATTTTCTATAGAACAAGGAATTATATTGTATCTAAAAAATATCAAAAACTAACGTTGCTTAGGTGGCGTTTTCTTTGCTCGTATATATTGAATAATGTCGAGTAAATCTGCATCTTCTAAAATACGATATTTAATCCAGCCTCCATTATCACCACAAGGATAACGATTTGACCAGTATTCTTTAGCTTTTGGTGTTAAGGCAATTAGCATTTTTTCTACTGCTGGAACTTGTTTGTCACCTATCTGAATCATAACAGTGAATGCCCCTTTTTCAAAGAAAGCATAGCATAGATGAAAAGATTTATGACTATATTTGTAACCCCAACCATAGTTATTCCCAAAAGGGAATCGAAGTTCTTTTGATAAGCTATATTGAGTTTCAAGGTAAGTTTCTAACTTACACAAGCGTGTATACCCATCTTTACCCATGTATTCAATTATTTGAGATAAGCTAGGTTTATTGTTTTTTTCAAGCATACGTTCGTACATTAGATTTCACTCCTTAAACATGTAATTTGTAATTAGAATTAATATCCTAGTGATAATTTATAGTATAAGTTTAAGTCCTTGTTAAGTTTGTAAGTAAGCTGAGGACTATTTTTTATATACATTTTCATAAAGTATCTTATTTTTACTTTTAGTATAACAAAGTAATTATGACAACAGTTTGTCATGTTTTGTAAGTCTTGCCTATATAATATGTATAAAATACAAAGTAGTTAATATTAATAATAATATTGATGGCTAGAAAATATTATATTTATATTTGTTGGAAAATAATGTAAAAGAATGATAAAATAGAGTTTATAATATAAAAGTAAAATTATATTATAATTATATGTATTTGTTGGATTTATGTATTTAAATACTGTAGAATTTATGTTAATTATCGCTAAAAAAGCATAATACTACGGTGTAAGGTTTTATAAACTTCTAATTGAAAGGGGAGAATTCAAATGGATAAAAGGTACTTAAAATCCAATGTGTTTGAAGCTTTTCAAGATAGACTTTCTTATATTTTCAGTGAATTTGATTATGTCTATGTGTCTTTCAGTGGAGGAAAAGATAGTGGTTTATTATTGAATTTAGTTTTGGATTATAAGAGAAAGCATAATATAAGTTCCAAAATTGGAGTATTTCATCAGGATTTTGAAGCTCAATACAGTATGACAACTGAGTATGTTGAAAAAACATTTAAAGAGAATCTTGAAGATATTGAGCCCTATTGGGTGTGTTTGCCGATGGCCACAAGAACAGCTGTAGGAAATTATGAAATGTTTTGGTATCCATGGGATGATGAGAAAGAAGAGTTATGGGTAAGAAAAATGCCAGTCAAAGAATACATAATAAATCAAGAAAATAACCCATTTGTCTATTATAAATATAAGATGAGGCAAGAAAGTTTGGCAAAACAATTTGGCAGATGGATGAGGGATAAGCATAAAGGTGCAAAAGTTGCTTGTTTATTAGGAACAAGAGCGTCGGAATCATTACAACGCTACTGTGCTATTGTAAATAAACAGCATGGATATAAAGGAAAGTGCTGGATAACGAATCAATTTAAAAATGTATGGACAGCATCTCCTATATATGATTGGGAAATAGAAGATGTTTGGCTAGCTAACTATAAGTTCAACTATGATTACAATAAAATTTATGATTTATTCTATAAAGCTGGTGTAGCTCCAAGAAGCATGAGAGTAGCATCTCCATTTAATGATTCAGCGAAGGATAGTCTAAATTTATATAGGGTATTAGACCCAGATGTATGGATGAAATTAGTTGCTAGAGTACAAGGAGTCAATTTCACCTCTATTTATGGAAAAACAAAAGCTATGGGGTACCGAAGTATTTCATTGCCAGATGGACATACTTGGAAAAGCTTCACCTATTTTTTACTTGACACTTTACCTGAAAATATAAGAAAAAATTATATTAAGAAATTTTCAACATCTATTGATTTTTGGCATAATAGAGGAGGAGGTTTACCAGGAAGTGTTATACATGAATTAATAATGAAAGGATATAAAATAGAATTAAATGGAGTTTCAAATTATACAAAAGACAAAAAAATTAGAGTTAAATTTTTAGGTGATATACCTGATGATACAGATGATATCAAGTTTACCAAAGATATTCCAAGTTGGAAGAGAATGTGCTATTGTATTTTAAAAAATGACCATATGTGTAAATTTATGGGATTTAGTCCTACAAAAGAACAAAGAGTTAGGACAGAATATATTAAGAAAAAATATGAAAAAATTCATGAGATAGGAGTTAAGATGCTATGAAACAGAAAAGTCCAGTATATGGAATCATTGCAATACCCATTGAAAAGATAGAATCTAACGACTATAATCCAAATACAGTAGCCCCACCAGAAATGCAGTTGTTATATAAAAGTATTAAAGAAGATGGGTATACAATGCCAATTGTTTGTTATTATAATCAGGAAAAAGACAAGTATATTATTGTAGATGGTTTCCATCGTTATAGAGTAATGCTTGAAAATAAGGATATCTATGATAGAGAGAATGGACTTCTTCCTGTTTCAATAATTGATAAATCTCTTGATGAGAGAATGGCAAGTACTATTCGACATAATCGTGCAAGGGGCTCACATAATGTGGATTTAATGAGTAGTATTATAACTGAACTGTGTGAAATTGGAAAATCTGATGAATGGATATCAAAGCATCTAGGTATGGAGATTGATGAAATTCTTAGATTAAAGCAAATAACTGGATTATCTTATTTGTTTAAGGATAAAGAGTTTAATAATTCATGGATTCCGTCTGATTCTGATAATATGTAAGAAAATTAAGAGTATACATTAAAAATTAAGAGTTTTAAGTTTATATATAAATACAGAGAAAGGGCTGTCTCGAAGTGAATTTTTTGGTTCATGAGACACTCTTTTTTTATGAAATTAAATATATTTTCATCATTTTAATAATGAAAAAGAGGCTTATCTATATTTTGAGATAGCCTCTTTTTTATTTGTATAAATGTTAATACCATATATGAATGTAGAAGTCTTAATACTATATTTGTATAAATGCTAATACCATATATGAACGTAGAAGTCTTAATATTATATTTGTATAAATGTTAATATCATATACGAATGTAGAAGTCTTAATATTATATTTGTATAAATGCTAATACCATACATGAATATAGAAGTCTTAATACTATATATGAAAATATGAATTTTAAGACTAGATAATGAAAATATAATTATTAAAATCATATATGAAGCATGCTTTTTATAATGCAACTAAATAAAATTATAAAATAAATAGACTTGTTTTATTTAAGCTAGATTTAGATTTTAGAAAATAAAAATATAAGGTTTGATAAATTTTAAAAATAATTTATTTGCTAGAAAAAATAGCATTAAAATATATATTTATAAGGATTTAAGTAATAAAAAGTAACATTTTGACGAGAAATAAATATTATATAGTAAATAGTAATTGTGTTATAAGAAATTGTATAAATTCTATACTGATTATTTAGAATGAATATTTATACAAAATTAGTTGAGTAGACAAATTTTAAGAATAAAAGAGGAACAAAAAAGATACTCGTTTATTTCTGTTAAAGTTCTATTAAAACCACTGATTATAATATAACACAAGTATAAAATTATTAAAAATAATACTATTTTAAAATTCGAAAAATTAAGGAGGATAATTAATGGAATATTTAAAAGAGGATAAACAAGATTATTGTTATGAATTTGCTAGACCATACATTAATCGTCAAATTTATGATGACACATACAATCCAAAAACAGCATTAAGAAGAGGTACTTTATTTCCTGAGTTGGATTTAATAGAGTCAAATAACTACAATGATTGGTTATATGAAAATCCTAAAAATAGAGTTAGAGAGAAAAAAGGGGGTAGTATGTACTAATGTCATTAAATAGAAGAGAACTTCTAGAGAGAATTTCAGAATATCAATTTGCTTGTATAGAATTAAATTTATATTTGGATAACAATCCAAGAGATGAGGAAGCTCTTGATTCATACAGTAGATACTGCGATAAATTTACACAAGCTATGTGTGATTATGAGTCTAAGTATGGGGCATTAATTAATTTTGGTTATGAATCAAGTGAATATCCTTGGTCATGGGTATCAGAGCCTTGGCCATGGGACAAGTCATTTTATAAATAAAATTATACAGTATTAAGATTAGATTTACTATTAAATATATTAAGGAGGAGTAAAATAATATGTGGATTTACCAAAAAACACTGGAACATCCAGTTAACATAAGACAAGCAGACCCTAGAATGGCAAAATATATAATGACTCAGTTGGGAGGACCTAATGGTGAGTTGGCAGCTGCAACTAGATATCTTCAACAAAGATACACTATGCCAACAGGAAAATCTCGTGCACTTTTAACTGATATAGGTACAGAAGAAATGGCTCATGTTGAGATAATTTCTTCAATGTTATATCAATTAATAAGTAGCTGTACTCCAGAAGAGCTTAAAGCTGCTGGACTTGGAACTAATTATGCTACTTTTGGACATGGTCTTCAGCCAGTTGATTCTAATGGAGTAAACTTTACTACAAGTTATATTAATGTCTTTGGCGATGCTGTAACTGATTTACATGAAGATATGGCTGCTGAACAAAAAGCATTGGCTACGTACTATCAATTAATAAATTTAACTGATGACCCAGATTTGAAGGATATCTTAAGATTTTTAGGTGAGAGGGAAGTAGTGCATTATCAAAGATTTGGTGAAGCACTAATGGATGTTTACGAGTTTACAGAATGTAAACATCAGTTCTAATAAAATAATAAAAGGAAGGTGCTTCAAAATGAGCTTTTAGTTTATGAGGCATCTTCTTTTTGTATAAAATAAAATAAATCAATCTCTTTATATATAAATTAGTCTTATAAATAATTAAATAAATATAAAAAATTTAAGAATTAAAATATGTCAACTTGACATGATAATTATGATAGAATATAATACTTACTAAAAGTAAGTATATGATTTCGAGCTAATTAAGGAGGAGAATATGGAAAAATATTTACCTGCTTGTCCAGTAGAAATAACGCTACAAATGATAGGTGACAAATGGAAGTTTTTGATATTAAGAGAATTAATAAGAGGTAAAAAACGTTTTGGAGAATTAAGTAAATCAATTGATAATATAAGCCAAAAAATGTTGTCTCAAAATCTAAAAAGTATGGAAGAAGATGGTCTAGTGCATCGTGAGGTATATGAACAATTTCCACCTAAAGTTGAATATTCTTTGACTGAATTAGGGATGACTTTACGACCTATATTAGTTTCTCTGTTTGAATGGGGCAATATGTATAAAGAGTATAGTGAAAAGGAGAGTAAAGATGAATAGAGTAGTAATCACTGGGATTGGAATAGTATCCCCTATAGGAAATAATATTGAAGAATTTTGGAGTAATGTAAAAGCAGGTAATCATGGTATACAGATGATAGATAGGTTTGATACTAAAGATTTTCCTGTAAAAGTAGCAGGGCAAGTAAAAGGTTTTAATCCTTTATTATCATTCTCTAAGAAGGAACTTAGACATAATGACTTGTATTGCCAATATGCAGTAGAAGCTACAAGACAGGCTATTTCTGACTGTGGAACTGATTTTAAAGAATTAGACCCTTATCGTATAGGAGTTATAGTTGGTAGTGGGATAGGTGGAATAAATACTTTGGAAAGTGAATATGGAAAATTTATTGAGAAGGGAAGTAGACGAGTTTCACCATTTACGATACCAATGCTAATCTCAAATATGGCTGCTGGAACGATTGCTATTAAATATGGATTTAAGGGAATCAATTATGCTTTAGTATCTGCTTGTGCGACATCTACTCATACAATAGGGGAAGCATTTGAGGCTATTAAATGTGGAAGATTAGATGTCTGTGTAGCTGGTGGTTCTGAAGCAGCTATAACTGAATTTACATTAGCTGGATTCAATAATATGAAAGCATTGAGTGATAGTGACGACCCTGACAGAGCATCAATTCCTTTTGATAAAGATAGAAATGGATTTGTCATGGGTGAGGGAGGATCTATTTTAATACTAGAGAGTTTAGAAAATGCAAAGAAAAGAAATGCAAAGATTTATGCAGAGGTAATAGGGTATGGTGCTACAGAAGATGCATACCATATTACTAGTCCAGACCCTACAGGAGAAGCAGCTTGTCAGGCTATCTTGATTGCATGTAATGAGGGTGGAATTAATCCAAGTGAGATTGATTATATTAATGCTCATGGTACTTCTACTCCAATTAATGATAAATACGAGACGAATGCGATAAAACTGGCATTAAAAGATTCAGTTAACGATGTACTTATAAGTTCTACAAAGTCAATGACAGGGCATTTGTTGGGAGCAGCAGGGGCATTGGAAGCAATAGTTTGTGTAAAAGCTATAGATGATAATTTTGTTCCTATGACTGTAGGTTATAAGAATTTTGACCCAGATTGTGATTTGAATTATGTTGTTAATGGTGGAATTGAGAAAGAAGTGAAATACACTATTTCTAATTCATTAGGATTTGGTGGGCATAATGCTACTATTTGTATAAAGAAGTTTGAGGAATAGTAGTAAGAATAAGCAAAATTAAAATAAGACTTTCCTTTATTTTTCCAAAAATGTATTGTATTATTGATTCAGTAGTAAATGCAATGAAATCATATGTCAATAATCATTTAGTATTTGCATTATAGTATCATTTAGTTATATTTATTAAATATAAAGAGTAAATAATAAAGATTATATATTTAGTGAATTAAGAGCTATATTTGTTGATATTGTACAGAATTATTGGGAGAAGGAGGAAAAGCATGAAAAAAGATACATCTCATGTTATCAAACGGGCAGAGAACTTTCAGGTAATTTTGATTGGAGAAGGACTGATAGTTGGTGCTGTGGCTGGTTTGATTGTACTTTTATATAGGATACTTTTGGGGCGAGCTGGTATCTGGCTTAGCCAAATTTTGACGTTTGTAGAAGGTTCTACAATAAAAATAATAGCTTGGTTTGCAGTGCTTGCACTACTTGCTTGGATTGTATCAAAGCTTGTAGACTTAGAGCCAATGATTTCTGGAAGTGGTATTCCCCAGCTTGAGGGAGAAATGACAGGAAAAATCAAGCAGGTATGGTGGCGTGTGTTGCCAACTAAATTTATTGGAGGATTTTTGGCACTTATGGGAGGTCTTGCACTAGGAAGAGAAGGACCTTCTATTCAGCTTGGTGCTATGGCAGGGAAAGGTATCTCTAGAGCGCTTGATAGAGGTAAGACAGAGGAAAAATTTCTGTTAACCTGTGGGGCAAGTGCTGGATTGTCAGCAGCATTTCATGCGCCATTAGCAGGTGTTATGTTTTCGCTTGAAGAAGTTCATAAGAACTTTTCAGTGTCTGTTTTAATTTCTGTGATGACAGCATCTTTGACAGCAGATTATATCTCAGCTAATTTTCTAGGGATTGAGTCTGTGTTCCAGTTTGACATTGGTCATGTATTGCCACAGAATTATTATGGATTGATAGTGATTCTAGGTGTGATTCTTGGAGTTATGGGAGCATTTTATAACTGGTTTACTTTATATGTGCAGTCTTTATATAAAAAGATTCCTAAAATCGGTACATTTGGTAAACTGCTGATTCCATTCAGTATGGCTGGTATTCTTGGACTTATGATGCCTCAAGTGCTAGGAAGTGGGCACAATTTGGTGGAGTCACTTACAAGTCATGAATATCTTTTTGGGATGGTTGTTTTGATTTTTGTCGTACGCTTTATATTTTCAGCTGTTAGTTTTGGGTCAGGTGCACCAGGTGGCATCTTTTTTCCGTTGCTTGTTTTAGGAGCATTTATAGGTGGAATATTTGGAATGATAGGTGTTAAGGTTTTTGGAATGAACCCAGATTATATAAATAATTTTGTGCTTTTGGCTATGGCAGGATATTTTACAGCTATTGTACGTGCACCTTTGACTGGTATTATATTAATTTTTGAAATGACGAGTTCTGTTAGTCAAATGCTTTCACTATCTGTAATTTCGATTGTGGCATATATTGTGGCTACTCTTATGAAATCAAAACCTATTTATGAAAGTCTTTTGGAGCGATTACTTGAGAAAAATGGAGAACCTGCTCCTAAAGAGAGGGGAGAAAAGATACTAGACCAGTTTTCTGTTATGTTTGGTTCTCCTGTTGCAAACAAAAAAATTCAGGATATACAATGGCCAGAGAATTGTCTTCTGGTAGCTATTCAAAGAGGTGGTGAAGAGATTATTCCTAGAGGGAAAACTATTCTTAAGCCAAGTGATATAATTGTGACTATGACAGATGAGAGAGACAGTGGTGTTGTGTATGATAGGATGGAGAATTTGTGTAAAGAGAATACTTCCCATATTTTATAGATGAGTGATAATATTAAATTGAGTAAAGAGTCAGTTATTGAGTGGTATGAGAAAATGAAAGTGTAGGATTTTAGATGTAAAGAGTTTGAAAAATAAATTGATTGTATGTAAAATGGTAGATTACATTTTATTGAAATAGTAAATTAAAGTTTATTGAACTGAAAAAATAAATTTGGAAAAAGGAAGATTTAAGTATGTGTGATGAATTTGTAAACTTGACAGTAGAAAATCTTGCCAATGAACATTTATGTTGTATTATCCGTACAAGAAAGTTACATCAAGGTATTGCAGCCAAAAAGCAATGGATTTCTGAAAGATTAAGAGAAGGGCATACCTTTAGAAAATTGAATGTCAAAGGTACTGTATTTATTGAGTATGCACCACTTGAGACTGCATGGGTTCCAATTACTGGTGATAACTATTATTATATATATTGCTTATGGGTATTGGGTGATTATAAAGGAAAAGGGTATGCGAAATCGTTAATGGAGTATTGTGTGGAAGATGCTAAAAAGAATGGAAAATCTGGCGTTTGTATGCTTGGGGCAAAAAAACAAAAAGCATGGCTTTCAGACCAATCATTTGCGAAAAAATTTGGATTCGAGGTCGTCGATACTACTGATAATGGATATGAGCTACTTGCACTTTCTTTTGACGGAACAACACCAGTGTTCAAGCAAAATGCAAAATCGTGTGAAATCGAGAGTGAGGAACTAACTATTTATTATGATATGCAATGTCCATTTATCTATCAAAATATTGAACGATTAAGAGATTATTGCACAACACATGATGTTCCAGCTTCATTTATTCAAATAGACACATTACAAAAAGCAAAGGAATTACCTTGTGTTTTTAATAACTTCGCATTATTTTACAAGGGGAAGTTTGAAACAGTAAATTTAATAGATGTTGCTTATTTGAAAAAAATGCTAAATAAATGATAGAGAATAATATTCTATATCAATGTAGTGGCGGAAGTCTTTTGATTTTCCGCCATATTTGTGTGCAGACAAATTGCTGGTTCTAATGATGACTTAAAATAACATAATTAAGAGGGCTATTTTAGAAATCTTATAATTTTAATTTAGAGTATGTATTCATTTTTTTATATCTTATAAATAAGACATGATTTTTTAGAAATTCAAGTATTGTACAGATAAGATTGACTTATATTGACATATTTAGTTATTCTAGATTTAAGAGAAGAGAGGTGGCTATATGAATTTGATTTTGAATGATATTCTTAGGACTGTTGTATTAAGTGATTTGTGTATAGTTATCCTATTGAGTTTTAGAATGACTATATTTAAAAGGTTTAGCAAAAGATTTAATTATTATGTTTGGTTGATTGTGATTATTAAGTTATTACTACCATTTACATATTATACTTTTACATTTAATAGGAGGGAATATCAATATACTATTAGTAAGGTGTATTTAGAAAATTTTAATACTATCTTTACTTCTAAAAACAGTATTTTATTATTTATTTGGATTGCTAGTATAATAGTATATTTGGTTTATATTAGTTGGAGATACATTAAGATTAAAATTTTGATGAATGATTTATCCTATGATGTTGAGGATAATGAGATAAAAAATCTTTATGAGAATTTATTAAAGGAGCTTAGTATAAATAAAAAGATACAACTTAAATATTCTTATGAAGTTGAAACACCAGTGTTTTTTAATTCAAGTGTCATTTTACCTCCTTATGATTATACATTAAAGGAGCTGGATTGGATATTTAGACATGAGCTTATGCATTTTAAGAGTAAAGACCTTTATGTTAAGTATTTGGTGCTATTTTTAAAATGTGTTTATTGGTTTAATCCTTTTATATATATAATGGAGAAGTTTATAGATTTGGATTGCGAATTTTATTGTGATGAAAGGGTTTTAAAGAACCATACTGTAGAGGAGAGACAGGACTATGCGCTTACTATAATAAGTGCGATGAGGAAAGGTTCAAGTCATTCAAATAAGTTTGTGGCTGGTTTACATAAGGAGTCGGATATTAGAAAAAGAGTGTCTAATATGTTTAATGAAAGATATAGAAATGGTGTTTTGATGGTGGTAATTTTGTGTTTGTTATCTTCTATTACATATTTTAGATTTGATACAATTCATTATGATACATTGACTTATCAAATTCATAAACAATTTTCTATTGAAAATAATAATCAGAATTTAAGATATTTAGGAACTGTTAATACAGATGAGTAATATAAGTTTATCGTTAAATATATGCAAATACAATATATAATATCAAGTATATTGCTCTGAATGATAGATTTAGGATAAAACAGATACTTCATTAAGAAGTATACTATTTGTATGTGAGGTTTTTGAAAATATTGATGGAATTGTAAATATTAAGAATACTGTAAGACTAGAAAGTGATGTTATAACTAAAGAAAAAGTAAACTTTTCAAAAGGTGTATCTTCATATGTTGCAGATTCTATTTTATATAAAAATATAAATTTATTTCAAGCAAAGAACACTCAAGAGGTACTCTGGATAAATAAGAAAATTTAATGATAAAAGAACAAGATATAATAAAAAGTCATTTTTAATAGTAGAGAAAATTGATAATCAGTTTTATTGTGCATTAAGTAATTATGAAGAAGTATTTATTAATTTATTATATAAATTAAGTAATTTTGATTATAAAGAATTTTATTCTTACCTGTGACAATATAAATCATATTTTTAGATATTTTCTTTATAGTATTTTAGTTGTATAATACATTATTGTGTATAAAGGTGTTAGTTATAGTAATCGAATGGATAAATAGAGTATTTAAAATAATTAGTTTATAAGGAGAAATATTTATGAGAAAGCAATTGGAAGAAATGACTTTAGAAGAATTATGGGAGTTGTTTCCAATAGTTTTAACTGTTCATAAGGAATGTTGGAAAGATTGGTTTAAAGAAGAAGAATGTAGCTTAACTGGGGTATTACCTATGCAAAATATTGTTAGAATAAGTCATATTGGAAGCACTGCTGTGAGCACAATCTATGCCAAGCCAATTGTTGATATACTTATTGAGATAATGAATGATTGTAGCATAAAAGAGATTAAAAAGTTAATTGAATCAAAGGGATATGTTTGTATGTCTGAGAGTAGTAGCAGGATTTCACTTAATAAAGGATATACAATAGATGGTTTTGAAGAACGAGTTTTTCATTTACATATAAGGTATGCAGGTGATAATGATGAGTTGTTTTTTAGAGATTATTTAATTGACAATCCAAGTGTAGCTAAGGAGTATGAAGAACTTAAGTTAAATCTATGGAAGAAGTATGAGCATAATCGTGATGCTTATACAGATAGTAAGTCGGATTTTATTAAAGAATTTACTGAAAAAGCAAAGGTATTGTATTCTAATAGGTATATTTAGAGATTTATTTATATATTTTTATTAGGTTACTTATTGATTTTTAATGTAGGTAAGTTATATAAGGGTAGAAAGATTAAGTTTATTAAATTGTATGAAGTTACATACAAAGGGATGTTAGATTGTTTAGATTATATGAATTTAAATAAAAAATGGTAATCAGATTGATTGCCATTTTTTATTTTTAATGAATGTAGAGGTAAAATAGAACTCTTTTACTTTATCTCTTTGTATTAATATAACATTTATAGATTGACTTTTAGACAAATGTCTAATAAAATAAATTTAAAGGTGTGTGATTATATTGAAAAAAATACCAAAGTCTGAATTGTTAGTTATGAATTTTATCTGGGATAAAGATATGGATAAGATACCTGCAAGAGAGGTAGCTCATTTTATGGAAGATTACCATGAATGGACGAAAGGAACTACAGGAAAAGTTCTTTCTAGATTAAGTGACAAAGGATTTTTAGAGTTTGAAAAAGATGGTAGAAATACTGTCTACACTGTTAAGATTAAGCGTGAAGAGTATTTGAAGTTTGAAACAAAAGATTTCTTTGAATTTATGCATAAGAATTCCATCCATAGCTTTATTTCATCACTAGGTTGTGAAACTGAGATATCAGATGATGATATAAAAGAGCTTGAAAAATGGATAAAAAAAAGAAAATAGGAGAAGTATCTTATGGAACTTTTTATAGAGATTTTAAAATTAAATATTCATATAAGTATGCCAATTCTTGTGTTTATTATATTTACTAAAAAAGTAAATAGGTATGGCTATAAGTTTTATTATTTAATGTGTATCTTAATAATATTTAGAATGTTATTTATATCTAAAATAAATTTAAATATATTGACTATGAACAATAACATAATTAAGAGTTATAAACACAGTATTGATAGTTACATATCATATGGTTATAGTATTAATCTAGATATATTTATGTATATTTGGATATTAGGTATTATATTAATATCTTTTTATTATTTAAAAAACAATTTTAAATTTTATAGCTATGTAGAAAATTTACAAGAAGAAGTTTTAGATGTAAATATTATTAATATTTTAGATGAACAAGCAAAAAAATTAAATATAAATAGAAGGTTTAAAGTATTTAGAGTTAAAGGGATTTATTCTCCTGCTATTATAGGATTAAGAGATTATAAAATAATAATTCCAGAAAAAGAATATAGTAATAGAGAATTAAATTTTATTTTTAGACATGAATTAGTTCATTATAAAAGAAAAGACAACTTATTTAAAGTTATGGTTAGCTTTGTATGTACAATATACTGGTTTAATCCAATTTGCCATTTACTAAAGAAACAATTTAATGAATTATGTGAATTATCTTGTGATGAAATTGTAATTGATGAATACACTTCAAGTGAAATCGAAGAATATGCATATCTAATATTAGATACAATAAAGTATAAAAAAACATTAAGGTACTCAACATATGTATCTCAGTTTCGAAATGAAAAAAATATTATTTTAAAAAAGAGGTTGAATCATATGTTTAATAAAGATAAAAAGAAAATTAATTTATGTTTTAAGTTTTTATTAGCTTTTATAATAATTGGCACTATGTTTTCTATTAATGCTAATTCTGAACTCAATGGTGATATATTGGGAAATACTGATGGTAAGATTAGCTATAATAAAAATGGAGAGACATACGGTCCATCTATAACAGGTTCAAAAGGAACTTTAGTTGAGCCAGAACTTATTGAAGCAATAGGTATAGGAAAGAGAGTAGGGTATGTAAGGAAAAGGGATTTGTATGATTGTGATAATCAACCCAAAACACCAGAAGAAGCAGTTGTTTATACAAGAAAAAAAAGATTTAATATATTTAAAAAAAGCATACCTCTTTATGATAGAGAAGGTGTGAAAATTATAGGAAGATTTAGAATTGGTTAAAATAAAAAAAGGGATGTTTCAAAATGAAAATTTGAATCATCTTTTTTTATACAAAAAGAAAAAATTTTATATTATAAAACGATAAAGTATAATTTTTTGTTAAAAGATATAAGAAATATATATATTTAAGCAAATATATACAATAATTTACATCTTTGTAATAACATTTTCTTTACAAGTTTTTAGAGATATGATAATATTTAGAAAAGTGCATATGTATTCATAATAATTACTGAAAAACGCTTAAAATATGAAAAAATAGATAACGTATGCATGAAATAAGCAAAGTTTAAAATTGATAAATTTGGGAGGATATAGTTATGGGAAAATATCAAGGTTCAAAACAAGTTGTAAGAAACTACTTCGAAGCATTAGAAAATGCAAATGTAGATGGAGTTAAGAATGTTTTAAATGAATACATGAAATCAGACTATAATTGGAAAGGTGTATATCCATTTCGTGAACAAGAAGGAATTGAAAATGTAGCAGATGTATTTTGGAAACCTTTAAAAAATTCATTAAGTAACATGCAAAGAAGACAGGATATCTTTATTGCAGGGACTAATGAAATTGACAATAGTGAGTGGGTCATGAGTATGGGACACTTTATGGGACTTTTTGATAATGATTGGCTTGGAATTAAGCATACTCGTAAAATGATTAGTTTAAGATATGCAGAATTTAACTGTGTGCAGGATGGAAAAATTTCTAAAACTGGATTATTTGTAGACATAATTGGATTTATGATTCAAGCAGGAGTAAATCCATTACCTCCACAAACTGGTTCATATTTTGTATATCCAGGGCCAATTGACCATAATGGATTACTTTTTGAAGATGCAGATGAAATTGAAGGAGTAAAAACTTTGGCATTAGTGAATAAAATGGTAGATGATTTATCTGAGTTAAATGAAAGTGGTGCTATGGGATGTCCTCCAGAAGTACTTGAAAAATCATGGGCTAAAGATATGATTTGGTATGGGCCAGGAGGGATTGGTGCTTCTTATACTATACCTAGATATCAAGAGCAACACCAACTGCCATTTAGAAACAATTTAAAAGGAAAGACTTTTAATGGACATGCATGTAGATTTGCAGAAGGAAACTTTGCTTGTTTCTTTGGATGGCCTAATCTGACTAATATACCATGTGGAGGTTTTTTAGGATTGCCAGGTGGTGAGGTTAAAGCAGATATGCAGGTAGTTGATGTGTATTATCGTAAAGGGGATAAGCTTCAAGAAAACTGGGTACTAATTGATATTCCTTATTGGCTAAAACAACAAGGTCTTGATATTCTTGAGAGAACTAAAAGTATTTTTAATGCTTAATTATGCATACGTATCCTTAAAGAAGTGGAGGAATATAAAATGACATCCAATAATAAAAATGATGGAATAGTAAAAGAGCAAGAAAAAGAAAGTTCTATAAGTGAGCTTGAATCAGAAAAAGTTAAGGGAAAACATAAATCTAAAGTAAATCAAACTAATTTTAGTAATATGGATAAAAATGAAGCTACTAATAACGAAATTACTAAAAATGAAACTACTAATAACGAAGTTACTAATAATGTAACGATTGATAATGAAATTACTAAAAATCAAATTAATAATAATAAAACGACTGATAATAAAACTACTAAAAATCAAATTACTAACAATAAAACCACTGATAATAAAACCACTGATAATAAAACTACTAAAAATCAAATTACTGATAATAAAACAGGCATACATAAAACTGAGGAAGATAAATCTAATATAAATATTACTACTGAAAAAAATGAAAAAGTTGTATTTAAGGGGGAATATAATATGGAGTCTACAAAAATTTACTATGGGGATTCACTAGAAGTAACACCTGTTGGAGTGATGGACTACAATGATTTTTCAAAACAGACAAAAAGGGAGCAAGAAATACCTGGATTTGATTCTAAGTATAGGGATTTTGTAGATTATATTATGAAAATAACACATAATATTTGGGAAGAAAAAGGTATAGGGGTTATTTATGATACATATCACAATAATGTTACAATGCACTGTGGTTCTTCTAATTTAGTCGGTATTAAAGATGTTATTTCCAATACTCTTCAAACATTACATGCGTTTCCTGATAGAAGATTAATTGGGCAAAATGTAATATGGTCTAACTTTGGTGCTGATGGTTTTTTATCTTCTCATCGTGTTTTATCTACAGCAACTAATCTAGGTGATAGTAATTTTGGACCAGCAACAGGTAGAAAAATAAACTTTAGAACTGTGATTGATTGTGCTACAACAAACAATAGAATTCATGAAGAATGGTTAGTTAGAGATAATTTATGGATTGTCACTCAATTAGGATTAGACCCTCATGAAGTAGCAAAAGGTATGGCAAAAGCAAGTGCATCTAAAGTACTTAGTTTACAATCAACATATGGTATCTGTGAATCTATGGATGGTCAATTCATGCCAGCTAAGTATCAAGCAAAAGATGAGTCTGTTGGTGAAATGATGCTTGAAATGACAAGTCGTATTTATAATTATAAATATATAAATGAAGTTAAAAAATACTATCATGATAATGCAGTAGTCCATTTTATATGTGATAAAGATTTAAATGGATATGATGAGATACAAGGCATGATTGTAAGTTTACTTGCTTCAATTCCAAATGGAAGTTATGAAGTAGAAAGAGTAACCTGTAATCAGAGGGAAAAAAATGAAGGATATGATGTATCTGTAAGATGGAGATTACGTGGAATAAATGAAGGGATAGGTTTCTTTGGACAACCTTCTGGAAAGCCTGTGGAAGTAATGGGAATTAATCATTATCATGTATTACAAGGTAAAGTAAAGGAAGAATGGATAACTTTTGATGGCATGGATGTTCTAAAGCAAATGTATATGGGTGTGGAAGAGTAAGTTTATTAGAGTATAAATAGTCTTGAAATCTATATAATGAGTATTTTTTTATAAATTTGAGAAATAGATGTATATAGCAAATAATGGATAAATTCTTAGATGTACTATGGTATATAACGAATAACAGGATAAATTCTTAGATGGACTATGGTATATAACGAATAACAGGGTAAATTCTTAGATGGACTATGATTAATATTAAAAAGGGGGATTTATAAAGAATATGAAAACAACAGTTGGAATAGAAAATGATATCATATTAGGAAAGGACTATTCAAACCTAAAAAGAGGAATTGCATTTTTTTCAATTGCTTTAATATACTTTTTTTATTGCTACAACTTTATGGTAGGTACTTTTATTAAACCAACAATGATTTATGCCCTAGCAGAGGGTGGATTTGGTTTTTCATTGAAACAAACAGAAGAAATATTTGCTGTGATGTCTTTTGGTACAATTCCAGGAACGTTTATTTTCGGAGTGATTTCAACAAAAATCGGAAAAAAGAGAACTTTAATTAGTGTTGCTTTATTAATTGGATTGACAACATTTATACCAATGTTGTCTCCTACAAATATCATGTTATGGAAAATTGCACGTTTGTGTACAGGAGTAGTACTAGGTGGTGTATTTGGAACAGCTATGCCTTTGGTTGCAGATATGTTCCCAAGTAAATATCGTGGTAAGTTAGCTGCTATATTGACTGCCTTATTTTCATTAGCTATGATTTTTGGTGGAAAAGTGTATGGAGTATTGGGTGATTCAAATTGGCAAATATTGATGTATACTGCAATTATACCACCTATAGTTGGAGGTATCTTAGCAATTTTCTTTGTACCAGATGATTTGGAGTATACAAAAGAATTAGTTAAAAAGGGAAAAGAAACTGGCGAAAAAATTAGTTATATAAGTATGTACAAGGGAAAATACTTATGGATTGGTATAGGAACAATTCTTTTATCAGGGGCTAATTTTACAGCATATTCAGCATTTTCAAATAATGCAACTACATACTTAGTAACAGGACTAGGAATGACATCAGTAGTAGCTGGTTCTCTATATAGTTTACAAGGAATTGGTCAATTAGTAGGATATTTATTCTGGGGCTCTATAGCAGATAAATTTGGGAGAAAAGTACCTTTTATAGGTATGGCATTAGCAGCAGTATTTGTTTTTATATATACAAAATTAGGAGGAGACAATATAACAACATTCTACATGATATCAGTATTGTTAGGTCTTGTTGTTGGATATTCTGGGGCATGGGGAGCATACTATACAGAACTGTTCCCAAGTAAATATCGCTCACTGTCATCTGGGATGTCGTTTAATGGAGGAAGAATTATATCTACCTTTGCAATACCTGCAATAGCTGGGACAGCTTCTGGTGCTTTAGGTATGATAACTATTTTTTATATATCAATAGCAGTATTTGTAGCAGGTGCTATTGTATGGTTATTCTTACCAGAAACATTAAATAAGAAGTAATAAAATACTGACAAATTTTTTTGTTACTTAGAAAGGGGTGGCTTATGATTTCATCAATTGATGTGTGTATTATAATAGGATATTTGCTGTTAATGTTAGTTATTGGTTATTATTCAGGAAAAGATAATAAAAATCAAGAAGATTATTTCTTAGCAGGTAGGTCAATGCCGTGGATTCCGATTGCTTTATCAGTTGCAGCTACTATGATTAGTGCAAATGGCTTTATAGGTGGTCCTGGATGGGCATATATGGATGGGATGTATCCAGTAATGGTTAATATTACAGTACCTTTAGCAATATTTTTTGCACTGAGCATTACCACCCCAGTTATTTATAGATTAAAGATAACATCTGTATATGAATACATGGGATTTCGTCTAGGAAATTATTCAAGAGGGTTAACTATTATTCAATTTTTTATTAATTCATTGATTCAAGCGAGCTCTATGGTATATATACCAGTGCTTATTATTCAGATGATTACTGGTTGGTCGCTTTATATTTTAGTTCCAATTGTTGTACTTGTATCAATCATATACACGTTATTAGGGGGAATTAAAGCAGTTATATGGACTGATAGTATTCAAATGCTAGTAGTAATAAGTGCTGTATTTATAGTAATTATTGTAGCTTTAAAAGGAATGAATCTTAGCTTTTTTGATACCCTACAAATTGCACAACAGAGTGGTAAATTAAATACATTTGATTTTAGCACAGATTTCTCAGTTACAAATACTTTTTGGGCTACTTTAATCGGTGGAACTATAATGTGGATAAGATACTTCTGTTTTGACCAAGCTCAAGTACAAAGAGTTTTAACATCTAAATCTTTAAACAGTGCAAAAAATTCTTTTGTAGTTAGTGCATTTGTTATGAATCTAGTTTATTACTTTATGTTATTGGTAGGAGTGATTTTATTTGTCTTCTATGATGGAAGAGCATTTGAAACTTCAAATGAAATAATGATTACTTTTATTTTGAATGAACTTCCAGTAGGAGCGATTGGAATTATTATTGCAGGTGTGTTTGCAGCAGCAATGTCTAGTATTGACTCTATATTGAATAGTATGACAACTGTTTTTACAAAAGATATTTATGAGTTTTATTTTAAAAAAGATGGTAAAGAATCATCATTAAAAGTAACAATGATTATAACCATAGTTATAGGTGTTGTTATGACAGGTTTCATTATTATGGGGTTTGGAGGAAGCATTAAGTCAATTCTTGACCTTGTTGGTAACTATATCTCATACTTTGCTGGACCAGCTACAGGTGCATTTGTACTAGCAATGTTTACATATAAGGCTCATGATAAAGGAGTATCTATTGGTTTTATTGTAGGATTAGTTTTAGGGTTTCTTATTTCTAATAAATATAACGTGAGCTGGTTGTGGAATCCAGCAATAGGTGCTACAATAACATTGATATTTGGATATATTTTTAGTATCATCTTAAAAAACAATAATAATGTAGAGGATATTAAAAAATATACTGTACTTGGTATGAGAAAAGAACTTATTTCTAAAGGGATGGATAAAGTAGATGGAGTGTCCATACTACCATTTTCTTTAGGTAAGCAAGAATTAATTGTATTAGCTTTTTTCATTATCCAATATATTATCTTATTTTTAATACAATTTTAAGAAGAAATACTAGATATTTAAGGAGAAATACTAAATGAATCAAAAGAAAGTTCATTATAATAAATCAGCTACATCAAAAGATGTTGCAAGATTGGCAGGAGTATCTCAATCATCTGTTTCAAGAGCATTTGGTAGTGCAAATGGAAAGGGTGTAAAACCTGAGGTAAGAGAAAAAATTTTTCGTATAGCGGATGAAATTGGGTATGTCCCTAATCTGGTTGCAAGAGGAATGATTAGTGGAAAAACAAATGTCATAGGATTGATAGTGGGAGATAGCTTAGGTCCGTTTTACAATAGGATTATTGACCTATTTGTAGAAAAAATTCAAGAAATTGGTAAGCAATGTCTTGTTTTTAAAGTTCCTAGACAGGAAAGTATAGACAGTATAATCTCAAAAGTAATTCAGTTTCAAGTGGAAGCAGTAGTTATTACTGCTTCAGCTATGAATAAGGTTATGGCTGAGACATGTGAAGAAAATAATATTCCTGTCATACTTTTTAATCGTTTTATACCAGGTATAAAAATAAGCACAGTCTATGTAGACCCAATTGAAGGTGGTGGAATGGCTGCTGAGTATCTTATTAACAAGGGGCATAGCAATATAGGATATATTCAATTTACAAGAGAAACTAGTGAAGAAATGGAAAAGAAGATTGGATTTTATTCTAAGTTAAGACAAAATGGGATTCATAGCCTTAAAGAGGAATCAGCAAACTATGATTATGAATCTGGTTATGAAGCAGGGAAAAGAATGTTAGCATTATCAAACCCTCCAACAGCAATTTTTTGTACAAGTGACTTAATAGCTACTGGTGTGATGGATGCAGCGAGATTTGAATATAAATTGAGAATACCAGAGGATTTATCAGTAATAGGATACGATGATATTCAGATGGCTTCATGGAAAAGCTATAGTTTAACAACAATTAGGCAACCATTAAATTTATTGATTGACAAGACTATTAATATACTTAAAGTTTTGCTAAATGAGGATAAATGTGAACCAATAGTTGAGATGCTTAAGCCTGAATTAATTGAAAGGGATTCTACGATTTAAATGGGAGTTAGTTTAAATATATAACATAGTTTTATAAGAAATCAAAAAACTGTTATTAAAATGATTTTTATAATCAATTAATAACAGTTTTAATTATTTATATATTTTGTAAGGCAATTAGATATTAGATTTTAATAGTTTTTTTTGTTTACTATTATTTTAGTATGCCAAAGAGAATCTTATTAATAAGAATTATTGCTAAACTATTTCTGTCATAAAATTTTACTTAAATTCAACATCAGTATACCCCGTTAGAGAAATAGCGATTTGAGTCGCTTCTGTACCTTTTTTATACTTAAATCCAGTATTTGTTTTAGTAAAATAATTAGGATAAACCAATAAATCATATATTAAGAAGTTTTTATCTGTAGCTATTAGGGAAATCTTGCTATTATCATACTTATTTTTTGAAGTAAATTGAATGCCTGCATTTGCAGCGTTAATATTTATTATATCTGTACAATTATCTGGCAAATTATAACTAAAGTCACCATTACGAACTTTGACATTCATAACACGTTTTACATTTGGAACATAAAGCTTAACAAAGTCTGTCTTACCCATTAATGAAACTTTACCAGATATACGAACAATCCATTTACCATTCTCTTTTGTAATATGAACATCATAGTATTCACCATCATAACTAGCTTTTATTTCATTTGAAGAAGAAGGGAGTATCTCCAAACCTCCATTATAAATATCAAAAGACATATCGATATTTTGTATATTGTCTGGTAATTTACCACTACTAGAAGTATCGATATTTTGTGTATTGTCTGTTACTTTATTGTTGTTTTTCTGTGTGTCTAAATTCGAGTTATTATTAGTAGGATTAGAATTTATATTTTTGTTTTTACTGTTATCAACTGGAATTTGTGGTACTGTATATGCTCCAATAGCCGTTGCTCCAACTGTAAATAAAACAGTTATTACAATTGTAAAAAAGACTACTAAATTTGATTTTTTTCTAAAATTCATAATAGCACCTAACCTTTCTTTGAGTAATTTCTTGCTTTCACTTAGAGTGACAGAAGCAAGAGACTCTTTATATTTTCCAACAGTGGCTATAGAGTTTAGTAGAGTCTTTCCATAGTCTTGTACATTATTTGAATCAAGTTTTTTGACAATTGCTTCATCACATGCAAACTCACATGCTTTGTTAATTTCTTTTCCCATAAGATATACAAGAGGATTAAACCAGTGTAAGCAGACTGTAATTTGTACTAGCCATTTATAGAGCATATCAAATCGGCGATAATGTGTAAGTTCATGTAGAACAATATATTGAAAATCTTTTTCTGCAATATCGACCCTCGGCAGTACAATACATGGTCTGAAAAATCCAATCAGTAATGGAGAAGAAATAAGTGGGTTGATGCAAAGCTCTATAGCTCTTTTTATTCTTATTTGACTTCCAAGAATTGCAAGTCTGTCTAAGAGTTCTGTGTCTGAGACAGGAGCTTGTCCAGCTTTTATGTATCGCACGAAGCTTTGGTAAATTGTTATTTTTCGTATGAATAGGATAAGGGCAATTACCAACCAAATTATCCAGATATTATTTACTAGCAAAGTAATTATGTCCTGTACTGCTTGGTTACTGGTGAATAGCTCCATTTTATTTATATATTTTTGATTGCTTCGTTCATTATTTATAGTTGGGGTATTTTTATCATCATTCAAAATATCTTGATTTTGTTGAGCAGGTGGATATTTTTCAGTATGATATGTAGTATTGTCGAATGTTTGAAAAATGGTTCCCATTAAGTTTGTTTCTGGTGTAAATGGTAATAGTAGTCTCATAATGACAATTAACCAAATATAATACTGCCACTGCCTGCTTATTTTGTCTTTAAAAATTTGCTTGCATGAAAAAAGAATGAGAATAAGCAGTGAACCAGAAAGGGACATTGATAAGAATACTTTCAGTACATTATTCATTTATCTTTTTCCCCCCTCCAAAAGTTCCTTTAGCTCATCGTATTCTTCATCAGTCAACAAATCACTTTGAATTAAATTAGAGACAAGTCCTTTAACATTTCCTTCATAGATTTTATCGAGTAATTTTTTTGTTTGACTTGTTTGATATTCAGATTCTGATATAAGGGGAGAGTATTCATTTCGGCGTCCTAATTTTTTTGCTTTTAGATACCCTTTATCCATAAGTCGAGCTAAGAGCGTTATTAGAGTGTTTTTTTGCCATGTTTTGCCTATTGATGTTAGCTCGTCTAAAAGAGATGCAAAAAGTACTGGTTTATCATGTGTCCAAATAATTTTCATAATTTCAAGTTCAGCATCTGATAGTTGTTGAATCACCTAAATCTACCTCCTTTTGTATGACATTATGTCATTTTATTTTAGTATAATGCTATGTCATACATTTGTCAACAAACTTATTTAACTTAGAAGGAGTGATAGTTTGTTGGTGAAATAATCAAACTATGCTTGTTAGAAGAATAGAATGGTAGATAGAAAGACCTAATATAAGAGGGATATGGAAAAGTTAATAAAAAGAGGTAATAGTAAATAGATGTGGGAAGAAGAGCGCAATTACGAAAGGAGGTAATAAAGAAAAATGAGTAATTACAAAAAGAAATAACTAGAGGAAAGGTGTAATTATAAAAATAAAGAAGTGATTATAAAAGTAAATAACAATAATAAAGAAGTAATTATGAAAATAAAGAAGTGATTATAAAAGTAAATAACAATAATAAAGAAGTAATTATGAAAATAAAGAAGTAATTACAAAAATAAATAACAAGAAAAAAGAAGTAATTATAAAAATATAGAACCAATAACTAATAAATACGGTTATTGATTCTTATATATATGCCAGTTTTTTATGTGATTTGTATATGAGTCTTATGCTAACAAACTAAAATAATCTAATATAAAGAAATAAAGAAAATTCGTTATCTGTATAAGAAATATTCAACTCTCCATTATACTTATCGACAATTCCTCTAATATTCTCAATACCATATCCATGAGAATTACTATCTTTTTTATCTGAAACAAATAATTCATGTTTTTTATTAATAGGATTTACTTTATTATTTGTCAACAAATAGCTAAAATACTCTTTCTCACAACGAGCCTTTAACACCACTTTTCTATTTGATAAATCTGATATTTTTAAAGATGCTTCTATAGCATTATCCAAAGAATTTGAAAAAATAGTACACAAATCTATAGGCTCTATACCTAAGTGATTGTCTATATCTATATTAAAATGGACATCAACTCCATTTTCTTCTAACTTTGTATGACGAAGATTTAAAATTGAATTAAGAGCTTGATTTTTACAAAATTGCTTGCCACTAAGAGTGCCAAGTCCTATTTTCAACTGATTAAAATATTCTTTAGCTCCATCAATATCTTCCACCTCTAAATACGATTCAATCATTTGAAAGTGGTTATTCATATCATGACGTATTTTACGTATTTGAATCTGTTGATTTTCTAGTAAGTTGTAGTATTTTTCTTTTATGTGATTTGCTTGATTTTCTATCTTCATCTTTACATTTTCAATTAATGGTTGTAAAAGAAGTATTACACCAATATTTGCTATAATTGCTGATAAAATGATTATATAAGTGCCATAAGAATCACCTAAGATAATATTGTTTTTACTACCCATAGGAATTAAGTTAGTTGGTGGCAGAATAATAGCAATTAATATTGATAAAAATGAAGCTATACAGACCATGTCTATAAAAATCCATATCTTGTTTGATAGGTACTGTTTTATGTTGACTAATCTATTTTTTAAGAACATGTGTATAAAAAACCAAAACAATAATTTTATTATAGCAGAGACTATCTTAACAATTGAAAGTATTAAAAGATACTCACTTGAACAGATAAGTTCCCTATATAGAGGGTTGTTTATAAAAAGAAAATTGATACCAACTATAATAGGGTAGAGTATCATGATAATTGATACTATGGGAATCAATCTACTTTTACTACAGATTATAAGCATTATCAGATACCCAAGTAATGTAAATAAAATATTTACAGGGTCGGAAGCCCATATTATCATCTGGCTGATAATAGAGTAACCAAAAATCAATATGACTTTAAAAATCCAATGGTTTCTAAAGTCTATAAAATAAGAAGTCAACTTATAAAGAAAAAAAGCTATGTAAATATTAATTAAAACGATGATAAAAGTTGTGCCATTATTAAGTAAAGAATAAGAGTTCATCTAAGATACCTTTCTAAAAAATCGTATTCTAATATGTGTTTTAAAACTAAGATTTTAATATCCTTTTTAAAATTAAGTTTCCAATATATACCTTGTAAACTTTCCTACAACTTCTTGATACTTTTGACGGCTTATAGGAATTTTTTCATTATGAACTTTAGCATAAGTTTGATTTACACTATCTACATGGTTTAGATTAACAATATACCTTTGATGTGTGCGTACAAAGTTAGATGGAAGAACAGTTTCCATATCATTTAACTTCCCATAATATTCTAAAGTTCTATCAGAGGTCACTACAGTCAATTTTCTTAGCTCACTTTTAAAGTAGATAATGTCTTTCATATTGATTTTACAAAGGTTAGTTCCAATTTGAACTGTAATAAAGTTTTCTTTCCATTGTTCTAATTTTTTTAGTGCCTCTTTTAGTACCTCATATATTTTTTCACTTTTGTAAGGCTTTAAGATATAGTTCAAAGCACCTACATCATACCCATGAAACACATAATCAGAAAAACCTGTGACAAAGATAATTATAGTATCTTCTGAGTATCTTCGTATAGTCTTTGCTATATCAACACCATTGCTTTCTCCAAGTTCAATATCTAAAAAAATAATATCCATATAATAGCTTTCTTGCTCTAGGTTGTATATTAGGCTTTCACCATTTGAATACTCTTTTATTTGGCATGGGTGACCCCACAAATCCATTTTCCTTGTAATGATTTTATTTAACATATTTCTTTGTTGTTTTTCATCATCACAAATACAAATCGAAATCAATGTGTAATCTCCTTTCAAGTTTTATGTTTATATAATTAAGTATATAATATATCTTGCTACCTAGATATATATAATGAGATAACAAATATATCTAAGTAGCAAAATAAGTTTTCTATATCAGTATAGATGATACCTAAAACTATTTTATTAAACTTATTTTGAGATTCCAATGGTTTTTCTTACTTTGAAATCCCAATAATATTTTTGAATTTCTTATAAGTTAACAGATATACAAGGTACATATAGATACCACAAATCCCTATAAGACCTAAGTTTATCAAAAGAGCATGCACCTCGCTGTTGACAATTCTACTATCATTGTTAATCATAATCATAAAATTAAATAGATAGATTACAAAACTTCCTACAATAAGAGGGTATGAAAATACTTTCTTTAATTGATTTTTAATACAGAATTTTATATAGTCGTTATTAGCTCCTAATCGACTTAAGTCCATAAAAACTTGCTTATGATTCATAGCTATAGTGACACCTCTTGTATATGCAATGATTCCAACTGCTGCGAAACAGATGATTGCCACATATATAAATAACATTAAAAAGACTGCCATATTTTTTATCATATCTTGGCTTTGTAAAATTTTAAAGTTGGGATAGTATTTCCAATTGAGGTACAGTTGATTATTGTCTGGTTCTAGTTTTAGAGGTCCTTCTCCACTTGTATATCTCTCATCCATAAAATACTTTTCTCCAGTTGATTCATAACGTTTTTTTACATACTCATCATAACCAGTAAACATTCCCAGTTCTTTAGATGTTCTTTTTATAATCTCTGCCTTTAAATCATTAGCAAAAGCATAAGTATCTTTAGAATTATCTACATTAAATAGTACAGAATTATTGTAATTTTTTATAGATAAATCTTTAGTAAATGCTTTATAATCATTTTCATTAAGAACATAAACATTCATACTTTTGTTTTGAAAAAAAGAGCCATTAAAGATTAGATTTCCAGCATGTCTAAAAGGCATTTCTTTTTCTGTTACTGGACTTGATATAAATTTGGTATAATCGTAGTCTTGATTTTCATTCTCTTTATTTACAACAGCAAGATATTCACCATTTTTTATATTTATTGGTTTTCCAATTAATTTAGAAAAATCTTTAGAATTAAAGAACATGTCGTAGGAACTTTTTTTCAGGTATACATTGTCAATAGTTCCATTTTTATGACGTGTTGACTCCACACCATCAACAATCAATTCAATAGAAGGAAGTTCCATATAGTTGTGAATATCTATATTGTATTTATCTGCTAATTGTTCAATATCTTTTTTTGATACCTGTTTATCTCTTTGATTGTAGGTAAAAGTGTAATCGATAGGGTTGTTTTTAATATTATCATAAATTCCTGTGACTATATTAGGAATATAGAATATAGCAAATAATGCTCCTGCAATTAAAAATGAAATAACACACATATTTTTTACTGTCTGTCTTCCCATAAATCTCATCATACTAGTTGATATGATATTTTTGTAGTATTTCTCAGGATGTTTTCCTCTTTTTGCATGTACTACTATATATGTCATAACCATGTAGATTCCAATAGCAGAGAATAGGTAGGTAATACTCCATATAGATGGTAATACATAATTTAATTTGTCTATAACTATTGAAGGGACAATATAACCTAAAATAATACCTAGTATAACGAAAAACATACCTAATATACCATACCATTCCTTTACATCCTGTATTGGTTCAGATATTCTCTGGTCATTTAGTATATCAATTATATTTGTACGATTGATAAATTTTGATGAAAGCATAAATATACAAAATGTCACAAATATACAGAATATAAATCCATATATGAATCCTTGAGTCCCAAAATGATATGTCATTTCTCTAGTGTCAATAATCACTAATTGGAATATCTTCCAGATTCCAAAAGAGACAGGTACACTCAATAAAAGACCTAAAAAACAGCATATTATAGAAATCAACAATATTTCTGAGAATAGAAGTTTTTTTAATTTTTTCTTATCTGCTCCTAGAGCCATGAAAATACCAATTTCTTTACTTTTAAATTTTAAAAATAGGGAAGAGGCATATGTAGTAAAGACAGCACATCCTAATATAGCAACTGAGAATATCATTGTAGCTTGTTTTCTACTATCTCCACCAGTTGGGAGGATGTTTTGTACTGTTGGGCTAAAATAAATTAGAGCATATGAAGTAACTAATACTACAGAAAGTATTATACAAAAGAATAGGGTAGTATAGTTCTTCCAATTGTAGGCTCGAAGTTTTCCATATAACTTATTAATTGTCATCTTGAGCGCCTCCCATTTCTTTTAAAAGTTCTAGTAATTCATCTAGAAATTCACGTCTTGAATTTGATTTTACAACCTCCTTATAAACTGTTCCATCTTTAAGGACAATAACACGGTCGCAGAAGCTTGCTGCAAAGCTATCGTGTGTAACCATAAGTATAGTAGCATCTAACTCCTGTTTTGCTTTTAGAAACGAATCAATAACTGTACGACAAGACTTACTATCAAGGTTACCAGTTGGCTCATCTGCTAATATTAAGTCAGGGTTGTTCATAAGTGCTCTTGCTACTGCTGTACGTTGCTTTTCTCCACCAGATATTTCAGCGGGGTATTTTTTTCTAATATGTTCAATACCGAATAGTTCGCATAGACTAATGGCACGATTTTCCATTTGTAAGACTTGACCACCTTTGATAATTTGTGGAACACATATATTTTCAAAGACGCTAAGACCATCAAATAGCATGAAGTCTTGGAATACAAATCCTAATTGTTGGTTTCTAACTTCAGAAAGTTCTTTTTCTTGTAAATTTCTTATATTATTGTTTCCAAGAGTTATTTCGCCATCGTCAATTGGAATAAAGCATGAGATACAATTTAGGAGAGTGGTTTTTCCACTTCCTGATGAACCCATAATTGCTACAAATTCACCTTTGTTGATTTCAAAAGAAATATTTTTTAATACTGGATATGTTTTATTACCTGTTTTGTATGATTTACATAAGTGGTTTACTTTAAGCATATATACCATCCTCGCTTTCATTTATCTTGTAAGTCAATGATAGCATTTTAAAGGGGTAGAGAAATACCAGCCCTATTGTAAGAATTGGATGTTTTTTTGTAATACTTGAAAATGTATTATTGATTATGCAAAATTCTATGAAGTAGGAACTCTGTGATTTCAGTCATGGGAGGTTCAAAGTGTTAGAGGTAGTATAGTTTATGGTTCTGTTGAGTAGTGATAGTGAGAAAGTTTATAAGTGTGCTTATAGGTATCGATTATCATGGTAGAGTAAGATAATATATTGAGAAAAAGGGTCATGGAGTAGTGAAGTAGTATTTAGAAAAGATTTTAAAAAATATAAATGTGATAGAATTGGAAAGGGATACTATAGTATTAAACCAAATAAATTGCTAAAAAATTTAAAGTTTGGTGTTAAAAGTATAAAAGAACTACTAATATAAAAATCATAATGAGCCTATAGAAAATATAAATAGAGATTTAAAAATATCCTAAAAAGCGATAGAAACACTTTTAAGATAGTCAAATAATCTCCATATCATCGTAAATTATTATAATAAAGACATTAATTTCTTACCAAAAAAGATACTACAATCAACAATGAAAAAACAATTGAAAGTATCGAAAAAGTAAAGTGAGAATTTGAGTCATTATTACGGTTATTAAGTTTTATCCATAAACCACATATAATTGTGAACAATAATAAAATTGCTGATATTACTCCTATAAATGTAAAAAACATTAAAACTCCCTCCCTATTTAATGTAAATATCTTTTAGTCAATGAGAATATTTTCAACCATTACCAGGGCTATACAGCAAAAAAGCTAATATATCATTATTTTATAGTATCTACTAGAAGTAAATCTAACTGAAAATCTATTAGACTATTCCTTTGTTCAACATTCATAATATCAATACCACTATACTTAAAAAAAGCATCAGAACGAAGGCAAAGCAACTGAATAAATGAAGTTATTTGATAAGCAATAGTTCTGTATTCAGCCTCAGTTTTTTTATTGTTCTGATTTTCATAATGAGCTTTAACTAAAGGAAGTATCTCAAATGGATAAATAATTTCCTCTTGTACCAATATGTAGGGTACAGAAACTCTTATAAATTGACTATGTGCGTCTATAAATTCAAAAAATGCAATTATTATTTCTCGTAACTGCTGTTTAGGCACTAAATCTTTAATATCATGTGAGGCTTTATACTCATCCATATGACACTTTAAAAACTTTTTAATAGCAGTATTAACTAATGCTTCTTTAGATTTAAAACAATAGTTAATCATAGCTAAATTGACATTTGCTTTAGCTACAATTTCTCTAGCTGTAATGCTTGAAATATCTTTATGCGAAGATAATAACTGGATTGTGGCATTAATTAGCTGTTCTTTTGTAGAATCTGTTCTCATAATTTTCCCCTCAAAAATTTCCCTATAAAAAAATTAAACGTGTTTAATACACGTTTAGATACTATCATGAAAATTTTGGGATGTCAATGGGTGCTTAGACCTTTATAAGGGGGATTTGAACTTCTGTAAGATAATTCTCAGGATTTGATTCATTATGCTCACCTCTATGACCAAGCTGTCTATTTACACCTGACATCTTATAATCACTATTCTTATCCAACCAATAACAAAAGGATTCATATGCACCAGCTATATTTTCATATGGTCCATATACCATGGTGCATGCCATTATATCAACTTCTTCTGTCTCGCGATATGTAAATTTGGACTTATTCTTTCCAAACTTCTTTACAACCATTCCAACCTCAACATCTACGCCATTACCTGTAAGCTCTTCGTCATGATAAAACGCTATATTATTGTTGGATTGATGTGATACTTCTATATGTTCCTCATTAATAAAATCAGATAACTTTTTCCAGAGGATACCTTCATAGAAGTAGTCTGGTATTATTTCTCTAAGAGATATGATTTTATAACTTGGAATTTTCTTAAAGACAACATTATGACGAATCTCATCTTTATCACATTTTAAGGTTTCTATAAATTTATCAATTTTATTTATTCTCTGTTTCTCTTGTTGTATTTCCTTTTGTATTTCATTCTTTTTTCGATTTAATTCCTGAATTACAAATTCATCATCCCAGTTATGTAATATATTTGATATTTCTGCAACACTAAACTTTGAATCTCTTAATAAGACGATTTTTTGCAAAGTTGAAATCTGTTCAACTGAGTATAGGCGATAACCTGTATATTTATCTATTTCTGCTGGTTTTAAAATACCAAGTTCATCATAATAACGTAACATACGAATAGATATCTGTGTCAATTTTGAAACTTCTCCAATTTTAAACATGAAAATGCGACCTCCTTTTCACTTATAATCAGTATATATTTTGTTTTTATATACTTCAAGTGTTTAGGAAAATACGTTAAGGTTGCAAATCTAGCTCAAATTCAAAATCATTTGACTTTATCTGTTCAATTTCAGAATCTACCTTCTGTTTAAATTTATTAGAATAAAGTATGTATACAACAAATACTAGTCCAAATACTATTTGTACATATTGAGAGATTACACATAATTTAATAGAGTATTGAGATAACAATTGGATATTAAAAAAATTGTACATCATATGGACAAATCCAGCTGCTAAAATGCTTCTATTGGTATTTATATATACAAAATTAATTATAAAGGTTAAAAGTACAATGTTTGGTATAAATAAAACTGCATTAAATAAAGAATATTGTGCTAGATTATAGGGCATTTGACCAAAAGTAAAATAAGACCCTATATACCAAATTCCACAAATAATTCCTAAAATAATTGAAGAAGTTGTAAATCCAAATCTTACTAAGAGTTTGTCAATACAGTATCCTCTCCATCCTGCTTCTTGACTAAGTATACTTAATATAAAACTTGATAATAGCATGAATGCAATTTTAGAAGGCTCATATATTGCCATATGCATCAAATTTATATTAGAAGTTTTCTCATTAAAATGATTACCTATTATTAAAGAAACTATAAAGATTGAGGCAAAGAATAGTATTGTAAATAATGGCCATTTTATGCCCATTTCTTTAAAGCTAAAAGCTCTATAAGAAAAATCTTTTTTTGCATCATCTGGATATATGGTAGAGATAAAAAATAGACCTACAATAGCTGGCGATGTATATCCAAGATAAAAAATAAGTTCTCCAAGTATAGTACCAGTAATCCCGAACAGTACAGGTGTAAGACTGAATATCCAATTTAATAGTAAAGTAAATGTAAAAAAATAGCTTAAGTGTTTATTTGTATTAAAAGGGGTATTATATATTTGCATCTTTTCATTATCCTTTCATTTTATAAGAATGTTTTAATTTGTATTAGTTGATTTTTTTATAATAAGATATAATTTACTAGCAACTCTCAGTTATGATAATATATTATTTCTTATATTTTTGCTAATTGTTTCTACACTAAATATGATTAGTTAGCATTTAACACTGACCAAATATGTTGTACTGTTTTGATTATAATATAGGTCAATAAATATAAAATTAGTTATATTAATAAAATACTTTAAGATTTATTAAATGTTTAGCTTTTCTCTAATATTTTTTATGTAACGGCGATTAATAATAACCTTTTCATTATTTGTTAAAGTGGCTTGCATACGATTATGTGATATTATTTTTATGCTTTCTATGTAGTCCCTATTTAAAATCATGGATTTAGATATTCGTGAGAAGGACGTATTAACTAATAATTTTGATAATTTATATATCTTTAAATCAATTTCAAACACATCGTCCTCATAATAAGCAAATGTCTTGTTTCCTACTGTCTCAAAATATAAAATATCACAGACATTAAGTTTATAAATCTCTCCTGATTTTTTCCCTTTTATATCAAGTAGTGGTGTACTTAATAATGAAATTATTTTCTCGATGTTATTATCTAAGGTAGAGCATTTTATAGTTATCTCAATATCATCGCAATTAGTAGCTTGTTCGACATGTATTTTCATTAATCATCACCTCATTTTATTACTGTCATTAGAATAGCATTATATCTTATTGAGTCCAACTAGATGCGTTCTGAATTTCAAATTAAGTATAGTGAAATTCAAAAATAAAATAGTGAAATTCAAATTTGAGGTGGCAAAATTCAAAAAAATACTATAGATATTTGGATTATTTTTCCAAATATCATAGTATTTTTCATAGAATATATCTAATTATTTTACAAACAGACCTATTTTATGATTTTATATATTGTCAAAATTATTTCTTAAATACCAAAATATTTTTGGATAGTGTATCAATACTGTTTGATAAAGTATTTAATTTACCTTCAATTCTAACCAATAAATACATGGATAGGGCCATAGGGAAACCAACATTTGTTATTAACAGCTGTAAACTATCGTCCATGAAATTAACCTCCTATTCTATAACTAAGTCATAAGGAGTGGTATTTGTTTCTACAACCTTAGCTTCAACAGCAGAAGCAAGGTCGAATCCTCCAACTGAAAAAATATTTTTAGATATTATTAAATCCATAACAGATTTTATATCTTCTTCAGTTAAGTTATCTTTTGGATTTTCTATAGAAAAAGAAACTTGCTTATCCTTTATATTTTTAAAACTCATGACTAATTTTTTCTTAATCTCCATACAGTTACCTCCGTTATAATAATTTATATTTTTAATTGTTGCTATTAGTGGTTGATTTTAATTGTTGTTGGTATATTTAAAAGATATTATTTAGATAATGATGTACTATCTAATTTTAAAATATCTACAATAGGGTTTTCTTGAAGCCCTGCTATTGCTTCTGCAACAGTATAAACATCATCATCCAATGCTTCTGCCTTTACGTTTGCAAATGACTTACTTTTAATAACCGCCTTACCCTTATCATCAAAACCAGCATCCAATTTCAATTTTATACTAGATAAATTTTTTGTTGAAACAACTGCCATAAAATTACCTCCTAAAAATTTAATTTCAAAGATTTGTCGACTTTCTTTGGTAACTATAATACTATCATCTAAGATAATATCGGAGTTAAACAGTAATTTCTTAAGATTATTTGTGTAAATTTTTATTGGAAAAATTTTGATGTAGGTATATTTATTTAATTTATATGTTATATTTGAAGACTTATTTTCAATATTTTTGATGTGGTATTTGTGTGTTTTTCTAGGACTTTGAGCTATTGCTGTTTGAAATTGTGTGTGTCTAAAATTAAATACTCAAAGATTGGGGAGTGTTTAAAAAATTATTAAATTTAATCTGTAAATAAAAAAGTTAAAAGTCCAATATTAACATTTTACTTTTAAACCATTAAAATCTTTATTAAGGCCAACAAAGTTATTATGTTATGAAAAATTTTATTAAGTTTATTAAAAGGAGTAAATTTTTTGTTCAGATAAATAAAGTTATTAGATTAAGAAGATTTATACTGGAGCAAATGAAAGTGTAAAATTAATAAGCATTTTTTTTAGTAAATAGTGTTAATTGAGTCAATAGGGTTGATTGAAAATCAACAAAGTTAATTGATTTAATAGAACTGATTGAGTTAATAGAGCTGATTGAAAATCAATAAAGTTAATTGATTTAATAATATACTGAATAAAAACTTTGTTAAGGTTATAAAAAATATTTTAAGGGGGAATGTAGTTTATGAAAATAAAATTAGAGGATATACCAGTTCAGTTTCATGCAATGATAGAAATAGTGGGGATTGATAAGTTCATAGAGATTGCTAAGTTGTATGGAGGGACAAATACCTATATACCAACATGTAAGGGGCTTTTTAGATATGCAAGAGATAGGGAGATAGTAAAACAGTTTAATGGAGTAAATTACAACGAGTTGGCTATTAAGTATAATATGTGTGTAAGTAATCTTAAGCGAATATTAAATGAAAATGGAATATAAAATATAATACAAAATGTCTCATAAAGTCTAAAGATAAAAGACAGAAAAGACATTTTGCAAAATTTTTTTAGACAGAAAAACTAAAATTACTGCTTTTTAATTTAAATACATTGTATATTCTATAAAAGAATTTGTTAGATACTGGAGATATATTGAGAATGTAAAGAAAATAGTCGAAAATATTTGTTGGCTAAAAAATAGATAAAATGATACAATTGCTTGTACAAAGGGGAAAAAACAGTAAATAAGCCATATAAATAAAAAAATATAAATTAATATGACATAATATATTTGTATTTTTAAGGATATAAATAGATATTTTAAGGAATAAGTTATGTAATTAAAAAAAATATATATTTATATTTAAACTATTGTGTTATTTATATAAAAATAATAATTAACTTGTTACAAGCACTTATTAATAGAAATGGGGGAAATAGAGATGAGTAATGGATTTTACAAATTGAATTCAGCGGTATTGGGTTTTGATATAAAGAATGATATTAACAAAATAAGATTTAATCACTATATAATGAGAAAAGAAAATATACAAAGGTTTCAAGGTACTTTACCAATGGGTCAATTTTATATGACAGTGAGAAGAACTGCTACAGACTTACATCTGTCTATTTCTACTATAAGCAGGCTTGTAAGAGAGTTTTTGGATTTAGGAATAATAAGGTTGGTAGCTAAAGGTGTAAAAGGTAAAAACCATTCTATATATAGTTATGTAAGTGTAGAATTTAATGGAAACTTATCTGAAAACACTCACATGGAAGGTGATGTTAATGGGGATTTAGTTGATATTGATAGTGATATAGAATTTGATTATTATGATAAAGAGGAATCCTTTAATAGTGGCGTGAATGTAGAGCTTGAGTATAAAGATAATAAGGATTTGTCTAACGATACAGAGTATAGTCGTGATAATTTCCATAGCAAAGACACTATAATTAATAAATCCATTTCTAATATTAACACTATCAAAAACTATATCAATGAATCCTTTAATATAAAAAAATCAAAAGAGGACAACTCTAATCTACTATCAAAACCAGTAAATCTAAGCCTTAATGATACATACAATGACATATATAAAAGAGTTAATAATAGTATAGAAAATAATCAAGTTAAAAATGTCATAAAATCCAGCAATAGCAAAATATCCAGTGATATAGGTATCACAAGTAAAAATAATTCCTTTAATCGCATTCATAATATACAAAAAGAAACTAAATCTGTAACAAGTAAAAAAGAATCTTTAAATAAATTTAATAAAAAAAATATACAACAAAATATTATAAACATGCTAAACAAAAAATCAGGAAAGAATTTTAAAATCAATTCTCCAATAAGTATAAAACTTATCAATGAAAGGCTAAAGGAAGGTTATGTCTTAGAAGATTTCTACAGAGTTATTGAGGTAAAAGTAGCTAAGTGGAAGAATACCATAATGGAAATGTATATAAGACCAGAGACTTTATTTAGCTATAAATTTGAATCATATGTGAATGAAAACATATCTATAAAAAGTCAAAACAATGTTTATCAGTGTAAAGAGGGCAATAGTCACCACAACTGTAATTATGGACATTCTAACTATACAACATATGACAATAGTAGTCGTGAGAGAAAAAAACATGAGAATGTAAGGTACTGGAATCCTATATGTGAAATTTAATTAGTATAATAATGTATTCGTAGCTAATTGTCGTATTATAACTAATAATCATATTGTAACTGACAATGTATTCATAATAAACAGTGTATCACGTCATAATTAGTAATGTATCTATAACTAGCAATGTATTTTTATTCTAATAATGTATTCATAGCCAATAGTATTGTAACTAACAATATATTCATAACAAACAACATATCATATCATAATGAATAATGTATTTATAACCGATAATGTACTTAAAAATTAAAATATAAAAAACTTATGAAGAAAGTGAGATTAATTTATATGGGTAAATCAGATGTTGAAATAGAAAAATCTATTTTAGGCACAATTCTTTTAGACAATAAATTAAACTATAAGTTAGATGAATTAAGTGAGGACATGTTTATGGAAAATACATGTCTTGAGATATTTAAAATTATGAAAGAGCTTAAAAAAGAAAACATAGTGATTGATGTAGCTACTGTAAAGTCTAGGATAGATAGAAAATCTCTAGCGATAAAAACGAGTGACTTAACTAGTCTAATCACTTGGGGACAGAATTTTGGGATTGATAGCCATATTAAGATTTTAAAAGAAAACTTAGCTAGAAGAAGTATAAATCAAAACTGTCAAAGACTTTTACAAAGTCTAAACCTTGGAGAAAATATCGATACCTGTATATACAAGTTTGAAAATAATATAAAAGAAATTTTAGACAGAGATACCCATGAAAATGATGATGTAAATAGTATTGCAGAAAAGGTACTAGATTTCTTGGAAAATGATAAAGAAGTTGGTTTTAAATTTGGCATAAAGTTACTTGATGCAACTATAGGTGGTCTTTTTAAAGGGGAACTGACTACAATAGCAGCTAAGTCTGGGGTTGGAAAGACTGCTTTGGCACTTCAAATAATGTTAAATTCAGTTAAGCAAGGAAAAAAGACTTTATTTATAAGTAGAGAGATGACTAGCGAGCAAGTGTTTATGAGAAATATATGTAGGATGACAGGTGTAAGTACAAGAAATATGAAGTCTAAAGAGATAAGTGAAAATGATTGGAAGCTTATTGTAAGTGCAATAGGCGATTTGAGTGAGAATAACTTAATTTACATAAATGACAAGATAGATACAATTAGTTCAATTAGAAAGAGGATAAGGCAGGTAAAGCCAGATTTATTAATAGTGGATTATGTGCAACTACTTACATCTCAGAAAAGTATGGATAAAAGGGAAAGAGAAGTAGCTACATTTTCTAGAGAGCTTAAAAATATGACTTTGGATTTTGATATACCAATAATTCAATTAAGTCAGTTAAATGATGAAATGAAAGATTCAAGACCTTATGGAGATAGACCCATGAGGGATAGTAAGGCTATTTACCACGATAGCAACAATGTGGTTTATATACATCAATTAAAAGGGAGTGATTATGAAGAAGCAGTTAAAGATATAGGAGAAAGTGAGGAAGCAGTTAGGGAATCAGAGTACAGGGGAATTAAGATGGTTGATTTAATCGTTGCAAAGTGTAGAGATGGACAGACCAAGCATAAGCACTTTTGCTATTTTGGGGATAAGTTGCATTTTCAGGAGCTAAAGTATTAGGTGAGTAGGATAGCTATAATAAGCTTATTGAAAGGTAAGAAACAGGAAATATAATATAAAATATGAGGTGAAAATATGCTAGAATTAGAGAAAATTATAGAATTACTTGAAGAACACAAGATAGAAGTGAGTATTCCAAAGGAGTTACATAAGTATAGTTTGCTGGAATATCTTAAGTTGTGTCAAAAAAGCGGGGGAACCTATTTTTATATTAAGACAATGGAAGGTGCTTTAAAAGATGCTAGAAATGAGCTTATGATTAAATTGTTTAATGGAAAAAATTATATGGAGTTAGCAAGAATGTTCGATATGAGTGTTATTAATGTCAGGTATATTGTAAGAAAAAAATAGAGTTGATTTGGAGAAGGCAATTTTGAGGTGTTCATAAAATATAGGTTAATGTAGTTGGGGTTAAATTGTGATTAATAGATTAAGAATGTGTATAAGTTTAAGGATATAGAGGAATCTAAGTGTGATTAATAACATGATTTTGTGAATAAAGTTGGAGTTATATTTGGGTTAAATGTGTGGCTAACAAGGTAAAACTGTGTATAAGATTGTGAGTATGTAAAGGAATGAATTATAATTAGTAAGGTAAAATGGGATGTATAGTTAAGAATATGCAAGATTTTAAGGTATTAAACTATACTAATAAGGTAAATGTGCGTGTGTAGTTAAAGTTTGTATAAGAGTATGATGTGTGATTAATAAAGAAATATGTGTATAAAATTACGAGCATAGACAGGTCTAAGCTGTGAATAATAGAGTAGGAATGTGTATAAAGTTATAAGTAATAGATAGGTGAGATTGTGAGTAATAGAGTAAAAATGTATGTAAGATTAGAAACTAATAGATAGGTTCGTTATTAATTAAATTTCTTCCATAGATAGAGTACAATTTTAATATTGATATTTTATGTGATTAAGTCACAGATAAAAAGCAAATATATTGATATAATTCTTATAGATTAATAATATAGGGAGGTTATTATGTCTAACAAAAAAAAGAAGTATGCAAATATTTTAGAAAATGAGTGCGTAGCTTGTGGAAGCTGTATAAAAGTATGCCCAAGAGGGGCAATCTCAGTTCCACAGGGTATTAGTGCAAAAATTGATAGAGATTTATGTGTTGGATGTGGTATTTGTGAAAAGACATGTCCAGCATCTGTGATTGAGATTATAACAATATTAAAAGAGGAAGAAGGTAAGTGTCATGAATAATAAAAAACATTGGTATGACTATTTATGGATTTTTTCCTCAATATATTTAATATTAGGATTTGTAAATATTATTTTCGCTTGGATTGGATTAATTTGCTTCTTTGTACCACTAATTATTTCTATTATCAAGGGGAATAAGGCCTATTGTAATAAGTATTGTGGAAGAGGGCAACTGTTTAATCTGCTTGGAAATAAATTAAATCTGTCAAGAAATAAAGATATTCCTAGATTTATTAGAAGTAAGTGGTTTAGATATGGGTTTTTGACGTTTTTTATGGTGATGTTTATTAATATGCTTTTCTCAACTTATTTAGTATTTGAAGGGAGTAGAAGTCTTAAAGAGGTAGTGACTTTGCTATGGACTATAAAAATGCCTTGGCAGTGGGCGTATCATGGAACTTTAGTTTCACCTTGGGTGGTACAGTTTGCTTTTGGTTTTTATAGTGTTATGCTTACATCGACTGTACTTGGATTGATTACAATGGTATTGTTTAAGCCTCGTTCATGGTGTGTTTATTGTCCTATGGGGACTATGACTCAGATGATATGTAAGGCAAAGAGTAAATCTGTATAGAAAGAGGTTTTATGAAGATTTAAATATCAGCGAAAAAGACCTTGAAAATATTGAGGTAGATTTTGAATAATGTAATGAAGATAATAAGTTATATCATTTAGGGAAGATGGTTTAGTCTATGATATTGCAAGTGAAAGAATAAAAAAATGAATAAGAGACTTGGTTGCAAGTAAGTTTGTATGAACTTAGAATTACTTGCAACTAAGCATGTTTATATTTATGTTAAAATGTACAATAATTATTTAAATATATTATTCAGCAATTATTAGAAATTAGGATGGGAAAGTTTCTAGTATATACAACTATTAAGTAGATATAACTAATACCATATAGAAATACTTTTTATATTGAAAGTATTTTAAAATCAATTATTAATTCTTTATGACATTCTAAAAAAGAATCTCTTGTACTTATAATGTCAAAGAACGAAGCTTATCCTTATCCAATATTTTTATCCCACCACGAGATAAAGACACAATACCTTCACTAGCAAAATATTTTAACATTCTAGACACAACTTCTCTGGCACTACCCATATACTTAGCAATTTGCTCATGAGTCATCTTTATAGTAGTACTGTTATCCTTAGCTATTTCATCAATTAAAAAAGATGCCAAACGCTTATCAAAACTCATAAAAAGAATTTGTTGCATTGCCCACATAACATCAGAAAAACGTTCAGTAGCTAATTTATATGAAAATAATTCTACATGGATATTTTCAGTAGACAACTTTGAAAAAACAGAGGAACTAATCTGTATAATATCACAATCCGTTTCAGCATTTACATATACATCAAAAGTTATTGTTTTCAGAATACATGAAGCTGATAAGATACATACATCACCATTATCAAGGCGGAAGAGTGTAACCTCACGACCTTCATCTGAAAGTATGTAAGTACGTATTGTTCCAGTTTTTATGATTAAAACACCAATACAGTCACTATCGCCACAGTGTATGGGATTTCCTTTTTTATAATGGGAGATATCTGCTGAGGCAATTAGTAGCTCTTTTTGTGGGTCAGTGAGTTTATCCCAAAAAGGCAAACTGTGTGTAAGTATATCAATATCATTTTGTGAAATCATGTAAGCGCTCCTTTCTTAAAATCTTATAATCCCATGATACAAGTGAATTAATAAAATAACAAGTAGTTTATTAGTAGGATTGTTTAAGTGGATATTAATAGTATGATTTGTGTAGAAAAAATATGATAATACCTATATTCTTGCCTATTAATGAGTAAATTATATAAAGGGGAGTATTAATATATTTATAGATTGCAGTTATTATATGAAGTGATAAATACATGAATTTAGGTATATCTAGTAAGCAGAAAGAACTATTTGATAGTGTACTTACTGTATAATTCTTTGAGCTTACGAAAGATATACAATAGTTTTATTTATTGAATAAAAATATATATGAAGAATCTACGCGATAACTATTTGATAAAAGGACATATATGAAGAATCTATACAATAGATATTAAAAATAGATTTAAAATTTATATATATTTTAAAAGATAGAGTTTGTTTTTAAAAATTTAAGCTCTTTATGTAGCTTGATTGCCATGAAACCTGCAATTATTGCAGCCACCAAATCAGCTATTGGCTGTGCATATAAAATACCATTTAATCCATAAAATACAGGAAGAATCAAAATTATAGGAATAAAACACACACCCTGTCTACACATACCTAAAAATCCACCTTCCTTTGCTTTTCCTAGTGCAAGTAATAATGTAGAATACACTGTATAAAAACCAAATAACATAAATGAAAGTCCATTTGCTCTAAGTGACTTACTTCCACATTCAATCAATAGCATATCACCACTTGTAAATTGTGAGATTATAACCTTTGGGAAGATTATCATTACAAGACCAAGCACTACACAAAATACTGTAGTCCATAGTATGGATGTTTTTATTGCACTATGCAATCTATCGTAGTTCTTTGAACCAAAATTATAGCCAGCAATTGGTTGAAATCCTTTTATAAAGCCAAATACTATAAGACTACCTAAAGACATTATTCGTGTCACTGCACCCATACCAGCTATAGCAAAATCACCATATTTTGCGGCCTCCATATTAGTTAATGTGATAGCAAGACTAGTTAATAATTGAAATATCAAGGTAGGGATACCAATCTTCAAAATTTCTGACATGACATCTTTTGAAAAACAACATTCATTAATTCTAAAACTAAACATACTTTTCTTGCTGAAAATATATCGTATATAAACAAGTGTTGAAACTATCTGAGAGATAGCTGTTGCAATAGCGGCACCCCTTACCCCCATACCAAAAGTATAAATGAATATAGGGTCTAAAATCATATTAAGCAATGCACCTGATAACATTGCACACATACTTGTTTTAGCAGCTCCTTCACTTGTGACAATATTAGTCATAGTGACATTGAATACATTGAAAATAGAGGATACTATATAAATACTTGCATAAGATACTGCATAAGGCATGATACTTTTTGTAGCTCCTAATAATTTTAAAACAGGATTTAGAAAAATTATAATAACAATAATGACTAATGCACCTACTATAATGCTACTGTAAATAGATGTACTAGCTACTTTACCTGCCTTTTCATTATCACCATGACCTAAAAGTCTTGCGATATATGAAGCAGCTCCATTTCCAAACAATAGACCTAATCCAACAACAAGCTGACCTAATGGAAATGCAACAGATATAGCACCCATCTGACTGGTTCCCAGTCCACCTACAAAGTACCCATCTACTAGATTGTACAATGCAGTTATCATCATACCTATCATAGTAGGTAACCCCATAGCTAATAATGCTTTTGGTATTGGAGCAGACCCCAATAATTCAATTTTCTTGTTACTTTCTTTCATGTTAAACACCCCTTTTCTATTGACATTAACTCTAAATTATAATACTATAAATTATAGTAAGTATGGAAAATAGTACTATAATTTATAGTATTTGTCAATAGAAAGAAAATGAGAGGAGAATTTTTATGGCTACAATAGATTTAATTGTATTAGGTATAGTAAAGCAAGAGCCTCAGAGTGCTTATGATATTCAAAAAGCAGTAGAATATAGAAAAATATCACGTTGGGTTAAAATAAGTACACCATCAATTTATAAAAAGGTAATTCAATTAGAAGAAAAGGGATATATTGAAAGTACATCTGTGAAGAAGGGTAAAATGGCAGAGAAATCAGTTTATTCATTAACTAAATTGGGAGAAGAACATTTTTTAGATTTAATGTTTGATACGGCTTCTAAGCCAATAAACATATTTTTAGATTTTAATGCTGTCATAGTAAATTTAAATAGCCTTACACCAGAAAAACAGAAACTATGCCTTAAAAACATTGAAGAAAATATACAAGAGCTAAAGAAAACTATTGAAGAAAACATAAGTATAAAGACTGATGTACCGGATATAGCAAAAGCAGTGTTGGACCAACAGTTAGTACTAGCTCAGTCACTAGAAACGTGGATAAATTCTTTAAAAGATAGTATGGACAATAATTAGAGAGTTGGATTTAATTTATTGAATAAAATCTAGCATAAAAGAAAGTATGTAAATTAATTAGAAAAACTGGTTTAATCATAGGACAAAAGCTATTCCAAAAAAAATATGGATAATAATTAGAAAATCAGGCTTAATTTATTGAATAAAAATTAGCATAAAAGATAATGAAATATTATTTATATAAAAAGAGTGAGGATTATTTATATTTTATGATGAAGATTTAGTAATATGACACACTGGTGTCTTGTTCTGTGGTATATGATTAATAAATCAAACATAGAAGGAGGAATAGTTATATGCCAGACTTACTAAAAAATAAGTTTAATCACAAGTCACTTTATGAGGTTGCATTGGCTATCCAATCAGTCTATAACCCATTTCAAGTGGATGAGTTTATAAAATCGACAATAGATGAGACGTGGGATAATTTAGAGTTAAAATCTAGATGTAGAAAAATAAGTATGAATTTAGGAAAGTATTTACCATCAAACTACAAGGATGCTATTTCCATTCTTGAACAATCTGTCAGAAGATTTCCTTTTGCATTTTTCCTTCCAGATTTTGTTGAGGTTTATGGACAGAACGATGCAGATTGGGATTTATCTATAAGTGTGTTAGAACGAAATACTGAGTACTGGTCTTCGGAGTTTGCTGTAAGGGTATTTATCATCAAGGATGAAAAGCGTATGATGGAACAGATGTATAGATGGTCTAAACATGAAAATGAACATATTAGAAGACTCGCAAGTGAGGGTTGTCGTCCTCAATTGCCTTGGGCACAAGCAATAACAAGCTTTAAAAAAGACCCCACACCTATTCTACCTATCTTGGAACAGCTCAAGACTGATACATCACTATATGTACGAAAGAGTGTGGCTAATAATCTAAACGATATATCCAAAACACATCCAGATTTAGTTATCAATCTCGCACAGGATTGGTATGGAAAAAATGAACACACTAACTGGATTTTAAAACATGGTTGCAGAACTCTACTAAAAAAGGGTAATCGTGATGTATTAGCCCTTTTTGGGTACGATGATACCACTTCAATAGATGTTCAGGACTTTGCATTAGACACAACACCTATTTCTATTGGAGAAAATTTAATTTTTTCATTTACTATTTTAGCGAAAAAAGCTACGAAAACAAGACTTGAATATGGGATTGATTATGTGAAATCCAATGGAAAAAGGAACAGGAAGATATTTAAAATATCAGAAGTTTCATTAAAAGAAAATGAGAAGAAGTTGTACAAGAAAAAGCATTCATTTGCAGATATAAGTGTAAGGAAACATTACCCAGGGGTACATTCGATTACACTTATTGTTAATGGTGTCGAACAAGGTAAACTGGATTTTGACCTAGGTGTATAATTTTATTTTAGTAAGACATAGCAGTCATTGCAAAAAATTAACAGGAAATTATAAGTGTGTGTTTAATAACTTATAAAAAGATAATCTGAAAACTACTATGGTTTTTATATTAAAAAATTATATAAAGGAATCAGGTATAAGAGAATGATTGAGAGTATACCAGCAAAACAAATTTTACAGAAAGTTAAGTTTGAAAATACAAGATGGTTTGGAATAGATTATAATATGAATCTCTATCGTGGTTGTCCTCATGGGTGTATATACTGTGATAGCCGTAGCACAATATACAACATAGAAAACTTTGACCAAGTTAGATATAAGGAAAATGTGATAGAAATTCTAAGTAAGGAATTGCGTTCAAAAAGAAAAAAAGGGGTGGTAGGTATTGGTGCCATGTCTGATACATATAATCCTTTTGAAAAGGAGCTTTGTATTACTAAGCAAGCATTGAATTTACTTGCAGAAAATCACTTTGGAGTGTCTATTGATACCAAAAGTAGCTTGGTAGTTAGAGATATACCGATTTTACAGAAAATCAAAACAAATAACTCTGCTATTGTAAAGCTAACTATAACCACTGCAAATGATGAATTATCAAAGAAAATAGAACCCAATGTAAATCCAAGTTCTGAGCGATTTGAAGCAGTAAAAGAACTTAATGATGCTGGAATTTTCTGTGGTATATTATTGACTCCTATGTTACCATTTTTGACTGATAATAAAGATGAAATACGAGCAATTGTAGAAAAAGCACATAAGGCTAATGCAAAATTTATTTATTGTATGTATGGAGTGACAATGCGTAGTGGTCAGAGAGAGTTTTTTTATAAGCATTTAAAAAATATATCTCCAGAACTAGTGCTTAAATATCAAAGGTTATATGGTTTAAACTATTTATGTAGTATTCCTAATAAAGATTATTGTGAGAAGTTATTCAAAGAAGAATGTAGACGTTATGGTATTTTGACAGATATGAAAGATATTGTAAAAGCTTACAAGAGGTCAGAATCATATACTCAAATGAAATTTTTCTAAGATGAGTTCTAGATATGATATTATAGAAGCATATTAAAATAAAATCTACATAAAACGAGGTGAAGAACTTATGATAGAAATAAAAACTATAAAAGAAAACAAAAAAAGTCAAATTGACCTTTTAATGTTAGCTGACCCATATGAGGAAATGATTGATAAATATCTTGAAAAAGGTACTATGTATGCTTTGTATGATAATGAAGAGATTACTTGTATAGCAGTTGTAAATGAGGTTTCTAAAGAAATCTGTGAGCTAAAAAATATTGCCACATATGAGTGTTTTCAGAATAAGGGCTATGCATCAAAGATGATAAATCATATTTTAGATGTGTATAGTAAAAAATATTCATCAATAATCGTTGGTACAGCTGAAAGTGGGATACCATTTTATGAGAGATTTGGCTTTGTTTATTCACATAAAATCAAAAACTTTTTTGTAGATAATTATCCAGAGCCAATCTTTGAAGGGGAATTACAGTGTGTTGATATGTTGTATTTATCATATAGATTTTAGATAAACAGTATTTTTAGATAGTTATAATGGTTTTATGATGTAAGTGTATTGGTTTTAATTTAGTTTAATTTAAGTATGTAGAAGGTTAGAGGCTATTTTGTAGATTTGTATATTAGTCTTGATTAGATAGTAAAAGAAGGCATTGTGATAGATGTGAGTATTTATCATGATACTTTCTTTTTTTGTGGAGATTTAAAGTTGTAGAGTGGAGATTTAAAGTTGTAGATAAGGTAAATAAATTTTCTAAAAAAGGTCAAATTGACATTAAAAATATAAATATGTCATTTTAATATAAAACTAAAATAAAGTTAAAATAAAACAAAGATAAAACTAGAACAAGACTAAAACAAAACAAAGATAAAACTAAAATAAAGCTAGAATAAAACTAGCATTAAAACATATTGGAATTAAATAATGAATGAATATCATTCATTGACATGCAAAATACCTTGTGCTATACTATGGGCAAGAAGAAGGGGGATTGAATATGAAAGATATAAAATCAAAATCAAAACAGGCATTTAATAATCAAGCAAATACTTATGACCAAGATATAAAAGGACAACATGCTAGAAATCTCTATCCAGTATTGATTGAAGAACTTTCAAAAATTTCATATGACACTATTTTAGATTTAGGGTGTGGAACAGGAGCCGTATTACAAGCTATTTTAAATGAGGACTGTAAAAAGAAGGCATATGGAATTGATATTTCTGAAAACATGTTGAAAGTGGCAAGAGGTAAGTTAAAGGAAAGTGCTACTTTAGTTTTAGGAGATTCTGAGTATCTTCCTTTTGAAAATGATTTTTTTGATGTTGTGTACTGTAATGATTCTTTTCATCATTATCCTAGACCAGATAGAGTATTATCAGAACTAAGTAGAGTACTGAAATCAAAAGGGAATTTAATAATTTGTGATTGTTGGCAACCATTTTTGTTTAGAGATATAATGAATGTCTTTATGAAATACAGTAAAAATGGAGATGTAAAAATGTACTCAGAGAAAGAAATCTGTGGATTGTTATCTGTAGATTTTAATGATATTGTGTGGAAGAATGTAAATAATACTTCATATATTGTAACAGCTAAAAATAAAAAGCAATAATGTAATTAATATAGAGAGGGATAGATATATAGATGAGTATACATATCAGAGAAATAGAAATAGGGATGAGGTAAATAGTAGAGAAATATATATAGATAGGTGTAGAGAAGTGGGAGATAGTAGAGATATAATAAATTAAATGAGGAATATTTTTTTAAATAGTAAATGAATGATATTCATTCATAAGAAGAAACTATACATATCTCTTTATTAAAATATATATTCTGCTAATTAACTTATATATAGATTAATTTAATAAAATTCATAAGGAACATAATTAATTTAAATAATTTACAAATAGTAGATTATAATTGTTTATAAAATGAGCGAAGTATCTCAATTAAAATTGAATAGAAACTTCGCTCTTATATATGATTAATATAATTTATCTTTCCATAAATAATTTGATGTCATCATCAACTTGACCAATACCTGATATACCAAAATTATCAACTAAAATATTTGCAACATTAGGTGATAAAAATCCTGGTAATGTTGGTCCAAGATGGATGTTTTTAACTCCTAAGTAAAGTAGTGCAAGCAATACAATTACTGCTTTTTGTTCATACCAAGCAATATTAAATGCAATTGGAAGTTCATTAACATCTTCAAGTCCAAATATTTCTTTAAGTTTTAAAGCTATTACAACAAGAGAATATGAGTCATTACATTGACCTGCATCAAGTACTCTTGGTATACCACCAATATCTCCAAGATTAAGTTTATTGTAACGATATTTTGCACAACCTGCAGTAAGAATAACTGTATCTTTTGGAAGTTTCTCAGCAAATTCAGTATAATATTCACGAGACTTCATTCTACCATCGCATCCAGCCATAACAAAGAATTTTTTTATTGCACCTGATTTTACTGCATCAACAACTTTATCTGCCAATTCAAATACTTGATTATGTGCGAATCCACCAATAATATTACCAGTTTCAATTTCTACTGGTGGTTTGCATTTTTTTGCCATCTCAATTATTGATGAAAAATCTTTTTTACCATTTTTATCAGCTTTAATATGTGTACAACCAGGATATCCTGTTGCGCCTGATGTAAATATTCTTTCTTTTACTTCTTCACTTCTTGGTGGTACAATACAATTTGTAGTGAACAATATTGGACCATTGAATGTTTCAAATTCTGTAACTTGTTTCCACCAAGCTCCACCATAATTTCCTACAAAATTATCATATTTCTTAAATTTAGGATAATAATGAGCTGGTAACATTTCACTATGAGTATATACATCAACACCTGTGCCTTTTGTTTGCTCTAATAATTGTTCTAGGTCTGTAAGGTCATGTCCTGATATTAATATTGCAGGATTGTTTCTTACTCCAATATCAACAGTTGTTATCTCTGGATTTCCATATCTTGAAGTATTAGCTTCATCTAAAAGAGCCATCGCTTTTACCCCAAATTCACCTGTCTTAAGTGTTAATGCAACAAGAGCATCTGTTGTTAAGGAATCATCAATAGTGCCAGCAAGAGCTTCATATATAAATTCATATATACTAAAATCTTCTCTACCAATATTTAGAGCATGATGAGCATATGCAGCCATTCCCTTAATTCCATAAGTTATCAGCTCTCTAAGAGAACGAATATCTTCATTTTCAGTTGAAAGAATACCCACTTTTGATGCCTGTTCTAACATTGAAACCCTATCATTTATTTCAAAGTTTATTTTATTATCTAATATAATATCAGATACTTGTTTATTTAATTCAGTTCTTAAATCAATCATTTTGTAAATCTGTTTTTCAATTGCATTATCATCAAAATTAGCATTTGTGATAGTAATAAAAAGACTTTTTATTACTTGGTGGTTTATTTCATTTATAGAGTTTACGTCTATTTTTCCTTTAACTACTATTTCAGAGATGTTTTTTGTAACATAAACGAGTAAATCTTGCAATTTTGCAACTTCCTCACTTTTACCACATACACCTCTTATTTCACAACCTGTACCTTTAGCTGTTTCTTGACATTGATAACAAAACATACTCATATATTTTCCTCCTAATTATTTTATAATTGTTTTAAATTTTTAAAAAATAATGCACTATCATTACTACGATACTGGAACCTTTATAACAATTAATTCTAATACATCATCGTGTAAATTTTTCACATCTATTTTTGTATTAATTGGAATTTTTAAAAGAATACCAGCATTATATTGATGAATCTCTTGTTTTCCTAAACATATAGAAAGTGTTCCTCTTACAACTGTAATATAAGTATTTGCATTAGATAGATATTTTGCCAACTTATCACCTTTATTAAGAACTATTTGAAGGTAACTAAAATCTTCATGAGAAATAACCTTTTTTACAATTCTTTCATTGTTAGGAACAGATAACTTAAATATTTGTTCAACCATAATGAGTACCTCCTAAAATAAGTTCATAATATCTTGCTAAAATAAGTTAATAATATCTTATTAAATTTGAAGTTGTAACTATAGTGTTATTATAATATGGATAACTATATTTAGTATGTTGCAATTGCAACAATATGGAAATTTTCTTAAAATATCTTTTTAGATTTTGTATGACAATGATGAATTATTTATTTTATCACACTATTTTTATATAAAATCATTTATGGGTTTATTCTAATGGTGTATTTAAGTATATAGTTAAATTTTTTATGTATATTGTTTATACTAAAAAGCTATATTACTATCTATTTGATTCATATTACCTGACAATAATTTAGTATAATAAGTTATGTTTTTTAATTTATGTCTATATTAATTTAAATAATATACTATTCTCTTTATGAATATGGATGAATAAATCTTTTTCTAAATTATCCAATTTGTCATATACTAATTTGTAAGTAGTGCATCCCCAATTAGGGATATTATATCCATTGGTTTCCCTATATAGAGACTGTAATATTTCGCCTGCTACTGTGTGTTCATATTCGATTACACCTATCATTTTCATTATTTCATCCCTTAAGTACACTGAAGGTTCTTCTAAATATTCTTTAATCATGGGAAATAACTCTTCTTCTTCTTTTATTAAATGTCCTTCTAATTCAGCTTTAAGGTTACAAAATAATTTATAGACAGATTTTAATTCTGTACTACTGTGTTGATAATGTACACTAAAAACTTTAAGCAACAATTGGTCAATTTCATCAAGTTCTTTAAAGGTAAAATGGTGATGTTGTTTGATTATATTGTCAATTAATTTTAATGGATTTTCATTTTTCCAATCTATGTATGTCTCTTTTGAATTTAAAAATTCTTTGTATTTGTTATTCAAATTTTCTAGAAACTCAAAAACATTAATTCCTTTTTCCTTCAATACTTTTTCAAGATATTGGTCACCATGACAACAATAATCTATTTTTAGATTGTTGAATATCCTTGCAGATTCTGGATATTGTGTTACTATGTCACCTATTCTTTGTTCTTTAGTTAAAATCTTCATGTAAGTCTTACCTCCTTTTTATTTATAGGAAACTTTGTGCATTATTTTTTAGTGGATATAAAATGTTTATTGTTATAATCTATCATAGATACTGTAAATATTATGTAACCTGAATTACAAATTGAAGTTTTAGATACAAATAACTAATATAATGCTTTTCATAATAATTTAAATTTGTAACTTTGGATACCGAATGTAAAAAAAGATAATAATATAATAAATTTAGAAAATACAAATTATGTTTGGAGGTAAATAAAAATGAAAATTTCAAAACAAATGGTTATAGGAGAATTAATTAGAGAATATCCTAATAGCATAGATATTCTAGCAGGTTTCGGATTTGGGTGTGTAGGATGCCCTTCTGCACAAGCAGAAACAATAGAAGAGGCTTGTAAAGTACATGATATAGATGTAGATAAAGTTATTAAATCATTAAATGAAAATCTTATTTAAGGAGTTATAAATATGAGTGCTTTTTTAGGAAAAATTCATTTTTGGTTATACAATAAAATTCAATTGCATGAAAAACTCTTAAAAGAAATTCTAAGTCTAGCAGAAAAAAAGGGGTTTGATTGTAATTTGCTTGTAGAAGAGTCTTACTTGAAATTTGGACATCCTATAGTGGGTTCTCTAGAAAATGAAATAGATAATTCAAATATTCATGGATGGCTTCAAGAAAGGATAATAAGTGTTGAAAAACGTTTGGCATATATTATTACTAAATTATTACATCAAAATGTTATTAACATGGATGAGATATCAGAAATATTCTATAAAAATGCAGTAACTTTAGCTGAAGATGTTGATATAGAAGGATATTCACCACAAGAAATTTTCAAATTGATATTTGACTACATGCTTGAAGGTATGCCATGTGATAGAATAAATGAAGTGATTGAAAGTGATGATAATTTAGTCAAATGGAGAAGTTCGATTGACATTCATGAAGAATATTGGAAGGCTGTAGATGGTGATATAAACAACTTCCACCTTCTTAGAGATGCATGGATTAATGGGTTGTTAAGTAAAAAAGATGTAAATTATGTTTATGTTAGAAATAAAAATCTAAGTATAATAAAGAGGGTGTAAATACATTGGATGCAATCACATTAATGATTGAAGAACATAAAAACATAGAAAGAATGTTAAAAGTTATAAGACGCATATGTTTAAATATTTTAGATGGAAACAATGTTGATTACAATGATTTCTACAAAATTATTGATTTTGTAAAACATTATGCAGATAAACACCATCATGAAAAGGAAGAAAAATTTTTGTTTACAAGAATGGTTGATGAAATTGGTGGTCCAGCTGAAAAACTAGTTAAATTTGGTATGCTTGTTGAACATGACCTTGGAAGATTATATATAAAAGAACTTGATGAATCACTTAAAAAATTTTTAGATGGAAATAAGGATGCAAGACTCGATATATTAGCCAATTCTATGTCATATGCAAATTTATTATCAAGACACATAGATAGAGAAAATAATGTTGCATATTCATTTGCAAGAAGGGAACTCTGTGAAGAAACTTTATGCAAAATCAACTCTGAATGTGAAACTTTTGAAAAGGATATGGAAAATGTTGGACTTCAAAATAAATATATTCAGATGTTAGAATTACTTGAACATAAATATATGTAAACTTACAAGAAAGAGGCTATCTCAAAATAGAGATAAGCCTCTTTTTCATTGAACAAAACTAAAACAAGTTTATTATCAAATATAATTAAAATTATCCAATTAATAAGACTTGTATATCTGAAATATTATCCAATTAAATGATTTTATATTTATTAGAAAAGGATATCTTTTTTTAAAGCTTCCATATTTTTTATTTTAAACGTTGATAGATGGAAATCAATTGTTCCTTCATCTCTCATTCGGCATATTTCTCTTGATAGAGAAGGTCTAGATATATTTAAAAAATCAGCAAGTTCGTTACGATTTAATGCTAAGTCTATGTTATTGTTTTTTTTGTAACTATATTGCTCTAGTATGTATGTTGCAATTTTACTACGCACACTCTTTATTGACAAATATTCAATTCTTTTATTCAGTACAAGTGTCTTGTTTGATAGTATTTTTATAAAATTTTCTAACATTTTTGTGTGACAAGAACATGATTTTGTACATCTAGGTATTACATTAAAACCTTCAAAAAATAAAATTGTACAATTTTTTTGTGATTTGACAGTGACAGGCCATAAATCAAGAGCAGAAAATATAAATGTTCCTCCAAATATGTCACCCGATTTGATTATAGATATGATTGCACTGTTTCCCTCAATACTTTCCTTTAGAACAATTACTTCACCTTCTACAACCAAGCCAATTTTACTAATTTTATCTCCAAGATTTATAATATGTTCATCTTTTTTGTATTTATGAATACTTGGATTTAAACATTTTAAAACATTCACAATATCAACTTCATTCATATCTTTAAATAATTCCGATTTTTTAATTAAATCAATATACAAGTTAATCATATTGTTATTTTCTCCTTTGTATCTGTGGTTACGCAATCACTATAATAAATATAGTATAATTGATAAAGAATAACAAGTAGTTTATAAAAATTATTTTTTGTAGAAATAATATATTTTAAATAAATATACAATACTTTAAAATGTAAAATAAAGTAAATATTTATTTGATAATGTAATTTAATAAATATTAAGTATAATTATATTGATTATTTTGTGTTTAACAATAAAATTTAAATTAATCAATAGAGTGGGATTCTATATGATACATATATTTGTATTATAAGTAATTATAAAAATTAAGTTGAAGATAAAGTTAAAAGATGAAAAGATTATTTAAAAACACTTGAATTAACAGAAAAATGATAATATTTAATTTATTGTGGCAAATAGAGGTGTCACAGGAACTAACAATTGTCAGAAACAAAAAAACTGGTTAAAAGAGCATTAAACAATTTTATAAAAAGATTAATAATTAACACATAATATACATAACTATTTACAATAATAATTAAACTTTTTTATATTTATTAATGTAATTGACTTTTAATGAATGTTAAATACCTAAAGTTGTTAGTTAATTGTATATTAGATATTTTATATCTACTTAATATTTTTTATTTATGGGGGGATAAATTATGTTTAAAGATATGATGGACGAATGTGTTCATACAATGACAGCCTATATTTTTAGTTTGGAAGAATATGATTTATTTATAGAAACTCAAGTTGAGGATTTTATTACAAAGTATGGAGAGGATGTTGTTGAGTCTTGTATGCATAATATAATGATTTTGCTATGTAAACTTAATTTAAATTAAACAAGTTATGTATATTTTGTAGACTTTTTTATAATATACCTATTAATCAATATTTAGATATATTTATATTTTTTAAAAATATGTATAATCAAATAGTATAAATATATTGAAAAGGAGTTGTATTATATATGAAGTTTTATACTATACAGACTTTAAAATTTTGGAATAATAATAAGAATAATAAATATCTATTAAATAATTATTCTCTTATAGTAGAAGGTTTTGATATTCCATATAGATGGATGTATGCTCAAATGATAAATAGAATACCTAAATTTGATGATAGTATGATATGGGTTTGGTTGAATAGACCTGATTTAAGATGTAGTGGATACTTAGAAAAAGGTACAAAAGGTGTCTTACTTGAAATAGAAATAAGCAGAGATAATGTACTGTTATCGGATTTTGACCTATGGCATTTACCTTTGATGGATATTGCTGTAGAGATTTATGAAGATGAACAGATTGAAAAAGAGATAAGTTGGCAAAGAATATTTGACTTGGAATTATGTTCAAAATTCAATGAAGTGAATATAGAAGACTTGACTCTTCAAGGAGTAACATCCAAAGTTTCTCTATCCAAAGTCAAATTAATGAAAGAATTTGTTGCAAAATGATATTTATATTGATATTTCCATTGAAATTTATTCCATAAAGTTATATATTTATAACAAGAGGTGTTATAAATACATAACTTTTTTTAAGGGGTGATTTTATATGTCTAAACGACAAATTGGTATTAAATCAACACTTATTTCAGAAACACTAGCAGTTGCCTATTGTCTTGGAGCAACGTTGGTAAACAAATATTTTTTTAAAGGAAGTAATATTGAGTATATTCCTATAATTTTTTTGGTAGTAGCTGTAGTATGTCAATGGATTTATGACCAAAAGAATGATGATTTGGTCGATGAAGCATCTAAATACATACTATCAAGAGTTAATGGGATTGCGATAAAAGTATTGTTTTATTCTCTGGTTATAATCTCTGTATCCCTTGCAACACTGGATATAAATGTATCGAATTTAAATTTAGGGATGTTTTTATTAGTCATTTTGTTTATTCAATCTTTGTTGAAGTTATTTTTATTTATATATTTTGATAGAAGGGGGATATACAATTAGGTGTCAGTATCACTAAAGACAAAAATTAAATACTATAGAGAAAAGCACCTTATGACACAAGGAGAACTTGCAAAGTCAGTAGGGGTAAGACGTGAGACTATCGTACATTTAGAAAATGGTCGATATAATCCTTCTTTAAAATTAGCGATGGATATTGCTAAGATATTTAATACAACTGTAGAAGATTTATTTGAATTTGTTGAAGAAGATAGCATTTAAATTTCAGAGCTTAATTATATATTAGAAGATGAACGGTTTTATAAAGTTGAAAATATGTATTAAGATTCGCATAAAAATAAGTGTATTTTTATCATAAAAAAATTAAGTTAAATAAATATAAAATTAATATCAGATATACTTCCAAAATTATCTAATCGTAGATATAATGTAATTATAAAAATAATGAATATTTTTATAGTAGTAGTTAATTCTCTAATAAGGAGGGTGCAAAATGCCTAGTATGATTATGGAAGTTGTAGGAGTATTATTTATAGCTATTGGATTAATTTTGACATTCATTGAGATAAAAGGAGGTTTTCCTTCTTTTTATGGAGTTGGTCAAAATGCTGTAAGAAAAAATGCTGTAGGTATTATAGCAGTAGGTGTGGCTTTAATTTTCTTCAGAAATGGCATAGAGAGTGTAGATTCTATAGCTACTTTCGGCATGTTTTTAGCTATAGAGCTTGTTGTAATAGTTGCATATTTCTTAATAAGAAGAAAATTTGTTAAAGAAGACAAACATTTAAGAGTTAATTAACTAAATTATCTACTATAAAAATTGGAAGATTAAAAACAAGTAAGGTTTTGTTTTTAGTTATTTAAAATCCAAATTCGATTATTTTTAGAGAAACTATGTTCTGTATAAAGCTGGAATGTAGTTTCTTTTTTATATGTAATATAATTTTTAGAAATAAAAGTCATAATATATTATGTAAGGTAAATACCATTATAAAGTGTATGTTTGAATACAAAATGAAGCACCATGAATTTGAAGAAAGATATAATGAAAATTCTGATATAAGAGCAAGTAGACTAGACAATGTTGTTAAGTAACTGGTTGATGTTATGATTCCAATTATAGAGCAAGGTGTAAGAGAAAATGTATTTCATTATACAAATGTGACTCTTGATACTAAGTTTTTGGTGTTTGGTATTATTCATACCTTTCATGAAGAGATGCCAAACGAAAAAATTAAAGATTATATAGTATCTTTCATTGATTTTATGAAAGATGCGTTTATTTGTACATTAAAAATTGAAGATACAGATAAAATTGGTGACGTATAGCTTAATTTATAGGCCATTATATTTTAGTTGTAAGTTATTATTAAGTAGTGTAAATACTGATAAAGTATTTGCTTGGGGGTATATTTAAAAATAAAACAATGACTTTGATATATGGATATGCTACAATACAACCAAATCGGAATTTGGAAGTAGATATTATAATTGTAATGATGATTTGATGACAAAATTAAATATAGTCAAAGTATATTTTTACTAAATTTTACACTTAAATAATCTATTTTAAGCAAGTATGATGTACAAAACTAATAGAGAAAGTTTTTAAAGTCTATTTTATTAATAAAATAAATATTAGGATAAATAAACATATTTTTAGATTTTATAAAGTTAAAATTTTAAAAAATAATTGATATTTATTCTAATGGAGAGGTAAGTATAATATGAAATTACATAAAAAGATACAACTTTTGTTTCTAATGCTTTTATTTACTATAATGTTAACTTCTTGTTCTGGCTCTGCAATGTCATATACATTTGAGGTTGAAACTGGTGATAAGATAAAGGTAAAATTAGACACTTCAGATGGCTATTCATTAACACAGAAAGATGGAAAGTTTACTGTAAAAAAGGATGATGAGGAAGTATTACAAGGGATATTTACTACAAAAGAAGGTTATGAAAAATATCAAAGTATAAAGACTGCTAAAGGAGTAAAAGTTCTTGAAGATAAAGAGAAAGATGAAAATAAGTATTTCTTTTACGAATTTGAAGGTAAAGCTGGTACAGAAAATAACTTTGTTCTTTGGGTTAAGGACTCAAATACAGGTGTAGTTATAGGTAGCTTGTCTGGAGAAGAAGAGGCAAAGTCCGCATTTGAAAGATTGTCAATTACATTATAATGAGAGTTATAATTAAATATTAATCATCAAAATCTAAAATTCTGATTTTTAAAGCAGTTAATCTTATAAGATTAACTGCTTTTTTTAGTTTAATTCAATAGTTAAGAATTATAAGATTAACTGTTTCATTGTATCTAATTTAATCATATATATTTAAAAATAAGAACCATTTTTTATTTGGTTTTTATTTATCTCTTTTTTTATTAATTTAATATCATTTGACATATTAATTCTCCTTATCTTAGACTTTAAAACTATATATACATAGTAGCAGATTTCACCTAGAAATAAAAATATATAATGAACTTAAAAGAATTTGTTAGATATTCAGTATCTTAGAGTTGTAAAAATAGGTAACTTAATTTTGAAACTATTTATACCTCATAACAAAAAATTCTCCATCCCCTAAATAAGTTTTTTGTATCTTAGTCTCAACTATTTTAAATCCTTGGGACTCATAACATTTTATAGCTCTCGTATTCCAGGTTCTTACTTCTAATACAACAGGTTTAGTACTATATTTATTTCTACATTCTTCTAGGCCTAAACTAATTATTTCTTTACCAATTCCCATTCCACAATAATCTGGCTTTATACCAATACCAAAGAATACAGAGCTTCCTTTATCTAATAAGTTTATAAAACCTATCAATTCTTTATTATCATCTATAAAACTTATAAAATTTTTTCTCTTATCTTCTTTTGCTAGTGAAAAATTATTCTTTTTAATCTCATTCCATGAAGGCAGATTGTATATTGAATATTCCCCCTCATATTTCCAATTAGTAATTTCTATAGCATGTTCTTCTGTAAATATAACTTTATTTAGTTTCACACATCCTCCTAATTTCAAATCAAATTTTAATATTTATGCATCGATTTTTCTTCTGTATGTGTACTTAAAGTAGAGTATAATCATAATGTATAAGTTTTTATTATAAAAAATTTTCATTAGAAAATCAAATAAAAGTATTAAAATTAGCAAAGACTTATTTAATAAAGTAAAAGTGTCTTGGGCGAGTACCAAAATACATATCAACCAAATATAAAACTCATAAATATAAAACTCAAGCAGTATAAAATTTAAAATATATTAATGATAATATAAACATATTAAAAATCTAAATTAAAAATAGAAAAATAAAAATTTTAAATTTAAAATTTTTTATTTTTTATTTATTGCGGAAAGAATAAAAAGATGCTATACTTTTTGTAACATATTATTCCAATTATTAAGACATAATAAGCTTTTATAGTCTAATTTGTCTAATACTATTTTAGAAATTATGTTTTTATTATAATATGGCAAAAGAATAGAAATAAGGTGATAGTAGTGAAAGTAAAATCAAATTTAGATGAAATTTTATATCATAAGATTATTGAAAGTCTTATTCGTGGTGAATACTCTGTGGGTCAAAAAATCTTACTAAATGACCTTTGTGAAAAATTTGAAGTAAGCAGAACACCAGTAGTACAAGCAGTAAAAATGTTAAATAAAGATGGTGTGCTTACTATTATGACAAATGGAAAAGTGTATGTACCAGAGTATGAATACGATATGGTAAAGCAAGTTTGTGAAACAAGAACACTGATTGAAACATATGCCTTAGAAAAAATGATGCAAGAGGAAGAAGAAGTATTTCAACAAAAGCTAGAAGTGATAAAAAGATATTCAGCTAAATGTGAAGAGTTCTATAAACAAGAAAAATCTGTAGAACTTGCATTGACAGATTTAAAATTACATAAAGCTATTGTTGAAGGTGCTAATAATGAGATTTTAAATGATGTATATGTTGGTATACAAGGAAGATTTGTAGTAGTTAATTATCTGATACGACCATTAAAAAATCGTAATTATGAGGGAACAGTGCAAGACCATTTTGAAATATTGAAGTTTATTGAAAGCAGAGATACAAAAAAAGCAGTGGAGAAATTAAGAAGTCATATTCAAGGAACTATTAAACGCTTTTGTGAAGATGAATAATGTACTTAGAGATTTCTATATATTACAGGAAGCCATAAGGCTTCCTAAAAAAATAGCCTTTATAAAATTTTTTATTTTAAATTTAAAATTTTTTATTTTAAATTTAAAATAAAAAATGAAAGAGGTGGTAGAGAGTTTGAATAAAATTATTACAGAAAGGATAGAAAAGACTATGAAGAAGCTATTTACAAATGAAACATTTTTGGAATATCAATTTGTGAGTGATTGCCAGTTATCGCCAGATGGAGGATATACAGCATTCGTTGTAAAAAAAGCAGATATCAAAGAGAATAATTACACAAGCCAAATTTATGTATTAGACAATAAGAGTGGTGAACTAAAACAATTAACATCTATAAACTCTGTAGGAGCATATGCTTGGGAAGATGAAAATACTATTTTATTTCCTGCTTTGAGAAATGAAAAAGTAAAAGAAGCTATCAAAAACGGTAAGCAATGTATGAGTTATTATGCTTTATCTTTACATGGTGGAGAAGCAAAGGAACTTTTTACCTTACCCATTAAAGGTGGTAAATTAAACCCTATAGGAAAAGGTTTGTACGCAGTTATTGACTCTTATGATAATGATAGACCTGTCGTAGAAGGATTGTTAGAAGAAGAGAAGCAGAAAAAAATAAATGCTTATAACAATAGACACTATGAGCACTTCAAAGAAATTCCTTATGCTGTTAATGGTGAAGGATATATTAGTAGAAAAAGAAAGCGTCTATATGTATACAACAGTAACACTAAAGATTTGAAACCAATCACAGCACCTATGTTTAATGTTGTAGGTATAAAAATAAATGATGGCAAAATCTTATATGTGGGTCAAGAATTTGAAGATGTAAAAGGTTTAAAGAATGGTGTTTATGTATTTGATACAAATACTGATGAGAATGTTTGTATCTTAGAAAAAGATAAGTATATTGTAAAAGGTTTTGAACTATACAAAAATCAAGCAATATTAAATTTGACTGATGCTTTATCTTATGGAAATGGAGAAAATGGAGATTTTTATACAATAGATATTGATACAAAAGAAATGAAGTTACTTTCAGAACATCAGCATCATTGTATTGGAAATACAGTAACATCTGATGTTAAAATGGGTGCTGGTCAGACAAGCAAGGTAGATGGTGAATATATTTATTATACTTCTACAGTAAATATGGATTGCATTATTGAAAGAATACATATTCCAACAGGAAAACAGGAAAGAGTTACACAAACAGGTTCAGTTGAATTTATAGACGTAAAAGATGGAAACATTGTATGTATAGGTTGTTCAGAAAACAGTTTACCTGAAGTTTATACAGTAGAAAATGGAGCATTGTGTAAGAAAACACATTTAAGTGACCATATTTTAGAGGAATATAAAATTTCTGTACCAGAATATATCGAATCAAAAGGAAGTTCTAACTGGGCGATACAAGGATATGTATATAAACCAGTAGATTATGAAGTAGGGAAAAAATATCCAGCTATATTGGCGATTCATGGTGGACCAAGATTAACATATGGACCATACTTTATGCATGAGATGCAAGTATTTGCAAGTCAAGGTTACTTTGTTTTCTTTTGTAACCCAAGGGGGTCTGAAGGTAGAGGCAATGATTTTGCAGATATTAGAAAACAGTTTGGGGATATTGATTATATAGATTTTATGGAATTTACAGATACAGTGCTTGAAAAATACACAGATATTGACGAAACAAAATTAGCTGTGGAAGGTGGAAGCTATGGTGGATTTATGACAAATTGGATAATTGGTCATACAAACCGCTTTGCTGCTGCTTGTGCTCAGCGTTCTATTGCAAACTGGAGTGGTATGGAAGGTACAACAGACATTGGTTACTATTTCTGCAAAGGACAAACAGGTGCTTCTCATATGGAAGACCACGAATTGCAATGGAAACAATCTCCTCTCGCTTATGCTGATAAGTGTGTTACACCAACTTTATTTTTACATGGTGAAAAAGATTATAGATGTTATATGCAAGAAGCATTCCAAATGTTTTCTGCACTAAAAATTCATGGATGTCCTACAAAACTTTGTCTCTTTGAAGGAGAAAATCACGAGTTATCTCGTTCAGGTAGACCAAAACAAAAGCTACAAAGACTAGTTGAAATGATGGATTGGTTTTCAATGTACATAAAAGAATAAAAGTAATATGCATTAATGAAAGACAAAAATGAGTATTAAGGAAAAACAATAATATAAATTAAAAAGTACTTCTAGATAAAGAGAATAGCAAAGAAAAAAAGAAAATGATACAGAAAGAAAGACAATAAAGAAAGGAGAATAGAAAAATGGAAAAACTAAAAATTGAAAGTTCAGATATTTTTGAATATATATTCCCACATGATATTTCTTGTTCACCTGATGGAAGTCATATTGCTTATATTATATCAAATATCAATGAGGAAAAAGATTGCTATGAACATGACCTATATGCTATGGACATCAAAACAGAAAAACAATTACATATGACACAAACAAAAGATGTAACATCATTTAGCTGGATTTCTGATACAGAGCTCCTTTTTACATCTAAAAGAGATAAACCAAAAGCAGGTACAACAGATTTTTATACTATTTCTATAAAAGGAGAAGAAGCAAAGAAAGCATTTTCTATTCCAAAAACTTGTAGTGTACCCATATCACTTGGAAATAAATTATGGTTATTTACAACAAAAAATCCAACAGACACAAAAAAAGCAGAACCAGACAGAGCAGTAGAAGGAATAGATTACTGGACATTTACAGACAAACCTTTTATAAGAGATGGGGAAAACTTCTCTCAAAGAAGACGTGTAACATTAGAATTGTATCAAGAAGGAAAAAAAGAAACAAAATCTATTACACCAAAATATTGTGAGGTAGCAGGTGTAGATGTTTCTCCTGATAAAAAAAGAATTTTATATTCAGGTCAGATTTATGAAGATTGTGCAACACCTTTCTCTGGTCTTTGGGAGTACCATGTAGATAGTGGTGAAACAAGAGAACTCATACCACAAGGAAAATATCAAATCAGCTTAGTTAAATATATTGGTGAAGATAGAGTAATGTTACAAGCGTCTATATTAGACCGTTCTATTACACAAAATCATGATATTTTCATGCTTGACTTGAATACTGGCGAAATAAATATGATTGCCAGCCCAGATGGGATGTATGCTACATTACTGGATGTAGATGCAGTATATGGTGGTGGACGTAGTAATAAAGTTGTAGGAGATAAGTTTATTGGAGCAAGAATTTGCAGAACTATGACAGAGTTTGATGAGTTTGATACAAAAACAGGTAATATACGTATCATCACAAAAGTGGATGCTTTTACATCTTTTGATATTTATGACAACACTATGTACACAATCATGCTGAAAGATTATGAGTTGGCAGAAATATATAGTATTGATATGGCTACTGGTGCAATGAAAAAAATGACTTCTTTTTCTAAGCCATATTTGGATAGTCATAAGGTTTCACTACCTGAGAAATTAACATTTGTAGCAAAAAATAAAGAAGAAGTTGATGGTTTTGTTATACCACCAATAGATGCAAAAGAAGGTGAAAAATATCCAGCTGTATTGTTCATTCATGGTGGACCTAAGTGGGCATATGGTTACATGTTTACACACTTAAAGCAGTGTGTAGCTGCAAAAGGAATGTATGTTATTTATTGTAATCCTCATGGTGGTGACGGTTATGGTGAAGAGTTTTTGGAAATGGTAGAAAGATGGGGATATGTTGATTATGACCATCTTATGGAATTTGTAGATACTTGTATTGAGAGATACCCTGGGATTGATGCAGACCGTTTAGGTGTTGCAGGTGGAAGTTATGGTGGTTATATGACAAACTGGATAATTGGTCATACAGACCGTTTCAAGGCAGTTGCTTCTCAAAGAGGTATTAGTAACTTGATTACAGCTTCCTTAATTATCGACTTTGGGGATAGAATTATGAAGCAAACTTGTGGGGATAAGACACCTTGGAATCATGAAGAAGTTCTTTGGAACCATTCACCTATTAAGTATGTAAAAAATGTAAAGACACCAACTTTATTCTTACATAGTGATAGGGATTATAGATGTTTTATGGGAGATACCTTCCAGATGTTTACAGCATTAAAACAGATTGGTGTAGATACGGAAATGTATTTATTCCACGGGGATACACATGGATTGTCTAGAAACGGAAGACCATCTAATAGAGTTGTACGTGCCAATGCCATTGTAGATTGGTTTGAAAGATATTTATAAGGGGGTTATTCTATGAGTGATATGTTATTATGGTTTAGTGTTGTATTAATCTTATTTGCTATTGGGGATTTGATTGCAAGTAAAACAAAAGCAAAAGTTTCAGCTGTATTTGTGACATTACTTTTATTTTTGATTCTGTTTGTTACAAAGGTAATACCAGGGGATATTATTGAAAGAGCAGGTATGACAGCAGCTGCAAGTTGGAGTGTTCCAATGATTATGTTTAGTATGGGAACAATGTTGAATGTTAGACAGTTTATAGATGAATGGAGAACTGTGTTGACAGCATGGCTTGGGATTGTTGCAGTTATAGTTTGTGTTTCACTTTGTATTCCTTTGTTTGGAAAAGCAACAGTGTTAACAAGTATACCAGTTATAAATGGGGCATTACCTGCCACTACTATCATGACACAAGCAGCATTAGAAAAAGGATTGACACTTGCAGCAGCTACAGCAACAGTTGTATTTGCAATCCAGAAGTTTGTTGGGACACCAATTGCCTCTAGAGCTGCACTACAAGAAGCAAATCGTCTTTTAGTAGAGTATCATGAAGCAAAGGCAAAGGGGATTGATTTAGCCAATGTCGATAATGATAAGAAAGAAGCAGAAAGTACAGGGGAAAAAGTAAAGCAAGTATTCTGTGAGAAGTATGATAAATATTATTCTACAAATGTTTGTATATTTTTCATAGCTATATTTTCTTATTTGGGATATGAGCTTTCAGAGCTTATCCATGTGAATTATTCTATTGTATGTCTTATAGTTGGTGTTCTTGTAACTCGTATTGGTATTGTACCAAAAGATATTTTAGAAAAAGGTAAAATCAAAGGTTTTATCAATATGGTTGTATTTGCAGCTGTTATTCCTTCTTTAGCAAAAGTTTCTTTGGGAGATTTAATTAGTCTGTTTGTACCAATTGTAGGTATGTTCGCAGTTTCTATTATTGGTATATTCCTTGTGATGAAGGTACTTCCAGGTTGGAAAATTATTGGTTCTAAGCCTCTTGCTTTTGGAGTAGGGTTCTGTCAAATGTTGGGATTTCCGACTACATATTTGATTTCAAATGAAGTGTGTAATGCTATTGGAGAAACGGAAGAAGAAAAAGCATATTTGATGTCTAAAATAATGCCTAAATTAGTAGTTGGTGGTATGGCTTGTATGATTTCGATTGTAGTAGCTGGTATTATGGTACCTATGTTGTAGAGGGGTTTGTAATAATGTAATAATAAGAATATCTCTTTTTAAGGTTTTGTGGTATAACATCTACTTTATGTTATACCGCTTTTCCTTTTTCATCTCGTTATATTTTAAAATTAACAAAAATATAATCTTAAAAACTAATATCTACAGTATATTCATCTTCTATTAAGATATAATTACAGTCATACTTTTTACACATTTGTAGATTTTTAGTATTTTCTTCAATAGTGGATTCCATTGTGCAGAATGAATCATCCAATCGACTTTCAATAGCATTTGCATATTTTTTAATATCTGAAAAATACCTTTCTATATAATCTTTAGTCATAACAAGGCAATAATACTGAATTTCTTTTATATATTTACTATCAAAATCTTTTTGCCAATCAAATGGAATAGAGCATCCCTCAACTACAAGGTTCTGATTATTTTCAATAGCTGTTTTTATAATCTCTTTAATGATAGACCATAGATAGGGTACAAGTTCTTCATCATCTTCTGGTGTTAACTTAGTGTTTCCACTTCGTATAAGTCCCATTTTTAACAGGTCAATAGATAAATATGTATATTTGTATTTTTCTAATATTTTCTGTGCAAATAAAGTTTTTCCAGTATGAGAAGCACCTGCAATTAAAATAATCATAATTTAAACACCTCTTTCAATAAAGTGAACTGTTGAATTATCCCAGTATTTTTTATATACTCTATCATTCCTACCATCAAGATTTAGTTGATACATTCTAAATGTAACTAATATATCTTTTGGTTGCCATTGTTCTTCATAAGAATATTGATAGCTCATACCTAATTGTTTCATTACATTACCACTACGTTGATTTTTAATATCATGTGTGGCAGTAATATAAGGTATACTATCTCTTTTTAACTGTTCAACAACTGCTTTACTTGCTTCAGTCACAATACCTTTGTGCCAAAATTCTTTACACAGTCCGTAACCAAAATCGTGATTATCATCCATACTTACGTTGACATAACCTATTGGGATATTGTCGTTTTTTAAGCAAATCGCATAGTTATATCCATGAGAGTTTTTATATGCTTCTACATACTTTTTTTCAAAAAACACCTTTGTTTCTTCCAGTGATTTAAGGGGAAACCATGGCAAATAAGTATTTACATCTTTATCACTGTAAATTGTGAACAAAGCTCCTATGTCATTCTCAGTAAACCTTCTTAATATGAGTCTTTCTGTTTTTAGTTCAGGAGTATTTTTAAATATCATATTCCTTATTCTCCTTTCAAAGTCAAAATTTATCAGCTAACTTCTTGTAATAAATTATACTATGGTTTCATATTCTAGTCATTTTTTCTGCTTTGATTAGGTTACTTTTATGTCATGATTCATCAAAAGTGAAAGGGTTGTAAAGTGAGTGATAATTAAATAGAAATAAAAACTATGCTTATAAAGCATAACAATAGATTTAATATAGGTATTTGATATTTAAATAGTCAGATTCTATAATGTAGTTTAAAGGGATGATACTATAATTGATAAACAAAATCAATATAGTTTTATTATCTAAAATTTAAAGTGAGTACATCATATTATCAAATTATGGGTATATGCTCCTTAAATTATAGGTATGTGTTTCTTAGTAAAATTAATAAAAATCAAAAACTTTGTTACTTGATTTTTAACACCGAAAATAAAAATTAAAATACAAAAAGGAAAGGTGAATAAAATGAATACTAACTTTAATTTTTTTATACCAACACGTGTAAAGTTTGGATGTGGGCAACTAAATCAACTCCATAGTGAGGGGTTACCAGGGAAAAAAGCATTGCTTGTCATATCAAATGGAAAATCTACGCATACTAGTGGAGCTATTAATCGAACACAAGAACAGCTTAAAATTGCTGGAGTAGAATTTGTACTGTTTGACAAAGTACAGGCAAATCCCATTAAATCTACTATCATGGAGGGGGCTAAAGTAGCACGTGACAATAAATGTGATTTTATAGTTGCTCTAGGTGGTGGTAGTGTAATGGATGCCTCAAAAGCAATGGCTGCAATGGCCACAAATGATGGAGATATATGGGATTATATGTTTGGTGGCACAGGTGGAGAAAAAATGATTGCAAAAAATCCTCTTCCACTTGTATGTATTACTACTACTGCTGGAACTGGTTCAGAAGTTGACCAATGGGGCGTTATTACCAATGATAAAACAAATGAGAAGATGGGATTTGGTGGAGATGATAGACTTTTTCCTGTATTAGCGATTGTAGACCCTGAGCTTATGGTAACTGTGCCTTCAGAGTACACTGCATACCAAGGTTTTGATGCTCTATTTCATTCAACAGAAGTATATATTAGTAAATTTGCAAATCCTATGAGTGATATGATTGCTTTAACTGCTATCGAAAATATTGTAAATTATCTTGCTCGTGCAGTGAAAAATGGAAAAGATATGAAAGCAAGAGAACATGTTGCTTTTGCTAATACATTATCTGGTCAAGCAATGGTAATCACTAGCACTACAGCCAAACATTCAATGGAACATGCTATGAGTGCATATCATCAGAATCTTCCTCATGGAGCAGGTCTAATTATGATATCAAAAGCATTTTATGAATTTTTTATTGACAAACATGCTTGTGATGAAAGATTTATACGAATGGCACAGGCTATGGGTATGGAGAATGCCTCAAAGCCAGAAGATTTCATCACAGCACTAGTAAACTTACAAAAAGCATGTGGCGTTGATAACTTGAAGATGAGTGACTATGGGATTGTTTATGAAGAACTTGATGTCTTAGCAAAAAATGCTCGTGATACTATGGGTGGTCTATTCCTTGCAAACCCTTGTGAAATGAGTCATGAAGAATGTGTTGCAGTTTTTGAAAAAGCATACCATTAAGGAGTGATATACAAATGATAAATTATTACAAAAAGCTAATAGGTGTGGTTCTTTGTTCTACATTGATATTTTTTCTTGTTGCATGTGAAAAACAACAAGAATCAGAATCTACTCAAAGTAAAACACCTGAAACGAGTGAATCGTTAAAATCTGATAATGAAAAAATTAAAATAGAAGATTCACGTATCTTAATTGCTTATTTTTCTCGTATTGGTAATTCAGATACTCCAAATGAAACAGAAGCTGTATCCTCTGCAAGTATAAATATTAGAAACAATGTAATTGAAGGAAATACTGAAATTGTTGCAAAGATGATTCAAAGTAAAACTGGTGGTGATATATCTCTTATAGAAATGGAAAATAAATATCCATCTGATTATAGTGTTATTGAAAATCAAGGTCGTGATGAACGAAATGATAACATTCGTCCAGTACTTTTAAATAATAGAAGTGATATAGACTCTTATGACATAATTTTCCTTGGATATCCTAATTGGTGGGGTGACATGCCAATGGCAGTGTACAGTTTTTTAGAAGAATATGATTTCTCAAATAAAATTATCATACCATTTTGTACTAGTGGTGGTAGTGGATTTTCAAACAGTATTGAGAATATTAGAAAAGAACAGCCTCAAGCTACAATTAAAGATGGTCTAGCTATTAGTCAAACACTTCCAGATGGTACAGAAGATGAGATAAACACATGGTTGTCTAATCTTGGATTAACAAAATAAATATATAATAATTAATCGAAAAGGGGAATAAAAGTATGGGAAAAAATGTTTGTATCATATCTACTAGTCCACGAAAAAATGGAAATTCTGAAGAACTAGCAGATGAATTTGCAAGAGGGGCAAGAGAGCAAGGTAATGAAGTGGAAAAGATTACTCTGTATGATAAAAATATTAATTTTTGTATTGGCTGTCTTGCTTGCCAAACAACGTGTCAATGTGTACTAAAAGATGATGCAAATGACATCATTAAAAAAATGTGTAATTCTGATGTACTTGTATTTGCTAGTCCAATATATTTTTATGAAATGACTGGACAAATGAAAACACTTTTGGATAGAACGAATCCAATTTTTCCAGCGGAGTATACTTTTAGTGATATTTATTTACTTGCAACAGCAGCAGATGTTAATGAAAGTGCCATGGATGGTGCACTTAAAGGGTTGCAGGGATGGATTGACTGTTTTGAAAAAGCAAGATTGGCTGGTGTAGTAAGAGGAACTGGGTTAGACCAAATTGGTGCAATTAAAAATGATACAGATATACTGAAACAAGCTTACGAAATGGGAAAATCTATTTAAGAAAACTAACATATAAGAAAATAAATTGTTGAAAAACGTGAAACTCATTGATTAGCAAATAAGATTTACTTATCGATAAAAGGAGAATTTTGTATGCATAAAATAAGAAAATGGATTATATTTTTGGCTATATTAACTAGTAGCTTTGTTTTATCAGCATGTAACAATACATCATCAGCGAAGACAAAGGCGAATGATTTAAATGTATCTCAAGCCCCAAATAATCAAAGTACAAATGCAACTGATAAAATAAATACTACTAATAAAATAAATGCTACTAATAAAGTAAATTCTAATGACAAAGTAAATAGCCATGACAAAATAAATGAACATGAAGTCCGTATTAAGTTAACATTTGATGATAAAGAAGCAATTGCTGTGCTTGAAAATAATCCAACCACGCAAAGTTTGATTGTTCAGCTTCCAATAACAGTTTCCTTTGACGACTTTGCAGGTGCAGAAAAAATTGCATATACTCCAACAGAACTTTCTCAAAAAGAAGCACCTAGTGGCTATAACCCAGATATTGGAGATATTACATGTTATGGTCCTTGGGGCAATCTAGCAATATATTACAAAGACCAACCTTATGCCAATGGATTGATTCCTATGGGGCATTTTGAATCTGGTTTAGAAGAGTTGAGTAATATGGAGAAGGGAGTTAGAGTTACTATAGAAAAAATGTAAAGTTATATACTTTAAAGGAGTGCTTAAATATGTCCCCAAAAAGAACCTTACAAATCCTTCTTGATGTTGAAATGATTGGGATGTTACCAATTATAATGGCATATGAACTGGTTGGCGAATCTACACACGAATGGCTAGGATTAACGATATTTATTATATTCATTCTACATAATATTTTAAATTATAGGTGGTATAAAAATATACTAAAAGGTCGGTATTCATGTACTAGAATTATCTTACTCATAGTAAATATTCTATTACTTGTTTGTATGGTATGTTTAATGCTCAGTGGAATAATTCTCTCAAATCATGTTTTTGTTTTTCTGCCAATACATAATGGTATATCATTAGCCAGAATAGTACATTTACTTGCTTCTTATTGGGGGTTTGTGCTGATGTCAATACATCTCGGTCTTCACTGGAGAATCATGATAAATACTGTAAATAGTATGTTTTATATTAAAAATTCAAAAATTAGAGTTTGTATTTTAAGAAGCATTTCTACTGTGGTAGTTGTTTATGGTATTTATGCATTTGTACAGCAAAACATTATAGATTATATGTTTCTTGTTAATCAATTTGTATTCTTTGATAAAGAACGCTCAATAATTTTGTTTTTTATTGATTATTTGTCAATTATGGGGATGATTGTGTGTATTGTGAGCTGTATTTCAAATTATTTTCAAAAAATTGCCTTATTAAAACAGAAATCTAAAGCATTACATAACTGAATCAATATGCATATAAATTAAAAAAACATTAGTCATATGGCTAATGTTTTTTATTAATTAAATTTTATTAATTAAATAATATTCTGTTCTTTATAAATAATCATCTATAATGTAGTGTAATCTTTTTTCATATTATTTTAATGTGCTTTTAGTTTTAATAATATCAATACTAGAGTAAATCAAAGGATAATAAGAAAAAATAAAAGTAGTTGAAAAGCTTGTAATTACTTGCTTCTATACTAATTACTATACCACAAAATAACAAAAAAATCAAGTCGAGTAATCCCTCAACTTAAGTGATATACTAGGTATTAACAATTTTTTATTAATAAAATATAACTAGAGGCTAATCTATGTTTTTTCAATTTCTTTAATTAAATTAACCTCTAATTAAGTAATTATAAGGAGAAATATTATGAACTTAACAAAAGGATTAGATGTTTTAAAAGTTTCATCACATGTATTGGGAGAAAATAAAGTTATGTATATTCCTGTAATCTATACAGAAGATGAGGCAACTCTTGTTGATACTGGTCTTCCAGGTCAAGGAGAGTTGATAATTGAGGCTCTTAACAAAAGTAATACAAGCTTCGATAAATTAAAAAATATAATAATCACTCATCATGATATAGACCATATAGGAAACATAAATTACTTAAGAGAAAAGTCTGAAAATAATATCAAAGTATACGCATACAAAAGTGAAATTAGCTATATAACAGGGGAAGAGACTCCTTATAAACTTTATATGCTAGAACAAATGGTGAATAATATTGATGATAAGATGCTTAGTATGTTAAATGTTATGGGACTTGGGTTTAAGTCATCATATACTAAAGTAGATGTATCTTTGGATGACCATGAAGTTTTAAATTTAGGCGAGGAAGTAGAAGTCATACATACAGGTGGTCACACTAGAGGTCATATATGCCTTTATTTAAAGAAATCTAAAGTACTTATTGCTGGTGATTTGTTACAGATAAAGGATGGGGAACTCGAGCCAGTTGATGTGATGCATAGCAACAAACAAGAGTTGGAAGATGCTATCAAAAATATAAGTAATTATGATATAGAGGAAGTAGTTTTTAGTCATGGCGGATTGTTTCAAAACAATATAACTGAGGCATTAAAAAATATAGTTATTGAATAGTATTATTATCAAATAGTATTATGTGATTTAAAATAATCTACAATAATTTCTTAAATTACTTAAAATAATGTCTGAATAGGAAGCAGGAAAATTAAAGATAAGTAATAAAAAAATCCTTAGAATCTATTTATTTAAATTCTAAGGATTTTTTTAAGTTCTAAAGATGTTATTAAGTTGTAAGGATATTAATTTTGATATTAAATCTTTAAGTTCTAAGGATATTAAATTTATTACAAACATATCTCTAAAGTCGAAGTTAGTTGCTAATCACATTGTTCATACCTTTTATTTTTAATAAAATTCTAGTAACTAAAAATAATATAGGTAACTCTATCAAAGGACCGATTATAAGTGCTAACGATATTAAAGGTTTATCTGGAAAAGTAGCTACTGCAATAGCTAATGCTATTGGAGGGTTTCTAGCAAGTGTAGTTAAATTTAGGGGTACACTATCCTCATAACTTAGATTAATTGCTTTACTTATAACTCTAACAAAAATAAAGTTTATAATAAAAAATATTAATATTGGTACTAGTAAAATAAATAAGATTTGATAATTTTCTAGTAGTATTTTTCCTTGAGATGCGAACATTGCAACTATAGCTATGTTTAAAAAATATCCTTGGAAATCACATGCCTTTGAAGTTATTCTGAATATATTTGTATGAATTCTATTTGAACCATTAAGATACCTAGAAGTACCATTCCTAAAATAATAAAACTCTGAAACTTATTTACTTCTTCCATGTAGACCTCTTTTATTCGAAAATTAATTTTAATTGAAAACTCATATCAATTATTAAATTATAACACGATAATTGATTTTTAAAAACTCATTTAAAAAATAATTACGTATTGTGGATTTTGCACAAAATAAATGCCCATATAATCATTCATTAGAATTATAAGGGCATTTTAGTAGTTAATTTTAATATTAAATTAATGTACTCATTTATGTAATCTATAAATCTTTTAACTTTTCAACTATTAATTTATTATTAATCTTTGATGGTTCAAACTCAATAATCTCGTAATCACCAAGTTTGTTAATATAAAAAGGGTCTTCTTGGATAATTTTATTAACTTCTTCTTTATCAGCGTTGCATAAAATTATTCCACCTATTCTAGGATTTTTTCTTCCAGAGCATATGAATTTATTATTTGCATAATATTTATTTAAAAATTCTATATGTGCATCTAGTTTTTCTTCAATTTTATTTAGTTCAACTGTATATGTTATATTTACTATTACCATATGTACATCTCCTTAGATAAAGTATATTTAATACATTTAAACTATCACTTCTAAGTTACAAAGTCAAATATAAAGCTAATGTAATACGATTGTATGATGTTAAATTTTATTAAAAAATAAAACAAAGTATAATGTGATAAAAAAGGTAATCATTCAAGAAGTATTGGTCAAAGTCATTGGATGTTTAGGTGTAACACATTTTGCAACTAAGGTAGGTAAGCTTTGGGAAATGTGGTATAATACTATATTAGTATTTTGAGTTAACAAATTAGTCTAATTATGATTTTATAGAATTAATGACAATTAGTTTAGTTCACTAATTGCCATTAATTAAAACTTACTATTTCTGGGCTAATAAATTGAAACACCCTTTGTTGATAATTTTTTTAAAGCCTTTTCTGTAGAATTTACACTTTTACCAAGAACACCATTCTTTATGATATTAACATGGTACCCTCTGTTTATTGCTCCTAATGCTGTCTTATAAACACAAGCTGAAGAGTCTAATCCAACAATTGAGATTGTATCAACTTTATTTTCTTTTAGAGATTCACTAAAACTTTTGGATGTAAAGGAATCTTGCTGATGTTTAACAAACACTTCATTATTTTCGACCTTTAAATCACTACAAATGGAAGCTCCCTTTGACCCTTGAAAAAGGCAACCACCCATTGAAATAAGGCAAAATAGAAAATCAAAGTGATGAAATTCTTGACAGATATATACTATTTTTTGTCCTTGTTCTTTAGCTTCAATGATAATTCTATTTACACTACTTACAAATTCCTCTTTTTGAGGATAAATTCCATCTTTTCCACACATAGCTTCTTGCATATCAATAACCAACAAAACCTTTTGAGGTTCTTGAAAATCTTGTATTTTTTCTCCTTTTGTAGGGCGTATAAATACAATCATTCTAATAATCAAAATTATAAGAAGAAAGTATGATATGGCAGTGGGCGTAAAAGAACACAATGCAGCAAATATGATAATACTACATAGTTGTACAAAAGTATAGAAACCTTTCATAAATAAGTCTCCTTTTAGTTTATATTTTTAATATTTGGATAATATTACTTTTATTTTTAATGATATGTGCTTTTACTTTTTGTACTTTGTAATAAAAGCATTGAAAGCAGTAATAAGTAGTTGTTTTTCTTCTTCAACTGTAAGAATTAGACTTCCTTTGTAGACTAAACAAGCAATACCATGAGTATAAATCCATATATTATAAAATAATTCTTTTGCCTGTTCAAAACTAAGCGAACCTTCACTAGCAGCACTATTCACCACAAAATCAAGTTGTTTAGATTCTTGTTCATTTAAATTATAATTTATAGTACTATGTTGCATAATAGCTTCAAACAAATTTGGGTATTCTTTGGCAAAGTTAATATATCCAAGTCCATAAGTTAAAAAAGCAGAATCATCTAAAGAGTAATCACCGATATATTGAGAAGGATAATCACTGATATATTGAGTATGAAATGTATGGATTTTTTCCTCTACAGAAACACGCAAATCTTCAACTGTCTGGAATTCTCGAAAAATTGGGGCAACTGATGTATCTAGTACTAGTGCAACTTTCTGAGCAGTGATGACAGTAACACCTTCATTTTTGGCTACTTCAAATCCTGCATTTATGATTGCATCTCTATCTGTTTTTATTTTAGGTGGCATAAGCTCAACTCCTTAAAATAGTAATTGTTATCTAACAAGTACTATTTTATACTCTAAAAAAAATACTGTCAAGTAAACATAGTAAAAGATATAATTTATTCTAAATTGTATCTTTGATTTAGATATTAAATATAGCATTACAAGTATTTTAGATAATAGTTTATATACTACAATTTGAAAGTTTTATAATACTTAAGTTGAAAAATATAATAATTGTGAACTTTGTTACCTTATAAATATTTTTTTATTATTTTTACGATATATAATAATTATTGTAATTGATTTTGTGAAATTATTACTGTAATATCTAATTATATAGATAAGGAAGTGGAGTGATAACTATGTGTTTAAAAAAATTATCAAAATTAGAGTTAGTTATTATGAAATTTATTTGGAATTTAGATATAAAAACAAATTCATATGAGGTTATTGATTATATGCAAGAAGAGCATAATTTACCAGAGAAAGTAGCTTTAAAAACTCTATCAAAATTATCAAAGAAAAAATTCTTATACGTACAAGAAACGAGTAAATGTACATACTATACCGTTGCAATCAAAGAAAATTCGTACTTTGAATTTATATCAAGAAATGTACAAAGCCTTTTGAAGAATATTTTTATAAAGAATTTATTAGTGTCATTTCATGAAGAGGAGTTAACAGCAGAGAAGATAGACTCATTGGAAAATTGGGTGATAAACTGGGAAGAAGTTTGTATATAATCTAAAAAGAGTTTTATAATGGTTTATTTACAGTTATAAAGCTCTTTTTAACTGTGTAAATTTAATATAAAATAAGAAACCAGTTATATAAGAATCAATAAAAGGAGGTTTTATAAGATGAAAAATGAGATAGTAGTTATTGCCCCTTCTAAGCTATTTTCAGATACTGTATATGAAGTGCTTGAAGAATTACACATAAAAATTCCGTCATATATTGCTACAGGTAAAGAAACCATAGAACTAGCAGATAATCTAATTAACTCAGGCACTAAAGTAATAATTACTCGTGGTCAAAATGTTGATTTATTGCGTAAACATGTTTCAATACCCATAGTAGACATTGGATACAAATACGAAGACATATTTTATTCATATAAAAAAGCACTTAAGTATTCCTCAAAAATAGGATTTATAGGTCTAGAATCATCATATAAGACAGCTAAACGATTCAGAGAAATCTCAAATTTTGATTTAGAAATACCTAAGTTAAATTCTCTTTATGAGTTTGAGCATACAATAAAAGAATTAATTGATGATGGTATTGAAATTTTCATAGGTGGTAAAACAACAAAAGAAATCACTTCTAAATATAATAAACCTTGTATAGAAACTGAAGTAGAAAAGTCTTCTATTCATGCATCTATCAATGAAGCAATTCATCTATATAACATAGGAATTGAAAAGAGAATAAATAACTCTATTACAGAGGAAATTTTAGAATGTACTCATAGTGGGATAATCGCCATTGATAAAAATCACTCACAACTTTTTATAAATAATCAAGCAAAAAGATTACTATTTAACCAAGTTGATAAATTTATAAAAGATTATTTAACCTCTAGTGATATTTTAGATTCACTTAAAAATGGACACTCTCTATGCAACAACATAATTAATTTTAAAGGTTCTTCTCTTACATTTGACTGTTTTCCGATTATAATTGATAATTTACATTTTGGATGTGTTGCAATTATACAAGACATAGAAAATATTCAATCTACAGAAAAAGAAATAAGAGAAAGTTTGATTTCAAAATCTCATTGTGCAAAGAGTTCTTTTAATGATATATTAGGTTCGAGTGATGCATTAATGCACTCAGTAAACATGGCAAAGAAATTTGCTAAATCTGATTCCACAATTATAATTACTGGAGAATCTGGTACTGGTAAAGAAATATTTGCTCAAAGTATCCATAATTACAGTAATAGATTTGATGGACCTTTTGTGGCTATAAACTGTGCAGCGATACCTGAGAACATACTTGAAAGTGAACTGTTTGGGTATGTAAAAGGTGCTTTTACAGGTGCAAGAAACGAAGGCAAAGCAGGTGTATTTGAATTAGCACATAATGGAACTATATTTTTAGATGAAATAGGAGAGATTTCTAAAGATGTACAAGTCAAACTGCTTAGAGTATTGCAGGAGAGAGAAGTTACTAGAATAGGTGATACTAAAGTTGTACCTATTAATGTAAGGGTTATAACAGCTACTAATAAAAATCTAGTAGAGCAGATTGACAATAATAACTTTAGAGAAGATTTATTTTACAGGCTTTGTGTGTTGAAATTGGATTTGCCTCCTCTTAGAGAGAGAAAAGAAGATATAGAGCAACTGACATATGCTATTATATCTCAATATAATAAACCAGTTTCAATATCTGATTCTGCACTTAAACTATTAAGTAGATATGATTTTCCTGGTAATATAAGACAGTTAAAAAATATAGTGGAGAGATTGGTCGTTATGTGTGATGATAATTTTATAGATGAATACTTGGTTTCTGACATATTAATTTCTGAACCACATTTTAGAAAGGATACAAATTCAGCACCAACAACCGATTATTCTCATACTTTGGTGGATAATAAGATTGTAAATTATGAAAAAAAATTAATTCTTGAAACACTGGAGAAAAATAATGGAGTAAAATCTGCCACTGCAAGTCAACTAGGGATTAGTACTACTACTCTTTGGCGTAAACTTAAAAAATATGAGCTCTCTAATTAAATAAAATAATAATTAAGTACTAGTATTTTATAAGTAAAATAATAATTAAATAAAATAAAAATACGATTAACTAAATTGATAGTTAATCGTATTTTGAAATTTATATGTATAAATATTTTATAGATATAGAGTAGAGGTCATTTATTATTATGCTCTGTAAACATCATCTATAATTTCTACACCTTTTTTTTCTAACGTTTCTTTTACCCAATCTCTATTTGCAGTTCCTTCAGAAGCCTTTACCACCTTAGCATGGTCTTGCTGAGCATTTGCTTCTGCTTTCTCAATAAGGTCTACTGCATCATTTTTAGGAATTACGATTACACCATCTTGGTCTCCCAGTATTATATCACCTGGATTAACAGCAATCCCACCTATAGATATAGGAACATTTACCTCACCAGGACCTTCTTTATATGGACCACCTGGAGTAGTTCCTGTAGCATATATTGGACAATTAGACTTTGATATAACATCAATATCTCTTATTGGACCATCTATTACTATTCCAGCTACTTTTTTGAAATCTGCAAGATATTTGTACATTATCTCTCCCATAATAGCTTGTGTTCTATCTCCATTATTAGATAGTATTATTATATCTCCCTCTTGAGCTATATTAAGAGCTTGATGAAGCATTAAATTATCTCCTGGTCTTGATTTTACTGTTAATGCAACTCCACACATTTTGTTTTGTGGTGAAGACATTAACTTTATTTCTGAACTTAATGCACTTGACCTATACATGCAATCTCCCACATTTGCTGCTGGTAATACACTGAATCTTTTTACAAGTTCTTTATCTGGTAAGTCTCTTTTTAAATATACTCTATTTCCTATTGTCATTTTAAATTCCTCCTAATAAGTGTTTATTGTTTACTAATCATTGTATATAGTTGCATTATCCCAATCTATTGATTTTACTGGCCATGTAGGATTTTTACCTTCAAATACTTCATTAACTCCAATTGCAGAGTGTAAAGAGGCTCTATTAGTAGCTTCTTTAGTTGCTGCTCCTATATGAGGAGATACCACAACATTATCTAAATACAATATAGGATTTTTTGAATCAACTGGTTCTTGTTGTAATACATCTAAACCAGCGCCTGCTATAATATTATCTCTACATGCTTCATATAAGGCTTGTTCATCTACAACACTTCCTCTTGCTGAATTTATAAAAAACGCTGTTTCTTTCATCATATTAAACTGTTCTTTTCCTATAAAGTTTTTAGTAATAGAAGTTGTTGGACAGTGAACAGAAACAAAATCACTTTCTTTATATATCTTGTCTATATCCCTAGTTACTTCTATGCCTTTTGGGAAATCTTTAGATGATTTATATGGGTCATATGCAACCACTTTCATATTAAATCCATCCATACACATCTTAGCAACTCTTGAACCTATGTTTCCACATCCAATAATTCCTACAGTTTTTCCATCAAGCTCACATTTAGGAGTTCTTAATTTAGCTTTATAATAGTCCTCTATAAAGCTTTTTCTTACTTTTGTATAATTTCTAGAGCAATATAACATATACATTAGTGTTACCTCTGCAACAGAAGTACTATTTGCTACTGGACAATACAATACTTGAACACCAAATTCTTTTGCAGCTTCCAAGTCTACAGTATCAAATCCTGCACCATGACGTACTATTACTTTTAAGTTATCAGCAGCTTCAAATACCTCTCTTGTTATTTTAGATAACCTAACTATAATTGCATCAATACCTTTTATATCATTTATTATATCTTTAGTATCCATACCTGAACCAGTTATTAGTTCATGTCCTCTACCTTCTAAGTAATCTCTTCCTTCTTGCATTATTTCTTGTGGTAATAATATTTTCCAACCCATTTTCTTCCTCCTAATTAATTTTCATATATGTAATCTGGGGCACAATATACTATAAATCCATCTTTTATGGTCATTTCTGTTTTTAATAATTTATCTGCCTCGAATTTACTACCTTTCCAATCTGTATAAATTTGTTTAATATTCATGATGTCAAATATTGCTACATCTGCATTTGCACCTTCTGATAAGCATCCTATCTGATTTTCCATTTTCATAAGTTTAGCTGGATTCTGTGTTGTCATTTTTACAACATCATATAGACTTATTCCCATACATATGTATCTAGACATAAGGTTTGGCAGAGAGAATATAGGTCTTCTAAACATGCTTGCCAACACCAAATCTGTGCTACAAATATCAGCTATAAACCCTTGTTCCTTTGCTTTTAACATGACTTCAAAATCCCCATGTTTTCGACCTTCTCCTGTATCAAATATGATTCCTCTTTCCCTTGCTTTCTTCACACATTCATATAAATTTCCATCTGAGTCGAGGATAGTATTTTGAACGCCTTGATATACATGTTCAAATATATCTCCTGGTCTTAATATGTTTAATACTTCTTCTGTAGGAACTGGTAAATTTGTACAATGAACTTCAACAGGACATCCTATTTTTTCAGCTATTTTAATAGTTTCTTTTAATGGTTCTATTCCTAGACCTTCTACTAAATTTTCACTTAATCTTATTTTTAGACCTAATATATTATCTTTATTTTCATTGTATATTCGTTCTATTTTTTCATGATTAAAATATTTTGGGTCAATACATTCATGGTAGCTAGTAGTTACCAAACCTGCTGAGCAAACTTGCAAGAAACTTTTTATATTAACTTTACTTCTAGCTACAATTGAAGATTTAAATAGTTGGTAATTTGCTACTCCTGCTGAACAATCAATTGCACTAGTAACACCTGTTGGAAGATATGTACTATCTGGATATATGCCAATTTCAGTTCCATCTGCAAACATATGAGGATGTGCATCAATCAACCCAGGAAAAACAAATTTACCTCTTGCATCTATTGTGTGTTTTGCTTTATCACCATGTTTATATTCAGTTACTTTTCCGTTGTATATAGCAATTGTTTTATTTCCATTTACATTGTTTTTAGGGTCTATTACATGACCATTTACAATAAGTAAATCTAGCATAATTATTCATCTCCAATATATAAATTTAATGTGTACTTACCATAATCCAATTATTTTCCAGTAAGGTAAACCTATTACTAAGAATATTGCTAATGCAACCATTACCATGATAGTACCTACTTTCCAGAAGTCTTTTTGAGATACATATCCTGATGCAAAGGCTATAAGACCAGCTCCATTTCCATAATGAGTCAATAAAGCTCCATAACTTGCAAAGAATGCTAATAATAATGTAACTATCATTGGGTTTGCTTTAGTAGATAAAACTATTGCAAATAGTACAGGATAAAAAGATGCTACAAAAGCACTATTTGATACAAAGAAGTATCTAACTGCTAAACTTACTAATAATAGAACTATTGTAACTAATAATCCATTTACATCTGATAGATTAAGTACAGTACCCAATTTATCAGCTAACCAATTGTAAAACCCTGCATCAGCTAATGAACCGGCAATACCATAAAATGCACCATACCATATAAATACATTCCATGCTCCTTTAGCACCAATAACATCATCCCAATCTAAAATACCTGCTATAAGGACTAATGCTAAGAATACAAATCCTACTACCTGCATATTTAAGTTTATAAAAGGTATTTTTTCACCAAACATCCATCCAAGAATTGCAAGAATAAAGAATACAACTAGTATCTTTTCCTGTTTTGTAATAGTACCTAATGATTCCAAATCTTTTCTTATCTGTGGTTTAATATCTGTTAAATGAGTTAAACCTGGTTTGTATATCTTATATACTATAAGTGGTGCTACTAGTAAGAATAAACCTGCTGGTACGACTGATGCCATAAACCAAGTTCCCCAAGTTAAGTTAACACCTAACATACTTGATGCCAAAGAAACTGTTATCGCATTGGTTGCCATACCTGTCAAAAATAATGCTGCTGTCCCTTGAGATACTACATATGTTAATACTGTTAAATATGCACCTAATTTTTTAGGCTCATCATCAGGTTTAGAACCTGCACCTTCTGCTATATTTCTAAATATAGGGTATATAATAGTTGTTCTAGATGAATTTGAACCTGTAGCAGGGCTAAGTATTAAATCACTTATCATCATTAGGTATCCAAGCCCTAAGGTAGAATCTCCTGCTCTTAGTAAAAGGTTATATGCCATACGTTTTCCTAATCCTGTCTTTACAAAAGCTGTACAAACAATAGTTACAACAACTAAAAACCAAGTCATCTTATCTGAATATCCATGAAGTAGTATTGACTCGTCCATAAACATAAGTGCTACACCTACAATGATTAAAGTGATGATTGGTTCTTTAAATGGTTTAATAACAAGACCTGCTAGTAAACCTAGATATAAAGCAACAATATCCCAAGTTTCTTTTTTTAATCCTTGTGGTGCAGGTAAGCTCCATACGATTATTGGTATAGCTGCAACAAGTAAGAATTTCATCAACTGTTTTTTATTCATTTTTTTCTCCTTATTTGATTTTAGATTTATACTAAGTTATAAAAGCACAAAATATGCCAACTTTTCAGATTAATACTATTTTTTTATTTTTTTGTGTAATTTATTACGATTTAATTGAGAATCGAATCGATTCAATAAGAATTTATAAAAACCTTTTCTTAGATAGTATCAGTAGTAGTGCTTTATTTTACGATGTTGCATTTCAAAATGAAATACAATAGTTCTAAAATGAAATGTAATATTTCAATTATTAATAAAACGATACAAAGTATATCTTTAAACAAAGACATAAATAATATGTGACAATTAAAGAAAACATTAAATCTAAATTTTATTATATATATAATTGTATAAATAGTTACACGTATCACTATATAAGTTAGAAAAAGAATATCTATATACTATCTTTAGAAATAAATAAGAAAATGTAGTTTGGATAAATAGGGAAGAGGACTTTAGAAATGTGGTTTTAAAGATTATAAGGTGCATAAGTCGTTGAAAGAAGGCTGATAAATAATAATACTGAGATATATTTATTAAGGGAAATCATTAATATGATACAATAAATATAATATGATAAAGTAGAAAAAATTTAAAATATATGGGTAAATCTTATGAAGATTTTATGGAATCAAAATGTTACATAATGGGATGCTCTGGAAGATATTTTCTTAAAAAAAAGAATAGTGAAAAACTTTTAGAGACTGAAAATTTTATATGAAGAGTAAACTTCAGAAAGATGGTGTATTATGGGTGAGTTACAAAAAATTCCAGGGGTAGGGAAAGTAACTGAAAATCCAGAATCAGAAAAATTAAAGTGGTGGTATTGGAAAGATTAAAAAAACTTTTAAAAATTTAAAAATCAATAAAAGAGTTAAAAATCCGTTTTAGATATTGATAAGAACGAATATTTAACTCTTTCTTAGTTGTAAATTTTATGTAAATCTATCAATCTAAATATCTATCCATCTAGTTAAATATACTATTCAACAAAATAGATTGAGATAATTAATTAGAAACTGCTTCTTCAAGCCATTTTCTGCACTGTTCAATATTTATCATAGGGTCGAAACCTTGGTATTTACCCTTATTTAAAAGCATATCACAAGGGAAAGTGTCACATTCACCACAATGATTAAGCTTCTTATCTTCACAACAAGTTTTAACCTTACATTCTCCACCCCAAAATGGCTTTTCCATATTTGGACAGCCAGTGCAATTTACTTGTTCTTTTCTTGTACAACTGTTACAACAGACACCACATCTTGATTCAAACATATTCAAACATCCTTTCTAGTACTAGTATTATAAAATAAATTTAGATGACTCTGTAGCTTCAAATAATTGATTTTGAGTCATCTAAATATCACACATAAAGTTATTGTATTTGCTATACTAAATTATAAAGACTATTCAAAAAATTCTTTTGCATATTCTACAACACCAGAGACTCCTTTAAACCCACCTTCTAATAATTCTATAGCCATGAAGTTTTCATCTGGTACTTCAAATGGAGCCATTATATTAAATTTACTTGCTACCTGATAACCAAATTTAGGATAATACTTGTCATGACCTAAGACAACACAACCTCTATATCCTTTTTCCTTTGCTATTTTATGTCCTTCTTCAATTAGCTTTGTACCGATTTTTTTACCTTGCATGCTAGGAGAAACCGATACAGGTGCTAATGTTAAAAGTACATCATTTCCAACTTTTATTTCTGTAAATAAGATATGACCAACTATATCTCCATCATACTCAGCTACTATTGAAAGTTCTGGAACAAAGTTATCGCTATTTCTTAAACGATTAACAAGATTATGCTCATCATGGTCAGAAACTTCTTCATTTTCAAAGGCAGACTTAATAACATCATACACTTTACTTTTATCACTTTCTTTTTCCTGTCTAATTATCATTTTAATTACACCTCTCAAGGTCAAATATTTATTTACTATATTCAATAATTTTTTAGCTATATTTAATTAACTTTCATTATATAATATAATAGTTAGTTTCACACTAAATCTTTAGTATATTATTAAATAAATTTAAATAATAATATTATTATGTACATTTATACCTTTAAGTATATCAAGCATATAGTTTTTAAATAACATACGTATTATTCTTAAATATCAAGCATATAGTTTTTAAATAACATACGTATTATTCTTAAATAAAAAGCACACAACTTTTAAATAACATACATATAACTATTAGATAAAAAACATATAGCCTTTAACTGATAGGTACATAATTATTAAATAAAAAACACATAACATCTAAATAAGTAGTAGAGTAGTAAGTATATATTATTTTTTATAATAAAAGACATTACACCAAGAATAATTATATCCTCTAACTTCTAACCACTCAGGGAATGAAATATCTTTATCGGTTTCATCATATTGAAACCATAAGTTATACAACTCTTGATAATAAGTCTTTTCCTTTAAGTATTCACTATATGAATCTAAGTTTTCTTCATACTTTGTAAGTAACTTGTCCATCTCATCTAAATCATACTTAATATTTGCTTTAGTACTTAAAATAACGCTTTCTTGTATATGATGAGAAGCAAACCATAGTTCATCTATATACTTATTTAATAATAATTCTACGGATTTAATATCTTTACTATCTAACTTTAAAGCATCTTTTAACATGTTTTCAGAAGAGTAGTATATATATTCTTCACTATTCAAAGAAATAGGAATATCTAACTGGTATCCCCATCTAAGAAAAGGCATCTCCTCATTTAAAATAGCCTCTTTGACTATTGGAAAAATCAACTTAACAACTAGAGGTTGCTGGAATGTTTTTATATTATTCTTATCAAAACGTTCTTTGCAAATATATGTAATAAAGTGTTTCTGTTTAATTTCAGGTAATGTCAATATGTACTCAATCATAAGGTCTAGCTTTTTGTTTGCTAACTTCTTAAGGCCACTATTTCTTGTGTTTGCATATTCATTCCAAAGTGTTGTTATTTGCTTATCTTCATAATCTATAGTATTCATTAATTGCCTCCAAACAATATTAAAACTCTTTGCGAGTTATATAATTATGTCTAAATTATAATTATGTAAATAAGCCTATTACCATGTATCGGGAATTAGATTCCAGATTACAATTATAGTAATAAGTATTATTGATAAAGTAACTGATGATGTAACTAATATTGGCTTATTTTTTTTTATAATACCCACAAATATACCTACTGTTAACAGTAGTACTAATAAAAGGATTACTAAATTAAATCCAAATGCAAACATATTTATATGCCCTCCTCATAAAAATATATATAGGCTTCTCCTGTATTTTACCATATTACATGATGAAAGTCATTTTCTAACACTAAATATTTTAAGGTGACATACAAATAATCACGATAAAAAATAAGATTATATAACCTTAAGATAATAATTACTTTACAAAAATAAATATACAATATATAAATAAATATAATATATAATAAGTAAACCATCTAATTATAATTCAAATATAATTAGGTAAAATAAATATTTGAATTTTAATAGATGGTTTTTATTATAAATCCTTATTATTAATATATTTGATTCTAATATATTGACCATTAAGAAATGACATCATTTTTCTTAAAATTTCTATTGGCAATTTCAGAAAATACTAGAGTAGTAATGAATGCAACAAATATTGAAACCATAGTATCATTAATACTTAAAGCAGACTGCTTTATAATTCCCATTGCACTTCCTAGCATAGAGTAAGGGAAAAAGATACCAATAGAAGGCTTAGCTATCAGTAACCCCATACCAAATAAAGAAAGACAAAGGCTAATTCCAATAGGAGTTGCAAAACTTCTAATCTTAATAGACATATATAGCTGTATAGAAGCTATTGAAATAGAAATAATCCAACCTTTAACAATCCAACCAGTAAGTTCTTTAGGGATACTATCAGGAAAAGCAAACATATTTCCTGCAACTATATAAAAGATAACAAAAACAATTTGTGTAATAGCCGTAAGTACTGAAATTACTGCAAGCTTAGATAAAAATATATTTTTTAGATTGATTGGTAATGTCATTATATTGTTCCAGTTATGATTCATATGTTCAAGCCTACAAATATATGCACAAAAGATTGCTATTAAGATAGGAAAGAAAAATTCCCCATAAAAAAGACTAACTTGAGTCCATAAGCTATACCATTGTTTTGTAAGAATACCTTGATTTAGATAAAAATTACCACAACCAATTAAGACACTTATAAGTGGTAAAGCTATCAATACATACCATATAAAAGAATTTTTTAACTTTAGGATTTCTCCCAAGACTGCTTTCCTTAACATTTAAACCCCTCCTATAATTCTTTTTTTAATAGATGATTTCTTCCAATATAATAAATTAACATTCCAATTAAGAAGATTATAATAGTAATTAAAAGATTCATATCAATTCTGTAGACGGATGGTCCACTGGCATTATCATATGCATAGTTTAAAGGTGACAATTCCAAGTAATAAGACCATATAAATAATCTACGAATACCTTGATAAAATAGTCCTGATGTTAAACCTATAAAACTACCTACCATACCAAATGTAATTGCAATCATTTGATTTGGAATTACAGTTGCAATCCACAGGTGTAGTGCGATTATAGCAGTACTTACAAGTATTGTTCCAAATGTATATTTTAGAAGTAAAATTAAAGAGAAGGGTTCAATCATATCTCTAAAACATCCAAATAGTATAATAGATAACAATTGCATTAACACAGATACAGATATTAAGATAGTAGTGCATAAGAATTTAGAGAAATAGATACTATTTAAAGGAGCTACAGAAGATTTTAGAAGTTTCCACGTATCTCCTTTATGCTCTATATCACTTATGCGTGATGTAATTATTGATATTAAAATAGGAAAGAATAAGCCATTTAGAGTTACAAAATTCATGATAATATATGAATATTCAAATCCACTTAACATATCTGGATTACGTGTAATGGTTCTATTTGAGTTCATAATACACCACAATATTTCAACAACTACAAATAAAAATGTCATAAGAAAAAGTTTCTTTCTTCTAAGTTTGTAAAACTCTAGACCAAGATATTTCATTATAAAGTCACCGCCTTACCAGTAAGTTCTAGGAATATATCTTCTAAGCTCTTTTTATGTTCTTCTATTCTGAATACATCAATATTTGAATTGACAAGTATGTTATTTACTTTAGCTACATCTGAGTCGTTTAAATTTTCAATAGTCAAGTATCCGTTTTGTATAAGCGACATATATCCTTTATTGTTCAATAATTTCTGTGAAGATATAAGGTTTTGTGTTTTGATAGCGATATGACTTTGACCTCTATCATGAAGTTCTTTTATGCTATCTTGAAAAACAAGTTCACCATGATTTATTATTCCTATTGATGTTGCAATCTGGTCAATTTCACTCAAAAGATGGCTAGAGATTAGAACTGTCATACCATATTTTTCTGGAAGTGACTTTATTAATTCTCTAATCTCTTCAATTCCTGCTGGGTCAAGCCCATTTGTAGGTTC